>JAGKWZ010000307.1 GCA_021151605.1 Verrucomicrobiaceae bacterium
GCCCCCGTCACGCCCGAGCCACCCGCGCCCACGTCGAACTCCTGAAGACGCCACCGAACACACTCACCACCAAGGTGAGAAACCCACACCCTGCCGTCCTGAAAAGGGGCGGCAGGGAGACCTTCCATCCTCAAACTTCAATCTTCCATCTGCTATCCTCCAACCTCCACCTATGCGCCGCCGCAGCAGCCTCGACGACACGCCGCACCCAAACCTTGACCTCCGGCGACTTTCTCTCTTCCATCGGCGCATTCATCAAAATCCTTTTTCTGTGAACCGGCCGTTTTCACCTCACCTAAGCCCTGTTCATCCACAGAAAACTGTGGGCGAATCTGATTCGCCCACAATTAAGTGTGGCTAAACAACGTTCGGCAAAGAAGCAGCGCTCCAAGATCCTATGTTGAAAAGATGCACCAAGTGTTTGCGAGACGTTCTCACGACTGGTTACGGGTGCTGCCCGTCTTGTCGGTCGAAGCACGCTCTCATCGACATACCCGAGACGGAACTACAGGCTATCCGTGATAGCAGACGAGTGGTGCTATACAGTCACTCTATATTGCCCCAGATATGTCCTCATTGTGGTGACGATGCTACTGACCTTCAGCTACTCCACATCACGAGGGAAAGCCCTGAGGCTCCGAGCCCTTTTCTGGCGCTCGGCTCCATTGCCCGTATCCTTACATATCTTCTTAGAAAGGCAGGAGGTGACTTTGAGCAAGTTGTCTCGATTCAGATACCTGAATGCCAGCGTTGCGCGGGCAGAAAGCTACGTATTGATCGGGTCGACTGGGAGGGCAGGTGCGTTGAGACGTATGCGCACTTCCGTTTCTCCGAAGCCATCTCCAGAGGATAGATTTAACTGAAGAGCCAACAATGCCGAACAAAACGGATGCAGGCAACGGCTCGTATGGCATCTGTCGTGTCGTCGACGTCTTTCGCTCGCCGTCGCCTCATCCGAGTCGTTCGGCTAACTAACACGCCAGCTATGCTATCAACGAAGCTTGCAACATGTTTACTGGGATTGGCATTGCTAGCCCCCATCACAGCGTCTTTTTGGCTGATGATTCGCTACAAGCCGCAGTCTGAGGCGGAACTCCAGAAATCATTGGACGAAGCGCTGGCTACCGTGAAGGCGGACATCGATTCACAGGTTGAGCCGGGCTTTCCCGGAGCCATGGCAGCATCGATTCAGATACACCATGAGCTTACTTTGCCCATTCTCGGGCCGCGCCTGTGGACATTCGCACCTCGTGCGTGGGTCGGTGTGGTTGGCTTTGTGTGCTGCCTGACGATTGCTGGACTTTGGATTTTCAGTTCCTCCGTTTCTTCCGTCGCCATCTCGGGCGGTTATGGTCGATCTGGCTTCGATGAGGCTCCGTCTCACGGATCGAGCCCGGGCCAGATCACCATCGATGACTCATCTGTGTCGGAGTCACGCATCATCCACTTGGACGACCAGAAATGACACATTGGACAACCGCCAAACCGCCACCAAGGCCGAACAAAACGGATGCAGGCAACGGCTTGAAGGCTATCTGTCGTGTCAGGAACGTCCACCCCTCGCCGTCGCCTGATCCGAGGCGTTAGGCAGAAAATGAAATTTTCGGACTACTGTTCACTTATAGGGAAGTCGGTTGCCGAAACCGGCTATGACGCGTTTTTACCATCGGCATGTATTCCCGGTCTGATAAAAGACAGATTTTATGTCCTTGAGGGAGAGCTTAGCGATGGCGGCGAGGAGCGTGTTGCCCTATCTTGGGCCGAATCATTACCCCAAAGCACAGGCATCATGTTCTTGGCGTTCAGGGGTGGCGAGCGAAGGGTCACAGTCCTCAAACTTAAGGACCATTCAGTGTTGGAGGTTCTGGTAATTCATGTAAAACCATATTCAGATGAATCAGAATATGGTTATCAGAAATGAAAAATGAGCCTAACAAAGCGCTGCTGCCAAGACGATTGCTTGTCACAGATCCTGCTTTCGCAGGCTCTGCTCCAAGCAACCGTCTGGCAGAGCTTGAGCGTTATGTGCTTTGTGTTTGGCGCGTCGGTCCTGTCTGACGTTTGAGTGCTGATTTCGCCAGGCTCAAGATTTGTTGTCGGGTCTGCGGCTGGCTCGGGGCGGCGTTTCTCTTCTCCATCTTCTAGCCGCTATCCTCTACCTTCTGATGGGCATGTCTGGCCGCTGCTTGCTCCTCGTCGCCCTAGGACCCGCAGCTTTCAGATGGATGGCACCGCCCTTGAACTTCCCGTTCCCTCCTGCGTCACATCCGTGCTATCGGTCATGCTATGCCCGACCAGCCCACCCCTGCCAGCCTTCGTGAAAACCACGGTTTTGCCCGCGTGGCGGCGGTGTCTCCTGAGCTGGCGCTGGGGGATGTGGGGGCGAATTTGGCGATCCTGAAGCGGGAGATGGCGGCTCTGGCAGGGCAGGGGGCGCGGCTCATTGTCTTCCCGGAGCTGAGCCTGACGGGCTACTCCTGTGCGGATCTTTTCCACCACAGCGCCTTATTAAAAAGAGCCCACCAAGCCTTCACGGAGCTGGCCGAAAGCACTGCCGGGCTTGGCTGCGTGGTGGTCGTGGGGCTGCCGCTGGCGGTCGAGAGTCGGCTCTACAATGTCGCCGCCGTGATCGCCGAGGGACGGGTGCTGGGCTTTGTGCCGAAGACCTTCCTGCCAAACTCGGGCGAGTTTTACGAGCGCCGCTGGTTCTCCCCGGCGGC
The DNA here is from genome assembly GCA_021151605.1 of Verrucomicrobiaceae bacterium. Classification (GTDB taxonomy): domain Bacteria; phylum Verrucomicrobiota; class Verrucomicrobiia; order Verrucomicrobiales; family Verrucomicrobiaceae; genus Prosthecobacter. Next base: position 2,721 of record JAGKWZ010000307.1, read on the forward strand.
CACGCTGGCGGTCGCGGAGGTCGATGGTATTCCCATCGGCACGGACCTGCTCTTCGCTGCTGCGGATCTGCCCGGTTTCGTGCTCGGCATCGAGATCTGCGAGGATCTCTGGACGGTGATCCCGCCGAGTAGTCATGCCGCACTGGCTGGAGCTACCGTTTTGGCGAATCCATCCGCTAGCGATGAAGTCCTGGGCAAGGCCCCCTACCGTCGCGGGCTGGTGAATCAGCAGTCCGCCCGTTGCCTGGCGGCCTATGTTTATGCGGGAGCCGGGGCAGGGGAGTCGAGCACGGACGTGGTGTATTCCGGCCATGGTTTGATCGCAGAAAACGGCGTGCTGCTGGCCGAGACGGAGCGCTTTTCCTTCCAAACTCAGACCGCTGTGGCGGACGTGGACCTCCAGAGGCTCCAGCATGAGCGCTTTAAAAGTGCCGCTTTCCGCGATGACGAAGCCCGCCCGGTCTTCCGGCGCATCAGCTTCAGCTTTGGCAAAGCCGCCGAAGGTGAAAAACTGCTCCGTCCGCTCTCGGCGCATCCCTTTGTGCCACCTGCGGGCGCTGACCGCCGGGCCGTGTGTGAGGAGATCTTCGCCATCCAGGCCACCGGGCTGGCCCGTCGGCTCCGGCAGACCAAGAGCAAGACCGTCGTGCTCGGCCTCTCGGGTGGGCTGGACTCCACGCTGGCGCTGCTCGTTTTGATCGAGGCTCTGAAGCGTGCCGCCCTGCCCCGCAGTGCGGCTTTAACGGTGACCATGCCCGGCTTCGGCACCACCGAACGCACGAAGGGCAATGCCGAAATGCTGGCCGAGGCGCTGGGAATCACGCTGCGGACGATCAGCATCAAAGCGGCCGTGGAGCAGCACTTCAGCGACATCGGCCATCCCGCCGGGCTGCATGACATCACCTATGAAAACGCCCAGGCCCGCGAGCGCACCCAGGTGCTGATGGACGTGGCGAATCAGACCGGCGGCCTCGTGCTCGGCACGGGCGACCTTTCCGAAGCGGCGCTCGGCTGGTGTACCTTCAATGGCGACCACATGAGCATGTATCACGTCAATGCGGGCGTGCCTAAGACGCTGGTGAAATACCTCATCGAGTGGGCCGCCACGGAGCTCTATGCCGCCGAAGCGGGAGACATCCTCCACGATGTCATCGCCACGCCGATCTCGCCCGAGCTTCTGCCCATCGGTGCCGATGGGCAGATCGAGCAGAAGACCGAGGACACCGTCGGGCCCTACGAACTGCACGACTTCTTCCTCTTCCACTTCGTCCGTCACGGCTGCCCTGCGGAAAAAATCCGCTACATCGCGAATCTGGCCTTTGCAGGCAAACACGAGGCTGCGGTGATCGAAAAATGGCTCGCCGTCTTCCTCCGCCGCTTTGCGCAAAATCAGTTCAAGCGCTCGTCGATGCCCGATGGGCCGAAGGTCGGCTCCGTGGCGCTCTCACCGCGTGGCGACTGGCGGATGCCGAGTGACTGGGCCGGGGCGCTGGAGTGAGCCGCGCTTGCACAATCCGGCATGGCGACATGGCATTCGCCGCCGGGGGCGAAAGAGGCTTTCGCTTTGGAGCGAATGCTTCGTAGCTTCTTCCGACCATGAATCTCCAACGCGAACTCCAGTCCGAGCACGCCCGCTACCTCACCCGCCGCTGGTTTTTCCAGGAGTGCGGCGTGGGCATGGCATCGCTGGCGGCGCTGGATCTGATGCGCGGGCAAAGCAGCGCTGCTTCGGCTCCGGTGAGCCCTCTGGCCGTGAAGAAACCGCATTACCCGGCGAAGGCGAAGCGGGTCATCTATCTCTTCATGGGCGGTGCGCCGAGTCATCTGGAGCTTTTCGATAACAAGCCCGAACTCGCCAAGTGGGATGGCAAGCTGCCACCGGCGGATCTTTTGAAAGGCTATCGCGCGGCCTTCATCAACCCGAACAGTAAGCTGCTCGGGCCGAAGTTTAAGTTCGCCAAGCACGGGCAGAGCGGGGCGGAGATCAGCGAGCTGCTGCCGCACACGGCGAAGATAGCGGATGATCTCACGATTGTGCGCTCGATGAAGACGGACGCCTTCAACCATGCTCCGGCGCAGATCCTGATGAGCACGGGCTCGCAGATCTTTGGTCGCCCGAGCTTCGGGGCGTGGTCGCTCTATGGCCTGGGCACGGAGAATCAGGACCTGCCGGGTTATGTGGTGATGCAAAGTGGGCAGAAGGGGCCGAGCGGTGGCCTTTCCAACTTCGGCTGCGGCTTCCTGCCGACGGTTTATCAAGGCGTACCCTTCCGCAGCAGCGGCGAGCCGGTGCTCTTTTTAAACAATCCCAAAGGTGTCACCGATGCCACACAGCGGCAGACTTTGGACGCCCTGAAGCAGCTCAATGAAGAGCGCCTGGGCGAAGTGGGTGATCCCGAGATCGCCGCGCGCATCAATAGCTTCGAACTCGCCTACCGGATGCAACAGACGGCACCCGAGGTGATGGACATCTCCAAAGAGCCGCAACACATCCTCGACATGTATGGCGCGAAGCCGGGCGAGGCATCGTTTGCGAACAACTGCCTGCTCGCGCGCCGCCTGATCGAGAGTGGTGTGCGTTTCGTGCAGCTCTTCCATGAAGCCTGGGATCATCACGGCGGCCTCACGGGCGGCCTGAAGCAGCAGTGCGGTCTGACGGATCAACCCTGCGCGGCGCTCGTGCGTGATTTGCAACAACGCGGCCTGCTGGAAGACACGATCGTCATCTGGGGCGGAGAATTTGGCCGCACGCCGATGGTGCAAGGCGGCAGCGATGGACGGGACCACCATCCGAATGCCTTCACCATGTGGTTCGCCGGTGGTGGCATGAAGCCCGGCCTGACACTCGGCGAGAGCGATGAGTTCGGCTTCAATGTGACTCAAGATCCCGTGCATGTGCATGACCTGCACGCGACCCTGCTACATCTGCTCGGCTTTGAGCACACAAAGCTCGCGGTGAAGTTCCAGGGCCTCGACATGCGGCTCACGAACGTCCACGGCGAGCTGGTAACAAAGATGCTCGCCTGAAGCTGGATCACTTCACGATCTTGGCATCCATCAGATCGATGTGCAGTTCGGCACGCTGACGTCCCAGGATTTCTGCATTGCTGATCTTGCCACTGAAGGTGACTTTGCTACCGACCTTCAGCTTGGCGAATTTCTCATTCTCGCTCTTATCGCCGACCGCCAGAAGATAGACGCCCAAGGCCACGCCCGACTCGCGGACGGTATCTGGCATGGAACGGATGCGATAAAGTGTGACATCCGGTGCCTCCGGACGCTGGAACAGCTCAATGTTAATAATGTTGAACTTAAAAGTGCCGGTTTTGCCCTCGGCATTCTTTGCCGTCACCATGCTGGCCTTGCCCGCCGCTTCCACCATGTTGCGCGATCCAGGGCGAAGATCTCCCATGACATCACGCGAGATGCCTTTCAGCGCGTCAGTGGGGTCGGTGATGGCAGATGGCGCAGCCTCCTTTTTGGGTTCCTGCCCATGAAGCATCATGGTGGAACCGAGAACAAAAGCGGCGAGGGCAGGGCGAAGGAGGTAGAGATGCAGGTTCATAGAGCGATGGATTATCCGGCACTGGAACGGTTCCGGGTAAATGTTCTTGGGAAAACTAAAGAAATAATTGTGCCATCACGGGGAAGCTTTTGATGCGGATGCTGCTGAGCGAGGTTGTGGACTCAGAAGTGGAAGGTTTTGCTTCCCATTCACCGCGATTTTTGAGCACACTCAGACTCATGAAAACAAGTCTCCTCCTCACCTTCCTCATCCTGGGCTCTGCCGCATCGTCACTTGCTCAACGCGAAATGCGGGATTTGCAGGGTTACTTTCCCTTCACGCCGGTGAAGTCCGCCGAGGCCTGGGCGGTGCGGAAGCAGGAGATCGAGCAGCGTTTGCTCGTGGGAAACGGCCTGCTGCCGCTGCCAGAGAAGACGCCGCTGAATGCCGTGGTGCATGGCCGGGTGGAGCGTGAGGACTACACCATCGAGCGAGTGTTCTTCGAGAGGTTGCGTGGGGCTGGCTCGCCTGGGCTGCGCGGCCTTTCTCTATGACATGGTGGGCTATGCAGACTCCATCCAGTTCAACGAACATCGCCACGGAGCGAGGAAGGAAGGGTTCCTTTCACCGCAGGCGGATCTGAGTCTCCAGACTTTCTTCGGGCTCCAGACCTGGAACAGCATTCGCGCCCTGGATTTCCTGATGGGTGTCGAAGGCGTGGACGCGGAGCGCATCGGCTGCACGGGCGAGAGCGGCGGAGGCACGCAGACGATGATGATCACGGGCATCGATCCACGTATCAAAGCGGCCTTCCCCTGCGTGATGGTTTCCACGGCGATGCAGGGCGGCTGCACCTGTGAAAACACGCACTACCTGCGCATCGGCCAGGGCAATATCGACATCGCGGCACTCACGGCTCCGCGTCCGCTCGGCATGACGGCGGCGGATGACTGGACGAAGGAACTGGCGACGAAAGGCCTGCCAGATCTGAAGAACCTCTACGCCATGCTCGGCGTGCCGGATCGCGTGACAGCGCACATCGCCACGCAGTTCCCGCATAACTACAATCTGCCTTCGCGGCTGGCGATGTATGCCTTCTTCAACAAGCATTTCCAACTTGGACACAAGGAGCCTCTCGAAGAGCGCGATTTCGTGTTCTCAACCAAGGACGAACTCACCGTCTGGACCAGCGAGCATCCGAAGCCTTCAGGCGATCAAGTCGGCACGGCGCACGAGAAGGCGGTCTGCGCATGGTTCACCGCACAGGATGCGAAGTGGCAGGCCAAGGAAGGCGCGGATGAGCTGATTTTGAAAGCCTGGCATACCATCGTCGGGCGTGGCACTGCCTCCGGGACAGATGTCAGCTACGAAGCCACCGCCAAGGAAGATCGTGGCGACTACCTGGTGATCCAAGGTTTGACGCGAAACACCGCGCATGGCGAAGAAGTGTCCGCGAGCTTCCTCTTCCCGAAGGAATGGAAAGGCAAGGCGGTGCTCTGGCTCACGGACGAAGGATTCGATAGCATTTACGGCACGGGACCATCGCCCGAGGTGAAAAAGCTGCTCGATGCTGGAGTCGCCATCGCCTGCCCGCAGATCTATCTCGAAGGCGCGACGGAGCAGCCGAAGGCGGGTGACAATCTGAAGGCCAAGCCGAACGACTTCCGCGAGTTCAGCGGCTACACCTTTGGCTACAATCCCACGCTGCTCGCCCGCCGAGTGCATGATGCCTTCACCATGGTGGCGATGATGCAGAGCCACGACAAATGGCCCGCGAAGGAGATCGAGATCATCGGCACCGATGGTGCAGCGCCCGTGGCCTTGGTGGCAGGGGCTTTGCTTGGCAATGCGGTCTCCAACGTGAAGGCGGAGCTGAATGGCTTCCGCTTTGCCAATCTGACGAGCTTCTGGGACGTGAATTTCGTCCCCGGCGCGGTGAAGTATGGCGATGTCGAGGCGCTCCAGCGTCTGTGCCAGAAACGATGAGACCGGTCAGGGTTGCTGACCGGTCTCGCTAACTCGTTGTGGGCAGTGCTGCCCGTATTCTAAGATGAAGCGATGGGCTCTTCCGTCGTTTCTTTCTCAGCTTCCTCACGGGCATCGGCGGCGAATTTGAGACGCTTGTTCTCGGCATCGAAGCTGACTTTCACCACATCGCCTTCGCGGACATCGCCGCGGAGGAGGTGCTCGGAGAGCGGATCTTCGATGTTCTTCTCGACGGCGCGGCGCATCGGACGGGCTCCGTATTGCGGATCGTAGCCTTCTTTGGCGAGGAACTCGACTGCGCCAGCATCCAGCGTGATGACGATGTTCTTCTTCTTGAGGCGGGCGACGACTTTGGCGACTTCGAGATCGACGATGGTGCCGAGTTCGGCTTTCTCGAGCATCTTGAAGACGATGAGGTCGTCGAGGCGATTGAGAAACTCGGGCTTGAAGAACTTCTTCGCGGTCTCGTTGATCTTCGTTTTGATGGAGTCGTTGTCCGCATGGTCCTGCTGCATGGCGGCAAAGCCGAGCGTTGTCTGACGCTTGATCTGCTCGGCACCGACGTTCGAGGTGAGGATGACGATGGTGTTACGGAAGTCGATCTTGCGGCCGAAGTTGTCGGTGACCTGACCTTCTTCGAGGATCTGAAGGAGGAGGTGCATGACATCCGGGTGCGCTTTTTCGATCTCATCGAAGAGCACGACGCTGTAGGGGCGACGACGAACGGCTTCTGAAAGCTGGCCGCCTTCTTCATAACCGACATACCCAGGAGGTGCGCCGATGAGGCGGGAAGCGGTGTGCTTCTCCATGTATTCGGACATGTCGAGCTGGATGAGGGCCTCGGGGCTGCCGAACATGAACTCGGCGAGGTTCTTCGCGAGGAAGGTCTTGCCGACCCCTGTAGGGCCGAGGAAGAGGAAGCTGCCGATGGGGCGGCGCGGATCTTTGAGGTCGGCACGGCTGCGGCGGAGGGCTTTGGAAATGGCGATGACAGCTTCGTCCTGGCCGATGACCTTGCCTTTGAGTTCGGCTTCCATCTTGAGAAGCTTCGAAGCTTCTGCCTGCTCCATGCGCTGGAGAGGAACGCCGGTCCATTTGGCGATGAC
>JAGKWZ010000308.1 GCA_021151605.1 Verrucomicrobiaceae bacterium
GTTCGAATTTCTCCTGGGGGCTCGGCATCCTCAATGCCTCCACGGTTTCCAGCAAATGGATGCGTGGCAGCGGCTTCATGGATGTGGAAGTGACCGTGGACGGAGCGCCGATCATTGGCCCCGTGGACGGAATTTTCAAAGTCCGCTACAACAACGGCCCGATCATCAAGCCGGGTGACCGCGCGGATCTGCCGGCTTATCGACCGCTATCCCTCTTCCGTTCTGAGGTGGCGAAGAATGGCTCACCAGTCGGAGTCATGGTGAATTCACCCGCGCAGGCAGTCAGCACCTTTGGCAAAGGGCGCGTCTTCATCTCCAGCCCGCATCCAGAAAATACCCCCGGCCTGGAGCATCTGATCCCGCGCGGCATCCTCTGGGCTGCGGGCAAGTTGGAGGAGTCACCAGCGACCGCCGCCGTGCCATGAGGTAGGTCTTTGCCATTGGGCGGCTGCGACAAAACTTGGCTTCTGCTGCGAAGTGGCACTCGACAGCTGCCTAAGTTTCCGATTTGCTGGTTGTCACTACTTCTATGCGTCAATACGACCTAATCGAATATCTTGCGATGGCTATGCAGGCTGGAGCATCGGATCTGCACCTTTCTCCAGGCGCCGCGCCAACCATGCGTCTGCATGGGCGCATGGCTCCCGTGACAGAGGAAGTTCTCGATTCCAATGACGTCCGTGAACTCATTCTTGGCAGTTTGAAGGACACGCAGCGGTCGAAGCTGGAGCAAGAATGGGAACTCGACTTTGCCATCGAGGTGGAAAACCTCGGACGTTTCCGCGGCAATGCCTGCTTTTGCATGGGGCGCATCGAGGGGAACTTCCGTTATATCCCAGACTCCATCCCTGATCTGGCAAACCTGGGCCACGGCCCCACGGTGGAGGGCATGTGCAAGATTCGCGATGGACTGATCCTGATCACCGGCGTGAGCAACAGCGGTAAAACCACGACTCTTTGCAGCATGACCCAGCAGATCGCCCGCGAGAGATCCTGCAACATCGTCACCATCGAAGACCCCATCGAGTTTGTCTTCCAGCATGGGAACAGCCTCATTCGTCAGCGTCAGGTCGGCTTTGACACGCATGAGTTCGCCCGAGCTATGAAGAGTGCTCTGCGGCAGGATGTAAACGTCATTACCGTCAGCGAGCTGCGTGATCTGGAGACAATGCGCACGGCACTTACCGCAGCTGAGACAGGTCATCTCGTCATCAGCACTCTGAACACTACGGACGTGCCCTCTACCATCACCCGTATTTTGGATAGCTACCCGAAGGAGCAGCAGGATTACGTGGCCTCTCAGCTCAGTCACTGCCTGCGCGGCATTGTCTGCCAGCACCTGATCCGCCGCTCGGATGGAGAAGGTCGCGTCATGGCCACCGAGGTCATGATGGTCAACAGCGCCATCGCGTCATGCATTCGTGATCAACGACTTCAGCAGCTTCCATCTCTGATCCAGATCGGCGGACGTGATGGCATGCACACCATTGATGACAGTCTGCTTCACCTCCTGAGTTATGATTTCATCACTCTGGAAGATGCCAAGGCGCACTGCCGTGACTTCACTTTCATTCAGATGGGCATGGAAAAGATAAGACGTGAGCGTGAAGGCGTTAAAAAGCGCTGATTTCTACGCATGAACACCCACGACAACATCCACCTTCGGGGCTTGGAGCTTCCCGTTCTCATCGGTGTACCAGAGGCTGAAAGAGCAGCCTGGCAGACTTTGCAGGCAGATATCTCTTTCACTGTCCCTACGCGCTTTGAAGCCATGGAGGATCAGTTGGCTGCTACGGTGGACTACGCCGCTGTGGCATCGCGCCTTCGAGCACTCGCTGCAGCGAGACCCCGGCAATTGATTGAAACCCTGGCCGCTGAGATGGCTTCGTGCGTGCTCCAGGAGTTCGGAGCTGGTCAGGTGACTGTCGAGCTGCGTAAGCGGATTCTTCCCGGCTGTGATCACGTGGCGGTGAGTCTCATGCGCCCATGATCACACGGGTTTAGTTCGCGTTTTCTGGCAACGTCTTCGAAAGGCCTTTTTGATCCTTGCGGGCGGCTTCTGCTTTCGCTAGAACGGCGGCCATGCGCTCCACCTCGCTTACCCTCGCTGTCTCCATCCTTGCTTTCGTCGCCCATGCGGCAGAGCCTCTGAAAGTCCTGATCATTGACGGACAAAACAATCACAAGTGGGACATCACCACGCCAGTGCTCAAAGATGCACTGGAGGGCAGTGGAGCTTTCCGAGTCGAAGTCAGCACTACTCCGCCAAAGGGGGCACCTGCCGCAGCCTGGACTGGCTGGCACCCGAAATTCAGTGACTTCTCCGCCGTGGTCAGCAACTACAATGGCGAGCCCTGGCCCGAAACCGTGCGGGCAGAATTTGATGCCTATGTGAAAGCTGGCGGCGGTTTTGTCTCCGTCCATGCCGCAAACAATTCCTTTCCCGAGTGGAAGGAATACAACCAGATGATCGGCGTCGGTGGCTGGGGTGGACGTAACGAGGGCTCTGGCCCATGGCTGTATGTCAAGGATGGCAAGCTCTTCCGCGATACCAGCAAAGGCAATGGCGGTGCCCATGGCCCACAGCATGAGTTCATCGTGGAGATCCAGAACGCCGACCATCCCATCACCCGCGGACTGCCAAAGCGCTGGCTGCACTGCAAAGACGAGCTTTACAGCCGCCTGCGCGGTCCATCGGAGAACATCGAGATCCTATCCACGGCCAAGTCCGACCTGACTTCCGAGCAGGAGCCAAATCTCATGGTCATCAGCTACGGCAAAGGCCGCGTCTTCCACACCACCCTCGGCCATGCCGATTACTCGATGCTGGATCGTGGCTTCTATGAGATCATGCAGCGTGGCACCGAGTGGGTAGCCACGGGCGATGTGAAAGTCACTGCGGATGTACCTGCGGATTTCCCCACGGAGGGCAAAACGTCTGTCGTTTCCCTCGAAGGCTACCCGAAACAGCAGCCTCCGGCACCCAAGCCTGCAAAGTGAAGCAAAAAACAAGTTGCTCCCATCTCCAGGTCGAGTAAGACAACAGCCCTTAAACGACCCGCGCGGTTAGCTCAGTGGTAGAGCATTACCTTGACATGGTAGGGGTCACAGGTTCGAACCCTGTACCGCGCACCATCCTTCAACATTCAAGAAGGATGGAATTAGAGAAGCGGTGAATCGCTTTTCATATTGGCAGATGTGCCGCTGGCGGCATGGTGAGTCACACATGCTTTATCAGGCTCCGTTTTTCCTCGCCCTCCGATACCTAAAGCCTAGCCGCTCCTTCGTCTCGGTCATCACCATGGTTTCCATCCTCGGAGTGGCCGTGGGCGTCCTGATGATGATTGTCGTGCGGGCAGTGATGGTCGGATTTGAGGCGGACTTTCGCGACACGCTGATGGGCACGAAGCCACATGTCCTGCTCCGTCAGGAGGTCGGGCAGTCTCCAGGCGGGCCTGACTGGCCTAGTGTCCTGCCACAGGCGAAAAAACAGCCAGGCGTGCTCTCGGCCACACCCTTCGCTGGGGGCATGTTGTATGTCGCGAATGGCGATCTTCAATCGAGGGCGCAGGTTATTGGCATCCCGCCGACGGAAGCGCCCAGTCACCTCCTCAAGCTTAGGCCTCATCTAATGCAGGGTTCGCTCGATCTCCCTGATGGCACCATCGTGCTGACGGATCAGCATTTGAACGACCTCGGCCTGAATCTCGGAGATGAAGTCAGCGTTTATGCTGGGCCAAACGTCAATGAAGCGGTGCGCCGCTACACTGATGCGAACGAGGAAGACGACGATGCCAAGCGCCGCGCCCTTCAGGATCAGATCCGCCTTCATCCTCAAAAGCTGCGCATCTCTGGTGTGCTGCGTGCCTCTGCCATGGGAGAGCAGGGCTACGTCTCTTTGACCACCGGACAGTCACTCTTTCAACTCCAGCAGGGCGTCACTGGCATCGCCCTGGAGCTGGCAGAGCCGCAGCGCGCGGATGAAGTCATGCAGGGTTTTGCCAAAACACTACCTGGATGGAGCATGGAACTATGGTCTGACGATGAAGCCGGCAGGCTCGCTGCGATGAAGAATGAGCAGGTCATGATGCAGTTCGTGCTGTCCATCATCGCCCTGGTAGCTGCCTTTTCCGTCATGAACACCACCATCACCGTCACCACGCAAAAGCGTCGGGAGATCGGTTTGCTGGCCTCCATTGGCAGCACCCGCGGGCAAATCGTCGGCGTGTTTCTTTTGCAGGCTGTCATCGTCGGTGTGCTCGGCACAGCCATCGGCCTTGGCGGCAGTCTGCTCGTGCTCTGGCTGCGCAATGACCTGCGAGAATGGCTGACCATGCTAACCGGCGGCCAGGTTCATGCCGTGGAGGGCGTCTTCCTTAGCACCATCCCAGCTCATCTGGAGATGAGTCACGTCATTACCACCTGCAGCATGTCCATCCTGCTCTGCATCGTCGCCGGCTGGCTCCCTGCCTGGTTCGCAGCCCGCATGGAGCCTGCCGAGGCGCTGAGGGATTGAGAATCGGAAGGGCCTCAAGTCTAAAAATCAGGACCTGAGGCAAAACACAAGCCAAGCGAAGTCATCGGCAAGAGTCATCGCCGAAAACGGCGTTTGAGGTCTATTTGGCGAGGTGGGATGCCTCGAAACGCCGTTTGGAGTCTGTTTGGATCTCTGGGAGCCCCAAAAACAACGTTTTTGGGACCATTGAAAATCCAAACGGGAGGGGACGGCGTTTGAGCCCCTGCATTTCCGCCTAGATGTGGATTTGGCAGCGGGCGGAGTGCCGCTTCACTTAGGCCTTCCTCAATGATTAAACAAGAACGCCGGTGAGCTTTTTGTCGCTGAGGTCGGAGTCGCGGCGGAGTTGGACGAGTTTGGGTCGAGTGAGCTTGGCTTTGGGGGGGGCTCCGCAGGAAGTAAACGCGCCGTGTTAGCTTCATCGTCGAATTATACGAGATGCTCGGTGCCTCAGGATTTCGAGTTCGCCAGCCAGAGCACACGATTGTTTGGCTTCGTCGCTCGCGCTGTCGCTTGCCACCGCATTTCACGACGCTGCCGCACCTCCATTAGCTCTTTGGCTCGTTTCTTGTCTTTTGGCTTTCGATCCAATCGATCAATGCCTTCATGCGCTTTTTTGCCAGTTGTTCGTGAGCGGCAATCATAAACATACAAGATGCGAATGCCGCCAAATAGGATGTGGGAGAGGTCGATCTGATGAGAGCAGAAAAGAGAACGATGAAACTCCATACAAGACCAACCCAGAACATGGGTTCACGAGTGATGGAGGGGTTTAGCCTCTTTTGCCACTCGGCATCCAAATCAGGGTGTGTGCTCATGGACTCAATGATTAAACAGGAACGCCGGTGAGTTGATCAAGGCCCACGCGAGGTCTTGGGCCGCAGTTAGGCGCTTGTTGGTAAGCTGTTTGGTGCTGAGGTCGGCGTCGCGACGGAGTTGGACGAGTTTGGGGTCGAGGGAGATCGGCTTTTGGGTCTCGGTGTGCTTGGTTTCGAGAGCGACGAGTTGTGGGTCCACCGGAAGGGGCTTTTTGGCGGCGGCGAGGAGCTTTTTCTGGCCCTGGTAGTCGCGGAACTGATTCAGGAAGTGCTGAGTCAGCACGGCAGTTTGCTCGGGGGTGCGTTTGGGGGCTTTCACGGCGGCGGCGACGGTCGCAGGCACTCCGAAGCGGACGGTGGGGCTGTTCGTGACCCAGAGGCGGAAGCGTCCGGGGTTGTATTTGCCGTTCTGGAAGTTGCTGGTCATCTGGACGGTGAAAGCGGTGCCGCCTTCGTTCATGAGAGGCTTCTCGAACTGGAAGGTGGCCTCATGGCGGAAGCCGCCTTCGGGACTGACAGCCCAGCCACGGTCGCGATTGCCTTTCTTCAGCGCTTCGGTGACGGGGAAGTTCGCCTGCTCGAAGTCGGCTTTCGGGTATTTTAGCGTTTGGGCCACGCCAGTGCCACGAGCACGTTTGGCATCGCCTGGAGCGGTGGTGACGGTGAATTCGCCGAGCACGAAATTGCCATCGGGAGCGAGGCCGGGGCCGTTATTGGGCAGGCGATCATCGGGCAGCATCTCCAGCTTGATGGCGGTGATGTTGGGCAGCGTGGATTTGCCGATGAGCAGGTAGTTGCCGGTGCTTTGTTTGCCTTCGGGCAGGGCGGTGGCGAGCAGGGAGCCATCGGGCAGGACTTCGATTTTCTCGACACCACCCGCACGCTGCACCTTCACATCCAGCGGATGCCATTCGGTGGTCAGGTCGAGGTAGTTTTCCCAGTTTGGTTGCTTGGCTGGGGCGGTATCAAAGGCAGTTTTGACGGCTCCTTCTGCTTTGGTGATCGCCGCAGCACGGGCTGCTTCCTGCTTCTTCACTTCGGGGGCCATCTTTACCTTGTAGGCTTCGAGTTCCTTTTTCGCTGCGTCGATAGCAGCGACGCGCTCGGCTTCGGCTTTGGCGATGATGGGCTTCTGCTCGGCTTCCTTAGCCTGCCATTCGGCGGCGAGCATTTTGTTTTCGGCTTCAAGTCCGGCCATGCTGGCTAGCGTGGCATTGATCTCCCCGCTGGTGGGTTTGCGATTGAGGATGCGGATGAAAATCTCCTCCACGAGCTTGGCGTCGTCTTTGATCTCGTTGGTGAGTTTGGCAATGGCATTGTTCGGGTCGCTGATGGCATCGCCGACGGTCGGGCCGCTCATGAGAGCCATGACGGGGCCGAGGTTGATGTCGTTGC
>JAGKWZ010000309.1 GCA_021151605.1 Verrucomicrobiaceae bacterium
AACGGGCACGGCACCCCTCTCGTTGCAAAAAAGTCGATCGTGTCGATGCTCCCAAGTGGTTCATGAACTCCTCGGTTGGCGCTCCTCGACCCCGAAAACCTTTTCATCCCCGCATTTGACAGGCTGGCATGGGCGTGTACTATCGGCCCCCCTTTCAAAAAAGGCATACCGCTATGGCAAACGTCGAAGTCATCCTCAAAGAAAAAATCAAAGGTCTCGGTGCCGAGGCCGATGTCGTGAAAGTGAAGCGTGGCTTCGCTCGCAATTTCCTGGTTCCCCAGGGCAAGGCCTTTGAGGCCAGCGCCGGTAACCTCCGTCACCTGAATCATCTGAAAGCCGCACGCGCTGAGCGTGAGGCCAAGGAGCTTCAGGAAGCCGAGAAAATCGCCTCCAAGCTGAAGAAGCTGAAGCTGAAGCTCACCCTCCAGACTGGACAGGGTGGCAAGGCTTTCGGTTCCATCACCAACATGGACATCTCGAAAGCAGTGCTGGAAAGCAATGCCAAGGTCGAACTCGACCGTCATCAGATCCAGCTCGACAAGCCGATCAAGAACACCGGCAACTTCGAAGTGCAGGTCAAGCTTCACGCGGACGTCACTTGCTTCCTCAAGATCGCCGTCACTGCTGCTGGTGGTGAAGGTGCTGAAGACTCTGAGAGCGAAGAGTAGTCTTCATTTCATTTAAAAGGCCGCACCCATTCTTGGGTGCGGCTTTTTTGTTGGCCTGAAGCGGCCTCAATTCTTCCGCCACACGCAGAAAAGGCGTGCATCACCACGTTCATTCGGGGCAATCTGCATTCCCCTATGAAATCTGCCGTTTCCGCCCTCTTTTTGACCGCCCTTTCCGCCACCGCTGCGGAGCCAGTCACGATCAAGCTCTGGCCGCAGGGCGCTCCAGAGCAGCCCGGGGTAAAGATCGGCCCCGAGGAGGAGATTCAGAAGGGTGATGGCATCAAGCGTGTGACTAACGTGACCGATCCCACGATCACGATCTATAAACCTGAGAAGGCAAATGGCACCTCCGTCATCGTTTGCCCTGGCGGCGGCTACAGCATCCTGGCCAGCGAGCATGAAGGCACCAAGGTCTGCGAATACCTGAACACCCTCGGGGTGACCAGCGTGCTCCTGAAGTACCGCGTGCCACGCCGTGATCCTGCGAACCCCAGCCGCGAGCCCCTCCAGGACGCCCAGCGTGCCATCGGCATCCTGCGGCATCGGGCGGCTGAGTTTGGACTGAAGCCTGACCGTATTGGCATCCTGGGTTTCTCCGCAGGCGGGCACCTCACCGTCATGGCCACACTTCATGCCAATGAGCGCACCTACCCCCAGGACGCCACCCTGGATGTGCCAGATGCTACCCCAAATTTTAGCATCCCAGTCTATCCCGCCTACCTCGTCAGCAAGGAAGACACCTTCACCCTCCTGCCTGAGATCAAAGTGACGGAGAAATCGCCGCCCATATGCCTGATCCACGCTCATGACGACAAAGGCGTCACCAGCGCGAGTTCCAGCGCCCTGCTCTATCTTGAATACAAGAAGCTCAACCTCCCTGCCGAACTCCACATCTTTGCCAAAGGCGGTCATGGTTTCGGCATGAAAGACACAGGACTCCCCACAGCCTCCTGGCACGTCCGTGTCGGAGAATGGATGAAGGCCATGGGCTGGCTGGAGTAGTCCTTGGGGCCACCGTTCATCACCAAGGCAGGAAAAAGCCAAACGGGCTCATTGCCGAACCTCGCCACTTTCGCCAGTCTCTAATCATGCCTGCGTTTTCAGATCCATTTAAAGAAGTCCGCGCCGATTCAGGCGTGATGCAATGCCCTTTTCACGGCGAAACCATCACCATGATCCTGCGTCACGAAGATGTGCGCAAAGCGGCAAAGGATTGGCAGACGTTCAGCTCGGATGTTCCCTTCCGTGTGCCCATCCCATCGGAGGAAGACGTGCGCTCCATGCGGCAGCTACCCATCGAGACAAATCCACCTGAGCACACCGAGTACCGCGCCATCGCCGAGCCTTTTTTCCAAAGGGCAAAAGAACCCGAAATGATGGCGAAGGTCGAGGCGCTGCTGGATGGGATGCTGACCAAGGCGCTGAATCGCGAGTCCATCGAGATCGTGAACGAGTTCGCGCTGCCGGTGCAATCGCGGGCGTTGACCTATCTGCTGAATACCTCCGAGTCTGAGGCGGACACATGGATCGGCTGGGGCATTCATGTTTTCAAAGTCACGGGCGGTGAGTTCAAGAAAGGCACCGTGCTGGAGGACTATCTGCACCAGAAGTTTGATGAAGCCGAGGCGAATCCCGGTGCGGACTTTTTCAGCGCTCTCGTGCAGGCCGACTTTCGAGGCCGCAAACTCACGCGGGAGGAATGCATGGGCTTCGCCAATCTCGCCTTCGCTGGTGGGCGAGATACGATCATCCACACGATCTCCTGTGCGCTCGGCTATCTCGCCGAGCATCCTGAGGCACTGGAGTTTCTCCGCACTGATCCCAAGCGCATCACACTCGCCAGCGAGGAGTTTTTCCGTGTCTTCATGCCTCTCACGCACATCGGCCGCGTCTGTCCTGCCGACACAAATGTGAATGGCATCACGGTGAAAGCGGGCGACCGCATCTCACTTGCCTGGGCTTCGGCGAATTTTGACGAAACCGCCTTCCCGCAGCCCGATGAAGTGCGTCTCGACCGCAAACCGAACCCGCATCTCAGCTTCGGCTTTGGCACACACCTCTGCCTCGGTGCTCCTCATGCGCGTCTCATCCTCCGCACGCTGCTAAAGCTCTGCTGCGACCGCGTAAAGAGCATCACGATCCTGAACGCCGAAGAACGCGTCGAGCATGAAGCCAAGTTTGACCGCAAGCTTGGCTATGACTCGCTGGTGCTGAAGATGGAGGCGCTGTAAACCTCACCACCCGATCAGCCTCGTAATCGCAGCCCGCAGCGCGGTTTCGAGGATCGCAGCTTCCGAGTGCGTGACGGGGATCGTGACTTTTTTCACGCTCTTGGTCGCACCTTCCTGCCGGGACATGCTCATGAAAAAGGAGCCTTCTGTGGGTCGTTGCGGTAGGTCAGTTCGAAGGCGCTATTCGCCTTTTCCGACTGGTGGAAGAGCTTCGCCTGCTCCTGGCGGCCCTGTAGCGTCGCCAGCACGGCTCCGAGGTCGTTCAGGCCCCATTTCATGGTGATCTTCTGTTCCCAGTCGAACTGCTTTTCACCACTCTGAGTGGCGGCATCGACGAAAACGGCACCTTTGGTGCGATTGAACTCAAAGCGGATCACGCCGCCATTGCCGCGACCATTCGGTTTGTAGATGGCGTATTCGGCGTTGGACTTCGTGGCGGCAGGAGAGGCGGATTTCGCATTCATGACGTGAAAAATTCTAAAGTGATCAGCCTTTGGCGGTAAAGCCTAATTTGCCGGATTCGACACCGCTTTTGCTGAGATGTCGGCATCGGCGGTTTCGTTCCAGCCACTCCACCATGAAGCATCTCGCCGTCCTCCTACTCTTCGCCCTCATCCCCTCGCTCTTCGCGGAGACCAAGCCAAACATCGTCTTCATCCTCGCTGACGACCTCGGCCAGATGGACATTGGTGCCTTCAATCCGAAGACGTTTTATGAGACGCCAAACATCGACGGACTGGCGAAGCGTGGGATGAAGTTCACCCAGGGCTACGCAGCGTGTTGTGTGTGCTCGCCCACGCGGGGCAGCATCATGACGGGCAAGTATCCGCCGCGCGTCGGCATCACGAATTTCATCGGCGGCACGCGTGCAGGGAAAATGCTCCCGGCACCGAATACGCGGCAACTGGCGCTGGAAGAAGTCACCATCGCGGAGTCGATGCGTGATGCGGGTTACGCGACATTTTTCGCGGGCAAGTGGCACCTCGGAGAAGCGGGCTTCATGCCGAAGGATCAAGGCTTCACCCATGATGAAGGCAGCGACACCGGGCCAAAAAGCGATAAGCCCAAGCAACAGGATGATCCAAAGAAATCCGACCGCATCACCGACGCGGCGGTGAAGTTTATCGAGGCGAACAAGGACAAGCCTTTCTACGCCTACCTGCCTTACAACGCACCACATGTGCCAATCGGCGCACGAGCAGATTTGGTCGCAAAGTGGCAGGAAAAGGCGAAACAGGCTCCTGCGGATTCCTGGGGACAGGAACGGGCAAATCAGGTGCGCCTCGTGCAAAACAATCCCGTTTACGCGGCGATGCTGGAGCAGTTTGATACAGCGATTGGTCGCTTGGTCGCCACGCTGGAAAAGAACGGGCTTATTGAGAAAACGATCATCGTCTTCATGGCCGACAACGGCGGTCTAACAACGGCTGAAGGTCATCCTACTTCGAATCTGCCACTCCGTGCAGGCAAAGGCTGGCCGTATGAAGGCGGCGTGCGCGAGCCGCTGATCGTGGTGGCTCCAGGCGTGACGAAAGCAGACACGACCTGCGATTCACCGGTCATCAGCACGGATTTTTACCCCACGTTGCTTCAGCTTGCCGGCCTCCCATTGAAACCCGAGCAGCATCTCGATGGCGTGAGCTTTGTGCCGTTGCTCAAGGGTGAGTCCACATCACGCGGCAAGCCCTTGTTCTGGCATTACCCGCACTATGCGAACCAAGGCGGCGGCCCCTGCACCACCATCCGCGATGGCGACTGGAAGCTCATCGAGTGGCATGAAGACGGCGCTTTGGAGCTGTATAACATCGCCCAAGACCTCAGCGAGAAAACCAACCTCGCCGCGCAACAGCCTGACAAAGCCAAGGAACTGCACGCGAAGCTCATCGCCTGGCGGAAGGAAGTCGGTGCCCTGATGCCAACGCCGAATCCGAACTTCGACCCCAATGCCAAGCCCGAAGTGAAAACCCCGAAAAAGGGCAAAAAGAAGGCCGGTAAGAAGATCGAGCCTGCCAATGCCAAATAGGCTTTAGAGATCCATTTGGCATGGGGGCTGACTCGAATGAGTGGCCCAGCCCTTACTTATTTGGCATCCTTTTTCGCCTTCCCTTTGCCTTTCGCTTTGGGTGCCTTCGCCTCAATGATCTGCGCATCGCTAGGGATCGGGTGGGTGGTGAAGTCGATGACACCGCCTTCGGGCAGCTCCTTGAGCATCACGTCCTTGATGTGGACCTCCATGGCGGGGCCGCGGTGGATTTGGAAGGCGATGAGGCCTTCGAGCGAGCGTTTCGCCTCCTCGAAGTCGGTCAGCTCCATCGTCGTTTTGCCATCGATCTGATGCACGAGATGGTTTCCCTTCGCGATGATGGTGTACTCAT
The DNA here is from genome assembly GCA_021151605.1 of Verrucomicrobiaceae bacterium. GTDB lineage: Bacteria > Verrucomicrobiota > Verrucomicrobiia > Verrucomicrobiales > Verrucomicrobiaceae > Prosthecobacter. The sequence goes on from JAGKWZ010000309.1 coordinate 5,278, forward strand.
GCCAATCGGCGATGTCGGCCTCGATGGCATCATGCTCGCCTGCGAGCCATTTCACGCCGGAGGGGTCGATGACGACGCTCTGGCCGTTTTGCGAGACGATGCCGCGTCCGCCTTCTTCATACATCATCGCACGGTAGGGCGCGTTCGGGTGGATGTCGCACTGGTAGCCGCGGATGGACCATTTCTTGTCGGTGTTCTCGCTGCTGCGGTATTGGATGCCGGTGTTGTTGCCCTTCTGGCGGATTTTCGCCTTCAGTTCGAAGTTCTTCACCTTTCCACCGCGCCAGATAAGAAACTGATTATAGGCCAGCTGCTCTGGCCCGGTCGTGGTGCCGACAATCTCGCCATTCTCCACTTTCCACAGCTCAGGGTTGCCATCCCAACCCGTGAGATCTTTGCAGTTGAAGAGAGGCTTGAAGCCGTCCTGCGCGGAGGCAGCAGAGAAAGCGAGGAGCGAAAGAAGGAAAGCGAGGCGTTTCATGGTTGGTCGCGTGGGTAAACGCGGGGCTCTCTCAAAACCTGCCAGCAAAAGCTGTGTCGGATCTGGCAAGGGCGCGACAGAGTCCGGCGGCTTGCAAAATGAACTTCGCCTGATTTGAATCAGGCCTTCCGCTCGTTCTATCCGCCATGCGTTACCTCGCCTTCCTTTTTCTCACCGCTTCTGCCTTTGCCCAAAAGGCACCCTATGATGTCTTCCCGCCTGCGGAGGCTCCTTATTTCCGAGTGCGCTATGAGGCCTCGACACAGCCCGGCGAGCTGATCTTCCCGGTGAACTACACGGCCTGGGTTCCGCCCGGTGTGAAGCAGATTCGCGGTGTCATCGTGCATCAGCACGGCTGTGGTGAGGGCTCGTGCAAATCGGGCCTCACGGGAGCTTTCGACCTCCATTGGCAGGCGCTGGCAAAGAAGCACGACTGCGCCCTGCTGGCCCCATCTTATGAGCAGCCGGAGAAAGCCGACTGCCAGATGTGGTGTGACCCGCGCAATGGTTCCGGGGAAGCTTTCAAGAAATGCCTCGTCGATCTCGGCGCGAAGAGCGGTCATCCCGAGCTGTCGAAAGTGCCCTGGGCGCTCTGGGGACACAGCGGCGGCGGACATTGGGCAGGCGGCATGGTGCTCACACATCCTGAGCGAGTCGCAGCAGCTTGGTTGCGCTCAGGCGTTCCTTTGCTCACGGCCAATCCGACACGCTCGACGATCAAGACACACACTATCCCTGAGGCAGCGCTCGGCGTGCCGGTGATGTGCAATCCGGGCACGAAGGAAGGCGTCACGGTCAAAGAAGGCCGCTTCGCTGGCGTGTGGCCTGCGAATGAAGAGTTCTTCACCGCGATGCGTGGCAAAGGCGGCCTCATTGGCGTCGCCGTCGATCCCCTCACGGCTCATGAGTGCGGCAATCAGCGCTACATGGCCATC
>JAGKWZ010000310.1 GCA_021151605.1 Verrucomicrobiaceae bacterium
TTGATCGCAGCTACGAGCCGGTCGTCGCCGGGAAAAAGCTCATCGTCGGCAGCTCGCGGGAGGATTGCCTCATCGCATTCGATACCGACACTGGCGCGGAAGTCTGGCGAGCACTGGCAGACGGTCCGGTGAGGTTCGCGCCAGTCATCATCGGCGATCTTGTCCTCTTCGGCTCTGACGACGGCGTGATGCGCTGCGTGAAGCTCGCCGATGGCTCGGAGGTTTGGTCAAAGCGCGCTGTGCCATCCAATCGCATGTTGCTGGGCAATCAGCGACTCATCTCCGTGTGGCCGATTCGTGGTGGACCTGTTGCCAAAGACGGACGCGTCTATTTCGCCGCCGGTGTCTGGCCGCTGGAGGGCACCTTCGTCTTCTGCTGGGATGTAGCGACGGGCAATCAGATCTGGAGCAACGACCGCTGCTCCTACCTCTACGGCATCCATCCGCATCAAACCGAAGCCATGGGCGGACTCGCCCCGCAGGGCTACCTGCTCATCGACGGCGATGACCTCGTCGTGCCATGCAGCAACGCCTATCCCGCCCGGCTCGATCTCAAAACCGGTGCGCTCAAAGAGTTCGAGCTTCCCTCCGCTGGCAGACTCACGGGCGGCTGGTTCGCGTCCACTCCTGATGAAAAGCAAGCCGCCAAACTCAAACGACGCGGCCTGCTTTTCGACGAAGCCGTCAACGTGAAGCGCCACGAGGACAAACCCCGCGCCGAGGGCTCCACCGGCATTCAGCGCTCGCTCCTCGCCGCTGATAAAGCCGTGTCTTTCGACACCTTCCCCAATGCGCACAGTGTCGTCTTGGCCGATGACAAAGTCTTCGTCGTTACAGTTGATGGCATCTTGAAAGCCCACGGACCCGCCAAAGGCGAAGCCAAGCACTGGAAGCGCGAGATCGTGATCGAGAAGGCCGATGAAGAACTCGCCAAGACCATCATCCAAGCCGCCGGAACTGATCGCGGCTATATCCTGCTAACCGATGCAGGCAAACCCGGCTTCATCGAAGCGCTGCTCACCCAGAGCCAGTTTCATCTCATCGTGCTGAGTGACGACACCCCCTTGAAAGTCCGCCTCGCCAAAACAGCCTTCTATGGAGAACGCGTGGCCGTTTTACCGACGAAGTCCGAACTGCCGCGCTACTTCGCGAATGTCGTGATCGGCCCTGAGCCAGTTGGCGACACGCTGCGTCCGCTTGGTGGCAAGCTGGTCAGTCTTGATGGCAAATTGCTACATACCCGTGGCCCACTCACCGGCTCCACGAACTACCTCGCCGATTGGAAACCCAGTGAAGACCCGCTAGTGCAGGCACCACTGGGCGTGTTGTGGTTTGATGATGCGCTGAGCAACTTCAAGCGCGCACCGCAGCCGAAGGTTGTCGATGGCGTCATGATCACGGCGGACAAGGACTGGCTCGATGCCACGAATCGTAAAGGCAAAGTCGATTACAAGCTGCTCGCTCCGGTGTTCAGCGACATCTACACCGGTCGCGTGCTGGATGAATACGAGCAGCCGGAGCTTCGCGCCAAGTTTGGTAGCGTCGATATGCAGAGTATCCAGCCTGCGCAGTATCGTCCGCCAACACAAAAGAACGATTGGTCGCCAGATCAGCCCAAATCAGGCCTTCGCACCAATCCGCTCACAGGCGAACAAGAGCCGCGTGTCTTCCCGAAAAGCTACGGCTGCGACGGCGGCTTCGATTACGGCAACATTTTTACTTTTCGCAGCGGCACCGCCGCGTTTTACGACAAGCAGGTCGAAAGCGGCACTGTCCACATCAGCGGCCCCCGCAGCGGCTGCACCAACAGCATCGTGCCTGCTGGCGGCATCTTGAATGTCCCGTATTTCTATGAAGGCTGCACGTGCAGCTACCCGCTGCCCATGGCGCTCGCGCTTTACTCCATGCCGGAGACCTTTGAGCAATGGGCTACCTGGGGCGCGGTGCCGGCCGCCTCACTGAACGGCAAGATCGAGCGTCTCGGCATCAACTTCGGTGCCCCCGGCGACCGCAAGACACGCGACGGCACCCTGTGGCTCGATTACCCGAGCGTCGGCGGTCCCTCGCCTGAAATCCAGGTGCGCACCGAGCCCGAGAAGCCCGAGTTCTACTACCATCACTCCATCTGGATGAAAGGCGGCCAAGGCTGGCCCTGGGTCGCCGCCAGCGGCGTCAAAGCCCTGCGTTCCGCTGCCATCTCCGGCCTCAAGTCCGGCACCTACACCGTCCGACTTACTTTCTCCTCGCCCGACGATGCCAGGCACGTCTTCGACATCGCCCTTCAGGACCAACCCGCGCTCACCAAGTTCGCCCTGCCGGCCAAACTCATCGCAACGACCCAAACCATCCCCAACATCCAAGTCACCGACGGCATCCTAACCGTAAAGCTCACCGCCATCGAAGGCGAAACCATCCTCAGCGGAATCGAGATCATCCGCGAGGGTTTGAAGATTGGGGATGTGCCGGAAGAGGCGCGGGTGCCGGGTAGGTTGTAATAGAAGAACCAGACGAGTAACATCAGCCATGACGATCAAGCCGAACAAATCTGCTGGTATTCTGACGCAGGAGCTTTCGAACCATCTCAGATGCCGGTTGAAGGTCTTGCCTCAGGATTACGAGCAGTTCCTGCTTCTGCATAACGGTGGCATTCCGGTTCCCGAAGTGATGTTCCCGATTCCGAACAGCGATAATGACGGTTTCAGACTCTCTGAGTTTTTTCCCATCCATTGCACAGAGGGCGTTGAGGGGCTAGATCTTCAAATTGAGGAATGGCAGATGGATTTTGGCGAGGGTTTTGTACCCATCGGCGAGGATGGTTTAGGAAACTATTTCCTCTTGTCTCTACACACTGAGTCTGTCGGCCATGTATTTTTCCACGATCATGAACTGATCGATGAGGAAGACCGCTTCTCCAAACTTGTTCACCTCGCTGATTCATTCTCAGCATTCCAATCCGCCCTCGTGGATACCGACTACACCGAGCCCGATTGGGAAGCAAAGCGCGAGGCCGAAATCCAGCAGATTCTAAGCACACCGAAACGTCCGTGGTGGCGTTTCTGGTGAAGCCCTGTTTTAAGAGCATCATCACTCCCCCTGAAGCGCAAACCAGGCCCGCATCTGGTAGCTGCAATGACACTTCGAGGAGCCATCGGGCACGAGGACGAGGCCGGAGGCGGGGATGGCGTTGATCCAGCAACTGGGGCGGATGCCGCCATATTGGAGGGCTCTATTAATACTGCCCCGTGCGCAGCAGGACGAGCGTGCAGGCTTCCTCGACCATGACTCCTGAGGCTTCGAGTTTGGCGGCCAAGTCGGGATTCTCAGCGCCCGGATTAAAGATCACGCGACGTGGATTCAGCGTGATGAGTTTGTCAGCAAGGCCGCTGGAGATGGCTGCGCCGACATACATGGTCACGGTGTCCACCGTGCTGGAGATCTGAGAGAGATCAGCCACCACGGGGACATTTGCGATGCTGGTGAGCTTTGGATGCACTGGCACGACTTCCTGCCCATGCTCGCGCAGGAGAAGCTGCGCCATGTGGGAGTAGCGGTCAGGTTTGTCACTGGCACCGACGATGATGGTGCGATGCGTGGTGGATGTGCTCATGAGTTGTCGAGATCCTTTTCGTCCAGGTGGAAGGCGTGCAGAGCACGATGCGCCACAGGTGCGAGCACGATACCCATCACGGAGATGAAAACCAGGCCGCTGAAGAGCGCGTAAGCACTGGCAAAGAGCTTGGCATCATCGTTTGGCAGATCACCGACGGGCCCCATGCCGCCGAGGATCATGGAGGCATTCAGGATGGAATCCACCCAGCTAAATCCGGCGATGTAGTGGTAGCCGAGAATGCCGAGAGCAAGCGCTGTCGCGATGACCGCGAGGGCGAGCGATGTGAACTTTACCAGACGCCAAAGAAAGACATGACGTGGTGCGATGGGGTCCTGACGTGACTCAAGCATGGACGCATCGGAAGCCTGAAAAGAGCGGGATGCAAGACACCAGTTGGCATTCGAGGTGCCGGCGGCTAGTGCTGTCACGTGGAGCGCGCGCACAACACCAACTTTACCATCCTCGACGAGACCGAAGACTACATCGTCGTGGACAAGCCCGCGCCCTTGCAGATCCACCCGGGCAGCCTGCATGGAGCACCGACGCTTTGGCACAGTCTGCGAGATCTGCTGGCTTACGAGTTGGCGAATGGCGGACAGATCAGCATCACGAACCGGCTGGATCGTGAGACGAGTGGCACCGTCCTCGTCGCGAAGAATGCCCCCACGGCTCGTCTCTTCGGCATGGCGATGCAGGATCATCTCATCCGCAAAACCTACCACGCCATCGTGCATGGCTGGCCGGAGTGGGAGGAGCAGGATCTTCATGGGCCTATCCTGCGCAAAGGTGATGTCACGGAGTCCGAGATCTGGGTGAAGCAAATGGTCCATGACGATGGTGCGCCCTGTCAGACGATCTTCCGCACACTGCGGCGCGTGGAGCATGAGCGCGCGGGAAAGCTGGCACTCATCGAAGCACGACCGATCACAGGGCGGATGCATCAGATTCGTGTGCATCTCTCGCATCTCGGACTGCCGATCCTGGGAGATAAAATCTACGGGCTGGATGAGCAGTGCTACCTCGACTTCATCGACTACGGCTGGACGCCCGACATCGAGCGGCGGATCTTTTTTTCACGTCAGGCGCTGCATTCACATCGGCTGGAAATCATGACTCCGAGCTTTTGCCGCACCTGGGATTGCCCACTGCCAGCGGAGATGCAGGCTTGGCTGTGATGGGTGAAAGTTAGCCGCATTCGCGCCTGTTTCAGCGCCCTCATGATACTTCGCACGCTTGCTTTCACCTTTGTCCTCGCCGGCCAAGCCATCGCTGCTGATGCGCCTTTGCTCAAAGACGACTTTTCGGTGGCCAAGCTGGAGCAGAGACGTGCGATGCGTGGCGAATGGAAGTTCACCGAAGGCATCGCGAGCTGCACGCAGGACGATGCGCTCTACAAAAAGAACAAGGATCACGGCCCCATCCTCTTTTACGACCTTGCCTACACTGACGCGACGATCCGGTTCAGTTACCAAGCAGACGCAGCCGTGAAGAGCGTGGTCTTCACCTGCAATGGCGACGACGGGCACGTCTTCCGCATTGTCGCGAGCGCAGTAGGCACCGGAATGCGCGCCTTCCCGGCGGATGCAATGAATCACAAATCCATCGCGCTCGCCCAAGAGAAGAGTTTGGCGCTGAAGCCAGGCGAATGGGTGCCTGTGACCATTACCGTGCACGGCACGAAAGCGAAGGTGAAGATCGGCGGCTTCGAGAAGACCTATGAACACCCCTCGCTGGCACGGGCGAAGTCAAATCTCAGCGTGGGCTTTGGTTTTGGCACGCTGAGGGTGAAGGATGTCGTGGTGATGCCGTGACCCGACTCTCAGTCCAGCCGCTGTCTGCCGAGCTTTTTCATGTGCTCTTCGAGATGCGGCAGGATGCGGGCGCGTGGATGCATCCAGAGATCCGGGGTGAGAAACCAATCGGTGTCGGCGCGGATGAGCACGATATTTTCGCCGCAGAGATGGCTGTTGAAGTGGGCACCGGAGGCTTGCAGCGCTGCATAGATGTCCATAGTCGTGCGATGATCGTCGGCATCACAGCATTCGAAAATGATGCATCTCACCCGGCGAATCCATGAGGTGTCGGACGTTTGGAAGACGACCTTCTCCGCGCCTTCGATGTCGAGCTTGAGGATGTCGATCTCTTCCAGTCCAAAGTCCGCCATCAGACCTGGAACCGTGCAGGCAGAAACGGAAGCACTGACGGGATGCACGCCAGTTTCGTCGATACGACTGGCGACAGCAGCCCAGGTCTTGGCGATGCGCAGAGTGCCCTCTTCTTTCCAAAGCGCACGATGCAGGCAGGTGACCTGCTGATCGTCGGCGAAGTTGCGGGCGAGCAAGCCGTGGTTGTCCGCATCCGCCTCAATGGCGATGATGCGCGCCTGAGGGTGGAAGCGGCGGAGCCGCATGGTGGAATCACCGATGTTTGCACCGGCATCAATAATAGTGCGGCACAAGGGACCGTAGGAATCTGCGATGCGGTAGTTCTCCAAGTAGAACATGCCGAGCACACCCGCATCCGTCCTGGATCGAAACCAGAACGGGCGCTGCAATACATGCAGCCAGATTTGAGTCAGGCGATCTTCTCGTGAGAGCCTGTGCAGCACAAAAACCCTGAAGGCTCCACCCCACCCAAAATGCCAGACCGCTGCGACAAAACGCTGAGCGAAGCCAAGGCAGCGGTGGAGAAAATGAAGCATCAGAAGGTAGAGTAAATTGGATCAAAGCCCGCCGAGCTTGCAGATAAGGTCCCAGTGCTTCGGCTCGACTTCGGTGATGGAAAGGCGGTTGCCTCGGCGGAGGATGAGCATATCAGCGAGCTTCGGTTCCGCACGGAGCATATCGAGCGTGACGAAGGTCTTGAAGTCGGCCTCCCACTTCACATCCACCATCAGCCAGCGGGGTTCCTCGCGCTTGCTGCCTGCGTCGAAGTATTCCGAAGAGGGGTCAAACTGCGTGTGGTCCGGGTAGGCTTCTTTGACGATTTTCACGATGCCCGCGATGCCTGGCACCGGGCAGCTGGAGTGGTAAAAGAACCCCACATCCCCCACCGCCATCTGGTCCCGCATCATGTTCCGCAC
>JAGKWZ010000311.1 GCA_021151605.1 Verrucomicrobiaceae bacterium
GTGGTGGTCCGTCCGGTGCTGATGATGGTGGGTGCGGGGGGCTTGCGCTGCTGAACCACCAGTGGCTGCACCTGACTGCCGCCAATCTGAGCGACTCGCTTGTCGGCAAGATTCACCTTCCGCTCTTCGGCGACAATCGTCGAGGTGGCGGTGGCGTTGCTCGCAGCGGGCTTGCTGCCGGCGGCTGCGGCAGGCTTGGCGGTATTGGCGGAGACGACACCGCGCTGGCGGGTGAAGTAAAAAACGCCAGCAGCAAGGCCGATGACGGCGACTAGCAGCATCATCTGGACAGCAGGCTTTTGGAGGTGCTTCATCATGGCGTTCATGTCTGGCGGTTATTTGCCTTCGGCGACAGTGTCGCCAAAGAGGGTGGGGTCGATGACGTCACGCCGCCCGGGCTCGGGGAGTTCGATGCGGAAGTCCTGATTGATGGAGATGCCTTCACGGCTGCCGCCAGGGCCGCCCTGCAATACAAGGTCCAGAGGGATGGTCTGACCGGCCCGGACCTCGGGTGCGGCATCGACGAGCTGGGCATCATAGCTGCGCTCGCCGACACGGATTTTCACGGACTTTGGATCGTACTCGAAGAGGTCGGTGCCTTTGTTTGCGAGCCAGCAGCGGAAGACGGTGAGGTCTTTGTCAGGGTGGCGCTGGATCTCGTAGATGGTCGAAGAAAGCTGCCCCTGAGTGGAAGTCATATCCAGGCCGTTGCGCTCCTGCCATCCGGTATAGAGGCCGGGATTGAGTGGCTGCAGTGCCTTGCGATTGCGGGCTTTGCCGAGCATGCCCACGAGCTCATCCGAGGAGAACTTCAGGCGCTTTTGGGCGACGACCTCTGGGCCGACCTCCTGGGCAGCCGTGGCCGGTGTCGGTGGTGGAACGATGACGGCAAGGTTCGCAGACTCAGACGGGGTGAAGCGCATGAGATAAAGGGCACGCGCGGTGCGGATGGTGGCATGGCAGGGCTCACCGGGCTTGATCAAGCGCACCACGAGAGTGTCAGACAGGACGTTCTCGTAATGCACGACGGCGACGGGATTGTTGCCGGTGCTGAGTTGGTTCGCGGCAGTAGGATCGGTGACGAGCCCATAACCTGTGAGGAGGGTGATCTTCTCGGGGAAGGTGATGGTGGTGGCGACCGTGCTATTGATGGCGATGTCGTGGATGGTCTGGGAGGCAGGCAGGCGGACGAGTTCACGTCCGCTTTGCACTTGGGCCATAGACATGGCGCAGAGAGCAAACCAGATGGTGGCGAGGAGGAACCGCGCCATGGATGGAAGTGGAGGACGGGCGATCATTGTTGGGTGGCTTTGCGGATGGCTTCGACGGCTTCGGCCTGGGCTGCGGCAGCCTCATCAGCCTTGGCCCTGGCTTTGGCGGCAGCGGCTTCGGCCTCTGTGGCGCGGAGGGCCTCGGCTTCGGCGACAGCGGCCTCTGCCTGGGCTGCCTCGACCTCATCAAGGCGTGAGAATTCCCTGAAGACGATGTCTGAAACCACGGAAGGGTAAGCTTTATTTTTCTCCAAGGATTCATTCATCCGCCAGCCAAGAGTGATCTTGAAGCGGTAGGAGCTCTCCAGCCGATTGCCATCCAGATAGCTGACGCGGCGGGCGATGCCGATGGCCTCGGTGGCGAGGGCCTTCGTCTTGCGGTCGATGTAGTAAGTCTTCTCGATCTGGAAGGTCTGCGTGGCGTTTTGAGAGCGGAAGTAGCCGGCCTCTGAGTGGAATTTATCCAAGAGCTTGTCCTGAGCAGGTTTGGTAAAGAGTTTCGGCAGCCTTTCAGGGTAAATGAAGCCATCTTTGTCACGCTCCAGGATGGTTTCCACAGCCATCTCAGTGAGCTGAACGTGCATTTTGTCCATGTTCTGATAAGCGACACCGGGCGGGACGTAGTAGGCGCCCGCAGTGTCCATGACAACGAAGTCCGGACGTTTTGCATAAACACGAGACATTAGATCCACATACCAAGCGCAGACTACGGCAACGATAATGGCGACGAGGAACCAAAACACGGCGGTGTGATCCCTGGCTACGAGGGTATCGATGGCGCGGCGGCGTGGTGATGAGGCGGGCATGAGCAGGATGGGTTGGGAAGATCAGTTTTCCGGTTTTTCGCTGCTGGAGATTTCTTTGAGAAGGTAGGTAACCTTATTGCACACCCAGGCGAAGCGGCGGGCATAACGAAGGTTGGGATTGCGCTCCCAGTGCATCTCAGCCTGGACGGAGAAAGACTGGGTGACGGGCTGCTTGGTGACGGGCTCGACGCTGACGCGGATGACTTGTCCGTTAAGTACGGTGACGGCGCTGAGGTCGTTATCGATCTCCATCTGGACCTCACCGATCTCGACCATCTGATGAATCTCGAGGTTTTTGAAATCAAAGCGCGTCTCTTTGATGTCTGCCTGCACATCTTCCAGGCCCTGTTCATAAAAGAGGAGCCCCAGCCTTTCGGCATTCAGCGGGCCACGCGGACCGCGGTTTAAATAAGTCTCGAGGGCATGACGGGCGTGGTAATCCACCAACTGATTCTGCGTCTCGGTGGACTGGGAGCGGTCGAGGTACAATTTGGATTGTTCGATCGGCACATAGAGCATGCTGCCACGGCTGGATTCTGCCAGATTATACAGATGCCAGCCCGTGGCCCCCAGACAGCCCATGGTGACCAGGAACCAAAAGATGGCCAGCTTTTCCTTGGAGATGAAGATTTCCGTGACGCCTTTCATCGGTCAGTCTGGTGTGTTCGGGTGGAAAATGGGTGAAGACATGCGGTGAGGTCAGGTGGGGTCTTTCATGGCGGTGCCAGCACCCGCGCCGATGCTGCCTGCACCCGCGCCCATCATGCCGACGCCGACGGCAGCTCCAGCTCCTGTGGCCGTGGCGGCAGCACCTGCGACGACCATGGCCGCACCAGCCGCAGCCTGTGCTCCACCGACGGCGGCATTCATGCCAGCGGAGATGAAGCCCATGCCAATCTGCGAACCCGTGGTGATGGCTTTCGAGACGATCTTTGGCGCGATGAAAAGGGTGACGATCACCCAGAGGATGACAATAATCACGATGATGATGGGTGAGGCGATGGCCAGCACCGTGCCCACCAGGGCGATGGCTCCGATGGGTGAGATGATCTGATCAATAAGGTCAGGCGCAGAATCCATGATGGCCTGCGCAAACAACATGCCGAGGCCCCAGCCGAGCGGCCAGAAGCAGATGGAAATCATTCCAATGTGGTACTTCACCCCGGTGTCCCGGGTTTGCTCAAAGACCAACATGCCAAGGAAGATTGGCGCTGCTGCATTCCCCAGATAGATGGCGATGATCTGAATCTGGAAGCCGATCCAGAAGCAAATGTACATGATGAAGGCCAGCAACATCATGATCCAAGCACCGATGACCTGGGCGAAGTATTCGAACCATGTCAGCGGATCAAGAATGCCGAAGACGATGCTGGGGGCGCTGCCAGTATCGAAAGGCGCCTCCCCAAAGCTGTTACCGAAATTCATCAGCATGCTGATGGGGTCCACGCCAAGATCGCGAAGCAGATCATCCCCGAGAGCGGCCTGAGTGGCCAGCATCCACTCGCCATAAAAAGGAGTGATGGAGATGATGAGGCCACTGACCAGAATGTGTCTCCAGATGGCTCCAATGTCCCCGGACATCATACCTTTGTACACATTCATAAGCAGCCCCGCGAAGATGAGCACAAACATGATGAGCTGCAGGACGTCACTGCAGCGCAGGCATACGTCCGCCAGATTGTCGTAAAAGAACGACATGTCGATGGTGGTCCAGTCGCCCATGATCAGGTGGTGTGGGGGTTCATCATGCGGAGTTCAGTTTCAGCAGAGATCAGGGAGCGGTGGTGCCTCCGGTGCCGGTGCTGCCCGCTGGTGGCTTGGTGTTGTAGGTCCCCCATCTGAGGTTCGGCGCAAAGGAACTGGTGCCATTGGCAGTCCCTGGGGTGGCACCGGTCAGCCCTTTTGCCGGGTCTCCAACGACAACGCTGGGCTTTGGAGTGGTGCCTCCTGCCCCGGCTGCGGGAGCTGGACGTTTATTGAATTCGACTTTCTTCTCCCGCTCACCTTTGGTGATGATGCGGGAGGTGGCGAGCATCTCCTTTTCCATCATTTCGGCATCCGCCTGGGAGACGAGGATGATCTGGTTGCAGTCCTGCACCTGACCGTTCAGCGCGGTAATCATGGTGCTAAGCTTGCTGATGGTGATGAGATCCTTGGTCTCGTTCATCTGCTCGGTAAGGAGCTGGATCGCTTCCTGCAGTTCGCCTTTGCGTTTCAAGGCCGCGTCACGAGCCGTATTGTAATCCGTGATCTGCTTCATCACAGCGGCTTCCATCCTGTACTTTTCAGCATCCCGCTGAACGACGGTGCCGTCACGGCGGGTGATGGTGTCTCCGATGGCGGTCATGGTACCAAAGGCGTTGTCATCGAAGACTTCGGAGCCGGTGAGCGCCTCAAATGCCGTTGCCCGCTCGGCATTCGTTTCGAGTTTGACGATGGGCTTGCCCAGGCTGGCCGCAGCACTGTCCATCGAACTCTGCAGCTCGGGCGGCACAATGGCGTTGGCATCTCCGAGTGACTGCTTGGCGTTCTCGAGCTGTTTGTTTGCGGTTTCGAGGAGTTGGCTGATTTTGGCATCCAGACCGGAGAGACCTGTTTCGACAGTGGGAGAGGAAATGACGACGACTTCCGCAGCCTGCCCTTTCAGGTAAATGCTCTCACTCAGAGCCACAAATGCGATAACAAGGATGCATGTCTTCATGAGCTGAATGTTTTTGAGTTACTCGACGACTTCGATGACGACTTTCCGGGGCTCGACGAGCACGCCATCAGTCGTGACATGCTCGGGGACGGGCACTTCGTAATAGCGACGCTGGAGGTCAGCGGCCCCGCCTGGGCGCTCGGCATCACGCTTGAGCCAGTAGAGATCCTTGATGGCATCGCTGCGGCCTTTGTTGTAGCCGTCGAGGTACTTCTGGCGGACTTCCTTCTGGGCCATGCTGTCTCCGATCATGCCGACGGCACCGCCAGCGACGACGCCAGTGATGAGACCCGCGTTGTCTTCGAGGAAGCCGTCATCGTTATTGTTCCCACTGCTGCTGGAATTACTGCTGGATGAGGAACCGCTGCTGTTATTCTTTTTGTCTTTGTTGAGCAGATTGTCCCCGACGAGTGCGCCAATGACGCCACCGATGCCTGCACCGATGAGGCCTGCTGAGGATCATTTTGTAGGCGTCTCCGCCGAATTCCTTGAGCTGCTCATTTTGGCGCTCAAAGGCTTCCCCTGAGGTGGCGGAGGCGAGAATCATTTCCTTCGATGCCTGGTGACGGCCAACTGCGATGCGCGGGCGTCCGGTGGCTTCATGATAATAGACGAAGCTGCCGTAGGGGTCGGTCTTCATCTCGGAGGGATCGGGGAAGCTGGTAACCTGGCGCTTCGTGACGCTGGGGATTCGGAAGCCTTCGCTCATGCTCTCGACATCCCGCTGATCAGGCTGCTTCAGCATGAACATGACACGCGAGTTCCCGACCACGGAGGAGCGCACGGGGTGGTCTTTGATACGCTGGAACTGCTGGATGATGGAGAAGACCCAGCAGGAGTACTTTCTCATGCGCTCGTAGTACTCACGCGTGATGCGGTCCCCATCCGGCATGGCGAGGAAAGCGGAAAGCTCCTCCAGGATGACGCGCTTGCGCGTGTTGCGCGGGCGGCTCATGATTTCTTTGCGCAGGTCGTTCGTGATGAGGAAGGCGGCGACGGTGCGCAGCTCCTTGGCGCTCTCAGGGATGTAGCTGAGTTCGAAATGAACGACCTTGCCACTGAGATCGACATTGTTCACGCCATCGAGGATGGCTCCATAGCGGCCACTACGGCTCCAGGGCTCCAGCAGCATGCGCAGGAGGCCGAGGTCATCGTGAGCTTTCCGCTGGCGGCTTTCCAGATTCAGGAGCTCGACGAACTGGCTGTGCGTGGGCATGTCCTCTGCTTTCATGAGGGTGTAGCCCATGCTCATGAGGTCCCACAGGCTGCCGGGATCATTCAGGCAGTCTTCGAGTCGCGCTGGATCAGGGGTGAGATGGCTCATCTCATTGGCCATGGGCTCGCCCTCCATCAGAGCGGCGCGGAAATCCAGCCAAGCATCGGAGAGCACGGTGCCCTGCGGCAGGCGTTTGATGCGCCATTGATCTGCCAACATCACACGCCGTGCGGCTTCGAGACGACCTTCGGCATTGTGGTTCGCCCAGGTTTCAAACTGGTCGATGTAAAGCCGCTCGATCTGCTTGGCGAGCAAGGCCTGGCGGATGCGATCTTTATCGACATCCGGCGGTGGGCCGGCCATGAGATGGGCCACCGCAGTGGCTCCGCCGAGTTGGTCGGGGCTGAGCGGTAGACCGCGGGTATCGAAATAATTGAAAGTGAGGTTCCCGTTCGGCTGGACGATGATGGGCTTGCAGCCGTAGAGCCGGGTGAAGAGGTTGTAGCTGAGACCTTCTTCGACGATGGCAGTGTAGTCGTAATAAGGCGCGGTCTGCGTGAGGAGATCGATGGTGAAGACGGACTTCCCTGCCCCGGAGGCACCGAACATGATGCCGTGCTCGGGACGCATGGCCCCTTCTCTGCCGACGAAGGTGGTGCAGCCGACGAGCGCTCCACGTGGGCCATCGTAGATGGCCTCGGCCTCATCGAGATCACCCGTGGGCGTGCTGGAGATGGGCAGCATGTCGGCGAGGTTCACATCCTCGACGTAGAGCTTGAAGTCGTTGTAGTTCGCCCAGGTCCATCCGGGCATGCAGAGCTGCCAGTAATTGCGCACACTGGTGGGCAGCGTGGGTTCATAGGACTGCGCGCCGCCTAGCTTCAGGATGCTGTTGCGGATGGCGGAGAGCTTGCTGGCACAGGCGTCTGCATCGCGATCCCAAACGCGGACGATAAGGTGCATGCGGTAAGGCACGACTTCATTCGTGCTCAGGCGGCGGACACGCGTGCGCAGCTTTTGCAGGGTGGCTTCCAGAGATGGGGTGAGCTTGCCACGCTCGAGCCGCGCGACCTTGCTTTCCGTGGCGACACGGTCTTTTTCGACGTCACCCGCCTCGATGTTGCAGACGATCTGATAGTCGAGGAAGTCGAGCTGGGTGAGCGTGCGCATCATCCCGATGTAGGTGAACTTGGGCAGCGACTTCACCACACAGATGCCCTGGTAAAAGCCATCCATCTTAAAGGCGGAACTGCCGCCGCGCACTGGCGCAGCTTCGCTGTTGAAGCACATCTCGGCGACCGTTTTGCTGGGGTCGTAGATGTCATCCAGCTTCAGCGCATCGTTCTCAAACGCGCTGGGATTGAAGTAACGGTAAAAGGACTCGAAGTGCTCCATGTCCGTCATGGGCATGATGCGCCCACCGAGGCTGCCGAACTGCTGGCGTAGAGCTTCTTCGAGTTCGCTCTGCTCACGTTTGGCGGCCTGGAGCAGCTCTTCATAGTATTGGCGGCCTCCGCCCATGGCTTTGCCACCGACTTTGGAGGTGAAGTAAAACTGGAGGTGCTCGCGGCGGAGTTTGTGATCTTTGATCTTCTGATCGTAGCGGCGGTAACGCTCCTCCCGCTGGCGGGTGGACCAGCGGTCCTGGGGCAGGGTTTCCGTCTTTTCGCGATAGCGTTCCAGCTCCTTCCGGTAGTCACTATCCACACTCCAGGCCACCTGGAGGCGCAGCTCGGGGCGGATCATGCGGAGCAGGACGCGGAGGTTATCCTCCAGAGACATGAGCCAGGAGGCATCCGTGTTTTCGGTGTCCGGCAGCTCGACATTGTAACCTCTGCCGATGCCACCACCGCGCTGGAGGCCGCGGTAGATGATGAGATCCTCGTCGAGGTAGGAATTGATGAATCGAGCCATCCTGGAGGGGGATCAAATGGGGTGAGAGTCCTTGCTTTTCGGGTCCTCGATCCAGTCGAGGGCGAGCGGCTCGACCTGCTTAGGCGAGAAGTAAGAGCCGCCGGATAATTTAATGATGAGCCATTCACCCAGCTCGATATCGAAGCTGGCTGGCTTGCCCTGCTTCAGGCCAAAGACATACAGGGAGACCAGGACGATCGGGATGGAGGCGATGAGGATCGCCAAAGGCATGTTGGCATTCTGTTCGCCCGCGAACTTGCGGAATAGCAGCAAGGAGAGGGTCAGTGCTCCCATGAAGAACAGGGCGTTCAGCCCCTCAAATCCGGCGATGCCCTGCTGGACTTCGCGGCCTTCATTGGTCTCGTGCAGGCGGATGCCTTGCTGGTTTTCCATAGCGGTGCTGTGATTGATCAGTCGTGGAGGTTCTGGCAGGCCGGTGCTCTGACCGTGCCTGCCAGAATTGAAGAGCCCTCAGATGAGGACTGCCCTAGCCGCCTGAGGCATCAGTTTGCGGGGGCAGCACCGCCCATGTTGATTTCTTCGATGTTATCGGAACCGCCGGCGCTGTTGAACATGACCTTCACGATGATGAAGGAAAGACCGCCGATGCCAGCACCGACAAGGCCGTAAAGGACGCGCTCAGTCTGACCCATCATGAACATGACGGCGGCGAAGAGGAGACCGC
This sequence comes from Verrucomicrobiaceae bacterium, assembly GCA_021151605.1. Classification (GTDB taxonomy): domain Bacteria; phylum Verrucomicrobiota; class Verrucomicrobiia; order Verrucomicrobiales; family Verrucomicrobiaceae; genus Prosthecobacter. Next base: position 8,594 of record JAGKWZ010000311.1, read on the forward strand.
CGAAGGCGAGCACGAGGCCGACCATGTTGAGGATGTTGACGATACCGCTCATCTGGCCGGCGAGCGATGTCTCGTTCGTCTGTGCCAGAGGCATGGTGAAGCGCAGGATGTTGGTGCCGAAGGTGGAGATGGCGATGGGATTCATGGAGGAGTTCGTTTGTTTGGGGTGTGTCTGTCGTAGTAGCTCCCGGGCATGTTTGCCGTTTGCTATCAGGGGTTAGCCATCCGGCGGAAACCTGTGACAAACTTTTTTGCCCAGGCTTTCCAGCACCTCCTCCATCATCTCGAACCGTAGCTGACGAGCGACTAAGGCCGCCCCGCCGCCGGGAATCGGACAAACATTTCGAAAGGTGATCTAAACCTCAGTCCACCAGCGCGTTACGCAGTGCCGCCAGCTCCTCATTGACGCTTTCCTCTGTCGGTGAGGACAAGGTGCTGGCGACGATCTCCTTCATGATCTCGCGGAATCGCCTCCGCAGTCGGGACACGGCCTGGCGCACACTGTCATGAGTCAGGCCCAGACTTTTGGCGAGTTCGGCATCATTGCCAGAGACCGCCTGAGATGGGTCCAGCCTTGGGCGGAGAGCCTGGAAAATGGCACCTTTGCCCGCCTCTTCCTGCTCTTTGGCCAGTTGCTCGACGGCGGCCTCGATCACCCGCATCGCGCACTGGCGCTGATAGTTCGCCTCCGGTGTGCGGTGATCCACGGGATGAATGGCGATCTCATCCTCCGCCATGGAGGCCTCAAGGGAGAGCACCTCCCGCCCACCGCCACGTTTGAGGGCATGATTCTGGCGCTGCCAATGTTTGATATGTCTGCCAAAGGAGGTGAGCAGGTAATTGCGCATCCTGCCAAGCCCGGCATCTGCTGCGTTGAAGAGTTCCTTTTCCAAAGCGAAGCCGAGGAAGCTCTGCGTCAGGTCCTCTGCATCCGCTGGGGGGATAGCCTGATAGCGCGCGTAGGAGTAAAGAGGCCGCCAGTAGATCTTGCACAGCTCTGCCAGGGCCATCCTGCCCTGGGCAAGATCTCCACCCTCGCGCAGCGCGATCACGACGCTCCAGCGCGTCATAGGGAAAGCTCCATGTTGGGTGACTGATTTCATCGCTCATCAATCTTCAAGAGATTCCTCAAATGCAAGAAATGAGAGGTAACCGAAAATAATTTTGCCTGTCACATTTTCCGCCCGAGTGGCTAGCTATACCTGCCGCAGCGCCCCCTGGTGCCGCCTTTTCCGTTTGTCATGTCAGACGACACCCCTCCTCAGAGCCCAACTCCGCCTTCCAGACACGCTTCAACCGCTTCAAGCTCTGTCTTGGTCGGGCTGAACCCGCTCGGGCTGATGGATGGCGTGCTGGGTGGCAGGTCAAGCGATTGGGAACCGCCTGCGGCGGAGAGCTTGGAGAGCAGTTTTCTTGGATACACCAACTTCAGCTTCTTAGACCGGGGAGGAATGGGTGCTGTGTATGCAGCGACTCAGTCCTCTTTGGGCCGCCGGGTGGCCATCAAGATTCTCCCTCCCGAGTTGCTGGATGACGAGGGCTTCATGGACCGGTTCAAGCAGGAGGCCAGCCTGCTAGCCAGACTCCAGCATCCTCACATCGTGGCGGTATATGATTTCGGTGTGACGGACGAGGGGCACCACTACATCGTGATGGAGTATGTGGAGGGAGTCTCCCTCCAGGCCATCCTCCGCCGTGAGAAGATCTCCACCGCACGCGCGCTCACCATCACCGCCCAAGTCTGCGAGGCGCTTCACTACGCGCATGAGCGTGGCGTGATCCATCGCGACATCAAACCCAGCAACATCCTCATCGATGAACGCGGGCTGGTGCGGGTGGCCGATTTCGGCCTCGCAAAGAGTTTTCAGGAAGAGGACTCAACTTCGGCAAATCCACCCCGCACCAAGGCCTTCATGGGCACCCTGGGCTACGCCGCGCCAGAGCTTCACATCAGAGGCAGCAGCATGGACAGGCGGTCGGACATTTTCAGCCTCGGAGTGACTCTCTATGAGATGCTGACAGGGCGGCTGCCCGCAGGAGTCTTTGATCCACCTTCGAAGCTGGCTGGCACTCCCGCCCATGTGGACAAAATCATCCTCCGCGCTCTGATGCAGCAGCCTGAGGACCGCTACACCACGGCTCAGAAGATGCGTGACGCGATTGCCGCCTCACTGCTGCGCATGGGCACACCGCTCGTGCAGCGCACCATCATCAGCAAGCCCATCACCTCCATGATGACCTGTGTCATCGTGGGCATGGGGCTGATCTATCTGATCGATGCATTGAACAACAAGCTCATCATCGAACCACGCATGAGGGCACGTGCAGCCATGCAGAGATCCTCCGCCGAGGATCCCACACTCCCTGAATTGCTGGTCCTCAATCAGAACTGGGCGTTACTCACTCAGCGTTGGCGGTGGGAACAGGTGCAAGAGGCGCTCAAGGACAAGCCTGACTGGCAGTTTGCCGAAATCTACGACGAAAAGGAACTCAAGGAGGTGACAGCCTTGCTGAGGAAGCAGTATTTTGTCATGCCTGTCTGGCTGGCGGCGCAGTCTCCGCGTGATGATGGCAGCCCGTATGCCTGGATCTCAGGACGCCCCATGGACTACCAACCCTGGATCGGTCCCTCTTCATCGCCACATCTGCTGATCACTGAGATCCAGGCCAAGAATGAAAACAGCCTGCCTATTGCCGGGACATCTCCAGATTGGATCGAGGTCACAAACATGGGCACCGCTCCGATCGACCTCACGGGCCACCACTTGAGACATTACGCCGTGGAAGCAAACCGCCGGTTCATGACGCAAGAGTGGCTGGAGCCCTCGAAGATGCCTGCCGGAGTCTCCCCCATCATTCAGCCGGGAGAGCGGCGTATCATCCTTTGCAGCTCGAAAGATCTGCCTGAAAGCGGCTACGCCAGCTTTGGCATCAGACTCGAAGCCACCGCCGGCGGCCTGCACTGGTGTGATCCCAGGGGGCATACCATCCAGCGTTTCGAGACTCCCTGGCGTGGATTCCCGGAGGACGCCGCCATCATCCTCGCTGCCGATGGCAAAAGCTGGGGCTGGACCAGCCACGCCACACCAGGAGCGGCCAATAGCCCCATCGAGGATACCTTCCCCGCTCCCGTGGAGGGTTCCTCTGACAAGCTCGGCCTCGT
>JAGKWZ010000312.1 GCA_021151605.1 Verrucomicrobiaceae bacterium
CGGAGGGGTGGGGGCCATGCGCGCAGGGGGATAGCGAGATGCGACAGCGATGCCAGCGACATTCCGGGAAAGTGATCCAAACGCCGCTGACCTACTCCTCCACTGGCACGAACTGTCGATAATGATCCGCCGCCGTTTGATTGTGACGAGCGAGTAGCGAGCCGAGCTTTGCAGCGTCTCCTTCGCGGAAAGCGCGCACGATGGCCTGATGGTCCTGATTGGCAGTCTCCATGTCCGGCGGTTGTGTTCGCTGAAAGGCAAGCCGGTGCAGGCGCTCCCATTCAGTCAGCAAGGAGTGGAGAGTTTGCTCCGCTCGCGTAAAGCCCGCGATACGGCATGGCAGCAGATGAAATTCACGATTCGCGGCTTCAAAACCCGCCCGATCACCCTGCCGAGCGGTGCTTTCCAGACGTTCCAGAAGCCTGTCCAGCTCGGCGAGGTGCTCCTCCGTGAGGTTGGGCAGGGCTTTCGCAGCGGAGAGTCCTTCCAGAGCGCCAAGCATGGCAAAGATTTCGCCGAGGGAAGAAACCTCCACCGGGGTGACACGCACACCCGTGTGGGGGCGGATCTCCACGAGCCGCTCCGTCTGGAGTTGGCGTAGCGCCTCACGCACAGGGATGATGCTGACCTGGAAACGCTTGGCGAGGGCATCAATCACAAGGACCTCTCCTGGCTTCAGAGCGCCACCGACGATCTCCGCACGCAGGGCCTCATAGACGGCCATGTGCTTCGTGGGGACGGTGACCACGGATTTGGATGTCACCATTTAGTCCTTCGCAGCCCGAGCTTCGCGGGCCTGCTCCTGTTCTGGGGTTTCCTCCGCTTCGAGATCAGTGGCAGCCCCGACTCGGAGACTGATTTTGATACCGTGCTTTTCTGCCGCTGTGTTCATTAAGGAGCGAATCGAGCTGATGGTCAGCCCATTTTTACCGATCACATGACGCACGTCCTGAGGCGCAAGTTCCACTCGGTAAACCACCGCGCCTGAGGCGTTATGCCCGACGGCGATGCTCGCTTGCTGGGGGTGGTCGATCAGATTGGAGACAACGTAGGCCAGGAATTCGCGGAGAGCTTCAGGGGCGTCCATAATGGAAGAGGTGACGTTTGCGATGTCCAAAAAAAAGCCGCCGGTGATAAGATCACCCGGCGGCGTTGAAACTCTGACGAAGCAGATTACTTCGCCGCAGCGATACGAGCGTTTTTGATCAAGCTCTTCACGGTGGGGCTAGGCTGGGCACCTTTGGCGATCCACGAGTCCACTTTAGCCAGATCGAGAATGGCGTTGCCTTTCTCGATAGCAGGATTGTAACTACCGAGGATTTCCAGGAAGCGACCATCACGCTTGAAGCGCTGATCAGCAGCTACAACGCGATAAACGTGGCGCCCGTGGGCACCTTCCTGACGGAGACGAAGAACAACAGCCATGATTTATTTAAGTGGGACTTTTTCGAGGGAGGCGGATAGTGGTGGCGAAGAGTCTGAAATCAAGGCGTTTTTTGGGGTTTCTCCGTGTCTAGCTCCCAAAGAGCTATCTGACGGCCGAAACCTTCGCTGATAAAGATCCTCACTTTTCCACCAGGTAATTACTCAGCGGCAGTCTCTTCCACTGCTGCGACGACGGCCTCAACAGCTTCAATGGAGGCTGGCTTCACGGCTTTCTTGGCGGCAGCCTTTTTGGCTGGGGCTTTCTTGGCGGCCTTTGGCTCGCTCTTGGCGGCGCGGGCTTTGCGGCTCACTCCAGCTTTCACGAGTGCCTTTTTACGGGCGATGTAAGCTTTGCGGCGGCGGCGTTTGATGGTCTTGTTAAGTTGCTGGCCCATGTAGGTGGTCTAGTTGGTGGTTACGGGAAAAACGGCCCGGAGAGTGGCACCTTCCGCAGGCGAATCAAGAGCGGATTCTCAGGAGAGCTTGCGTGGAGCTACCTGAGGCTCTACACAGCAGCCCATGTTCACCGGCCTCGTCGAATCCACCGGCACCGTCCTCAGCCTCGAACCTCGTGGCGAAAGCGCGCGCCTGACCCTCAATGTCGGCCCCATGGCCGCAGAGCTTACCCAGGGGGAAAGTGTAGCCGTCAATGGTTGCTGCCTCACCGTCACTGGCTTCGACCCAAATGAGCAAACCGCCAGCTTTGACCTGCTCATGCAGACCCTCCGCGTCACCAGCCTGGGCGATCTCACCTCCGGCAGCCTCGTCAATCTGGAGCGCGCCATGGCCATGGGCGCACGCTTTGGCGGTCATCTCGTGCAGGGGCATGTCGATGCCACCCTGCGCGTGCTCGACTGGAGTCTTCACGGCCAGGACCACCGCCTCGAAGTCGAACTCCCCGCCGAGCATCGTGGGCTCGTGATCCCGAAAGGCTCCATCTGTCTCGATGGCATCTCCCTCACCGCCGCCGAAGTCACCCCGACCAGCGTCGTCTGCTGGATCATCCCGCACACCCGTCAGGTCACCCATCTGCACACCAAACAGATCGGCGACCGCCTCAATGTCGAGTTCGACATGCTCGGCAAATACGTCCGCGAACTCGTCAAAGCCCAGCTCGCGCAGGCCTGAGCCGGGAGAAGACTCTGGCAGGCAGTGAGTTCAGCGACGAGGGAGGAGAGGAGGTTCGCGGCGGTGGCGCTGGAGGCAGCGGGCTGCGTTTTAAGTGCGTTCACGAAGGCCACGATCTGGAGCTGTTCAGTGCTCATGGGAAAAGTCAGCCGAAGAAACAAGAGTTGGTGTCCTCGTGGATGATGCCGAGGGTAGCCTCTAGCGATTTGGCTTCTGGGCGAGGCGGGTAGCGATTTTCAGCCAGCTAACCGAGAGCGCGAAGTTTTCGAGTATGCCACAGGCCTGTTTGAGCGGCCGCCGTATTGTTTGCACCCGTGCCGGGAGCGTGCGCACCTGAGCCGTCACGGATTACAATAGGGCTGCGGCGTCTCGTGCGACATGCTGGGGGATGTCGAGCGCGGGAATCCGATGGCTGCTACAACCAGACCCAGATGCAGGATGTGATCAGCAAGTTGGACGTGCTGATCATGAGTTGAGACGGTAGCTTAGACCAGTTCTCGAAAAGAATGTCTGAAATGACCGCGAGCACGGCGGCTTGGGTGGCAAGGAAAGAACGAGGAGGCTATTAGAACAATAGCTGACGAGTGAATGACGTCGCCAATGAGGCTGCCCCGCCGTCGTGAATATGACAGACATTTCGAGAACCGGTCTAGATGGGCGAATGCGAAAGACAGGGAGCAAAAGGGCTATCCTTTCCAGGGCGGGGCATGGTAAAAAGAGGGTTAACCGCTGACGAATGCCCGACCTCGCCTTTCTCCGAATCCTTGTCCTCCTCACGCTCGCGATGCTTGCCATGCCCGGTGGTGTGGCTTTCGCGGTGCCACCTGCACCGGCGCATCTGATGCCGACAGCTCCGGCGCTTGCGGGGCAGGTGGGTTTGACGTGGAATGCGGCCTTGGGGGCCACGAGTTACAGTGTGAAGCGGGCCACGGCGGCTGCGGGGCCGTTTACGACGATCAGTTCGCCGACGGCGACGAGTTTCACGGACACGACGGCGGTGGCGGGCACGCGCTACTATTACCGCGTAACGGCGGTGGATGGCACGGGCGAGGGCGCGGCGTCGCTGACGATCAGCACGACGCCTTCCATCGTGGTGGACAATGCCTCTCCCTCCGGCGTGACTCTCACGGGCACCTGGACGGCGAGCACGGCAATCGCGGGATTTTACAGCACGAATTATCTGCTCGATGGCAATACGGGCTCCACTGGCGGCAAATCGGTGCGGTTCACGCCCACGCTGCCGTTCGCGGGGCGCTACGATGTCTTCATGCGATGGTCGTCGGACGCGAGCCGGGCCACGAATGCGCCGGTGGATGTGAATGCCACGGCGGGCACCACCTTTATGAGAGTGAATCAGCAGACGAATGGCGGCACCTGGGTGAAGCTGGGTGCGTTTGACTTTGCCGCGGGCACGACGGGTAATGTGCTGCTGCGCAACGACGGCGCCAACAACTGGGTGATCGCCGATGCGGTGCAGTTCGTGCTGAACGAGCAGCCGCTGCCGGGCTACACGCAGGTGACGTTTGTGGATGAGTTCGACGGCGCAGCCTACAATGCCGCGGCGTGGTCGGTGTATGACAGCCGGCCGAACAATGCGGTGAGCGGCGGCCAGCTTCACCTTGGCACGACGTGGGACGGCACGAACTGGGTGGAGGGCGGGCTCTACACCTCGCAGTTCATGCAGCGCTTTGGCTACTACGAGACGGTGATGCAGGTGGGCCGCGATGACGGGCTGAACAATGCCTTCTGGCTGCTCACACCGAACAGTGTCTCGAACAATGTGGACTCGCTGGAGATCGACATCACCGAGGCGCACTACCACGACGAGCATCACATGAACGTGCATGATTGGAAGCCGGTCCATGTGGGCAGCGGCACGACGCTGGCGGTACCGGGCATCTATCCGGGCTATCACACTGTGGGGCTGGAGTGGTCGATGGATGGCGTGCTGCGCTGGTATTGGGACGGAGCGCTCGTGCGCACCATGACGGCCTCACAGCTCGCGGGGTATGAAAACATGACGCCGATGCAGGTGATGTTCAGCACAAAGGTGATCCCGTTTGCCGGCACGCCGGGACCGCTACTCGACGGCTCCAGCATGGACATCGCGAACGTGCGCGTGTGGATGAAGCCGGGCTGGGGTGGTGCGTTGGATGGCAACTGGGGCACGCCGTCGAATTGGGGCCCGGATGGTGTGCCCGCTGCGGGCGAGGCGGCCATCTTCAACCGTGCCACCACACGCACCACGGTGTCGATGGCCGGGGACAAGAGCGTGAAGGAGCTCTACTTCTCTACCCCCGAGTGCCCGGCGATGATGCTCGCGGCTGGTTCCTTCAAAATCCTACTCGGGGCGCTGGCCTCCGGCACGGGCGTGGGTGGCATCGTGGTGAATGGCGATGTCACCACCGCGCAGACGATCAATACCGCCATCCAGGCGCAGAACCCGCTTACCTTTGCCAACTACAGCACCGCATCCACGGCGGCGCTGAATATCAACAGCGTGCTCACCAGCACTGCCACAGGTCGGCCGCTCACGCTCGCAGGCAATGGCCGCGTGACGATCAACAGCGCCATCGGCTCCAGCTTTGGCACGATCACGAAGGTGAACAGCGGCGCGGCATGGCTGACGAACGCGAACGCCTTCACCGGCACGCTCGACATTCAAAACGGACGCGTCGTCATCAGCCATAGCGATGCGCTTGGAGCCACCGCTGGCGAGACAACCGTGACCAGCGGTGCCTCGCTGTCGCTCGCGGGCGGTGTGAGCGTCACGAATGCCGAAACGGTGCATCTTTCCGGCAATGGCGAGACCGGCATGTCCGGTGCGCTCGATGTGGAGGACAGCAGCGCAGTGAGTTTCAGCGGCGTGCTCGTGATGGATGCTGCGGCACGAATCGGCAGCGGTTCCGGAACAGGCACGCTCACTCTCGCGAGCAATCTGGATACGACCGCTGGTGCATTTGCGCTCAGCTTTGCCGGCAGCGGCACCACGATCGTGAATGGAGCCGTCAGCGGCGCGGGAAACGTCACTAAAACTGGCGCCGGCACTCTGCGGCTGAATGGAATCGCCTCGCACACCGGCGGCACGACCGTCTCGCAGGGCATACTCATCACGAATCTCAGCTCGCTGCCATCCGCTGTCGTGAACAACGCCACGCTCGTCTTTGACGACGCTACCGACCAGACCGTGAGCAACAACTGGGGCGGCACCGGCACCTACCTCAAGCAAGGCGCGGGCACGCTCACCTTCGCCGGGACCATGAGCACGCCCGGAACGCTGGAATTGCAGGCGGGCATGGTAAAACTCGGTGCCGGCGAGCGCTTCAACAGCTCGCTCGATCTCACGGTGAATGCGGGAGCCATCTTTGACCTGAACGCCTTCTCCGAGACGCTCGGACCGGTCGTGCTCGTCGGTGGCAGCATCGTGAACAGCACCGGATCATCGTCGCAATTTCTCGCGGGCAGCAGCTACGACGTGCGCAGCGGTACTATCAGCGCCCGACTCGGCGGCAGCGCCACTTTGACCAAGACCACCAGCGACAACGTCACCCTCAGCGGTGCCAATAGCTTCACCGGCGGCAGCATCGTGCAGGCAGGCACACTCGATCTCGCAGGCAGCCTCAACAGCAGCATCACCGTCGCTGGCGGCATGCTCACCCTCGGTGCCACCACCGGCATACGCACCGTGGCAGGTAGCCTGAACATCAATGCGGGCGGCACTGTGCGCTTTCGCCTCAACGGCACCACCGCTGGCACGCAATACGACCAGCTCCGCCTCACCAGCGCCACCAGCAGCGTGACACTCGCGGGCGCACTCGATCTCGTCGCCGCGCCCGCCCTCGCCGCGGGCGGCACCTTCCGCCTCATCGACAACACCGGCACCAGTATCGCCGTCTCGGGCACCTTCAGCGGCCTGCCGGAGGGCGCGGAATTCTATGAAGACGCCCAGTGGTGGCGCATCACCTACACCGGTGGCACTGGTAACGACGTCGTGCTCACCCGCATCACGCCCACGCCATCGCAGACCTGGCAAAGCGCGAACTTCGGCACCAACGCAAACAATCCGCTCATCGCCGGCGACCTCGCTGATCCCGACAACGATGGCATTCCCAATCT
>JAGKWZ010000041.1 GCA_021151605.1 Verrucomicrobiaceae bacterium
ACACCCTCGTCGTCGCCCCCGGCGGAGCCGTGATCTACCGCCACAACGAAGAGGTCAACGGCGACGAACTCCGCGCCAAGATCCTGGAGGCGATGGGGCGGTATTTTGTTCCGGAGGAGTGAGCCATGACCTATTTCCCAAAAATTCGATCGTTCACTCGTCTGTCGGCAATTTTAGTGCCGACAGCTTTGTTCTTCGCCTTTCTGCTGTTCGCGAAAGGGATGGTCTTGTGGAGCTTTATTCCCGCCGGGCTAGGACTTAGCCTTGCCCTAGCTTTTCCCGTCTTTATCGGCAGTGCTGAGGCAAACAATCAGGACCAAAATCCGCTGATTCGATGGGTTCGTAGGGGCTGCAAGTACACGATTATTTTCTGGCTCATCAATCAACCCGAGTTCAAAACATTTTCAGAGCGAATGAGTCATGGCGCTGCCCTTTGGGATTGGCGGCTCATTCTGCCATTAACGATCCTTGTCTTCCTGCTTATTGTCGCTGGACTCAGACGAGTAAATGCAACGACGGATCAGGAAATCTATCTTTACTACCGAGATGATACGCCAGAGTCACAGCAGTCGAAAAACTAGCCAAAGATGCCCACGGGACATCGTTTCCATCCACCAAGAACCCAACCCATGAACCGCCGCCACTTCCTCCAGACCTCCGCTTTCTCCACTGCTGCGCTCGCGCTCAGCCAGGCTCGTGCCGTTGTGCCGGGACTCATGATCGGCATCGACCACTTCGCGGTGCGTGCCACGGGCTGGAAGGCCGCGCAGCACATCGAATACGCCGCCTCGCTGAAGCTCGACACCTGCTTCATCTCGGAGCTGGGCGTGTTTGAGTCCTTCGAAGATGGCTATCTGCAAGGTCTCAAGGATCAGGCTGACAAGGCAGGTGTGAAGCTTTACATCGGCACCAGCAGCGTCTGTGGCACCTCAAACACCTGGAAGCCCACCTATGGCACACCGGAGGAGACGCTCGCACTCACGATCAAGGCCGCGAAGAAGCTCGGCTCACCCGTCGCGCGTTGTTACCTCGGCAATCAGAAGGACCGCAGCAGCGATGGCGGCATCCAGAAGCACATCGAAGAGACGATCAAAGTCATCAAAGCCAACAAGTCCCTGGCCGAAGGCGAAGGCATCAAGATCGCCATCGAGAACCATGCGGGCGACATGCAGAGCCACGAGCTGAAAGCGCTCATCGAGGCTGCTGGCAAAAGCTATGTCGGTGCCAACATCGACCCCGGCAATGCCGTCTGGGCTATGGAGGAGCCGATGGCTCACCTCGAAGTCCTCGGGCCTCTCACCATCTGCTCCAGCGTTCGCGACAGCATGGCCTGGGAGGACGAAAACGGTGCTGTCATCCAGTGGACCGCCATTGGCGAAGGCCTCGTCGATTTCTCCGCCTACGCGAAACGCTTTGCCCAGCTCGCCCCCGGCGTGCCGCTTCAGGTCGAGACCATCTCTGGCTTCGCCAAACCCATGTCGTGGAAGAAAGACGAGTTTTGGACTCCCTTCCCCGGCTACCGCGACACCGCCGCCTTCAAAGGCTGGGTCGAGTTCACCAAGAAAGGCAAGCCCATCCCCAGCTTCAAAGCGCCCGACGGCCCCGGTAAAAAAGACGCTGAGATCGCTTACCAGAAGGGTGAGCTGGAGCGCAGCACGGCTTGGCTTCGTGAGAAGGCGTGAGCGACCATGTCTCGAAAAAAATGCAAAAATGATCTGTTCATTATTACGGAAATCTCTCAGGATGTGATTTCTTGACCCCGTAAAACCATGAGCAATATCGACACACCCAAGGAAAAGAAAGGCATGTCCTGCCTAGCCATCGGCGGCATTGGCTGCCTCGTCATCATCGTCGCCCTTTTCCTGGGAGGTGGTGCTGTTGTGGCGAAGTTCTTCCCCCAGATCAAAGAGTTCGTCGGTGAGTTCCAGAAGGATCCAGAGAGAGCGTTCTTCATGACGATGTTTAAAGTGAACCCCAATCTCGAGATCGTGAATGATGATCCAGTGAAGCGTGAACTCACCTTCAAGGTGAAGGGTGAGGCCGAAACCTACACCCTGAATCTCAACGACCTCAAAAACTCCAAAGATGGCAAGATCAAGGTCAAGACCAGCTCGGGCCAGGAGATCGAACTCGATCCCAAAGTGCTCGGAGCCGGTGGTAGCCCAGCCGCTGCATCTCCTGCGCCGCCTGCACTTCCAGCCCCGGCCCCAGCTCCCAATAACTAATCTTCATCATGGCAGGGCTTACACATCCAAGCCTCGTCATTCTCTCCGGCGCCGGACTCTCCGCAGAGTCCGGCGTCGCTACGTTTAGAGGGGCCGATGGACTCTGGGAAGGGCATCGCATCGAAGACGTCGCCACACCGGAGGCCTTCAAAACGCAGCCGGAACTGGTGCATCGCTTCTACAATATGAGGCGTGCCTCTTTGAAAACGGTGGAGCCCAATGCCGCGCATGACGCCCTCGTGCGCTTGGAGCGTGAGTGGCCCGGCCCCTTCCTGCACATCACTCAGAATGTCGATGACCTGAACGAGCGAGCCGGTGCCCGGAAACTCCTCCACATGCACGGACAGCTCAGACAAGTCCGCTGCACGTGGTGTCGCGCCGTGTTGACCTGGGATGGCGATCTGGAAACCAGCAGCGCCTGTCCCGAATGCGCTCGCGCTGGCAAGCTGCGGCCGGACATCGTCTGGTTCGGCGAGATGCCCTACTACATTGATGAAATCATGCGGGCGCTGGAGACGGTGGACATCTTCCTGTGCATCGGCACCAGCGGCGTGGTCTATCCCGCCGCAGGCTTTGCACGCCTCGCGGCTGAGCATGGCTGCGCGCGCCTCATCGAGATGAATCTCGAACGCACCGGCATCAGCGATCACTTCACGGAACAGCGCCACGGAGCCGCGACGGTCGTGGTGCCAGCCTTGGTTGGGGAGCTATTGTCTGCCTCGTAACTTCAAGCCTGGTGACAGGCTCGCGCTGAAAGCAGCGTATGAACCCGCCACGCTTCCCATGCACACGCCGCTTTTCCGTTCTTCCATGGATCGCCGGGCCTTCCTCACGGCCTCGACGATGGGTCTGGCGTCTCTGGGTTTCAAAGGTGCAGTGAGAGCCACCACTGGCTCATCCGTCGCAGCACCTACGCTCGCGAAGCCCGCGAAATCGACGGTGCTCTTCTTCCTCTGCGGCGGCTCTTCACACATCGACATGTGGGACATGAAGCCAAATGCACCGCTGGAGTTTCGTGGGGAGTTCAAACCCATGCGCACCACGGGCGATGACATCGTGCTCTGCGAGCATCTGCCGTTGCTCTCGAAGCAGGCGCATCGCTTCGCCATGGTTCATGGCGTGACGGATGGCGGCCGGGCAACGGGCGATCACCACGCGGGCTATTATTACAATCTCACCGGCCACGCCCCCGATCCGACTTTCAAACAGCAGGGCAATGACCGCCGCCCTTATCCTGAAGACTGGCCCTACATGGGCAGCGTGGTGGCGATGAAGCGCCCGCAGCACCCCTCACTGCCATCGCTCATCACCCTGCCGCACAAGCCGAGCAAGCTGCCCTTCACGCGTCCCGGTCAGTTCGCGGGACGCATCGGCATGGAGTTTGATCCATTCATCCTCAATGGCAGCTTTGATGAGCCGCTGAACTTCGCTGCTCCCACCATCTCCATGTCTGGTGACATGTCTTCGGCACGGATGCAGGATCGCAAATCGCTGCTCGGCGCCATGAATGACGCGCGTCGTGATCTCGATCACGAGATGGCCATCCAAAATTACGCGAAGCAGCAGGAGCGTGCCTTTGATCTACTCTCCTCCAGCAGCACGGCGAATGCCTTCGACATCAAATCCGAACCTCTGGTACTGCGTGAGCGCTACGGGCAGGACATCAACGGCATGAGCCTGCTCATGGCACGGCGCATGGTCGAGGCCGGAGTGCCCTTCGTGACCGTCTTTTGGAAGGAAGACGAAGGCCTGCACAAGAAGTGCAAAAGCGCCGGTGGTTGGGACACGCATGGCAATAACTTCAACTGCCTGCGGGAAAACCTCCTGCCGCAGTTTGACCGCTGCTTCTCTGCCTTCCTGGAGGACCTTTCTTCTCGCGGCCTGCTCGATGAAACACTCGTGCTCGTCACCAGCGAAATGGGCCGCATGCCGAAGGTCGGAGATCGCCGCAGCGGTGGTGTCGGCGGAGCAGGTCGTGACCACTGGACGGCCTGCATGAGCGTCCTGATGGCAGGCGCAGGCATCCAGGGCGGGCAGGTCGTCGGTGAAACCGATGCCCGAGCCGAGTATCCGAAAGACCGCCCCATCTACCCCGAAGACATCACCAAGACGGTTTATTACGCCATGGGCATCGACAACCTCGAAGCCCACGACCGTCTCGGCCGCGCCTACAATCTTCTCGATGAAGGCAAGCCTCTCACGGAGCTGTTTGGTTGAAACCACGACACCCGAGATGCCGCCTATACAATATCGACTTTCCACTCTTTCTGAAATCGAGCAGATCGGCAACAAGTTCTGCAATGATCATGGTGACGACAAGCATGGCATCATTCCAGATGAAGAGTATGACCGTCTCTTCGATCACCTTGGTGCTGTGCTTGGCAAGCATGGTTCATTCACCGAGACCACAGGTATAGATGCAGATTTCAAAGGTTATCGTTATGTGGATCAAATCCCTTGGATTGCCATTGTGCCCAATGATGAAACTGTGCCACCAACTCTTGCCCTAAAGGCTGCAAGAGAAGCGATACACACGGCGCACAGACCTCTAGCCGTCTCATTCGACTACTATCCTAACGGCCTGCTGGCACTCCCTTCAGGTGATGTGTTCACTACATTTCCGCCCGAATCTCTCTTCGGGAGTTAAGTCATCGTTCCAGCCATCCCAAGCCATCAACTGCATGAAGCACATCTTAGCTCCCCTATTCTTTACCATACTACTTCAAGCCGAGGACTGGCCGCAGTTCCGAGGCGTCAATGCGAGTGGTATCTCCTCCTCGAAGAACCTGCCGTTGGAGTTCTCGGCTGAAAAGAACGTCGCGTGGAAAGCACGGCTAGGCGATGGCGTGGGCTCCGCCATTGTGAAAAATGGCGTCGTCTTTGCCACCGGCATGGCGAGTGACATGAAGGCGGCAGTGCATGCTCTCGACGCGGCCACAGGCGCTCCGAAATGGCGCACGGAATTTGAAACCGGCACTCTCCCACGCATCACGCCGCCGAACAGTCACGCCTCCTCCACACCCGCCACGGATGGCGAGCGTGTGTATGTCCACTTCAGCACCATCGGCTTGCTGGCGTTTGATGCTGCCACTGGCAAGGAAGCGTGGCGCTACTCCATGCCGCGCCCGGCTTATCTCATGGACTGGGGTGCCGCGACCTCGCCCATTGTGCATGACGGAATGGTCATCTTTTGCCAAGACGACGACCTCGCGCCCTTCCTCGTCGCCATCGATGCGAAGACAGGCAAAGAGAAGTGGAAGACCCTGCGCAAAGACATGCTCGCCGGCTACGCCGTGCCAGTGATCTGCAAAGGCGACATCGTCGTGGCTGGCAGCGGCAAGATGAAAGGCTACGATCCCGCTACCGGCTCGGAAAAGTGGACCTGCAACACTCTGCTGCGCACCATCATGGTCACGCCCGTCGTGCAGGACGACATCATCTACATCGCCGTGCAAAGCTACGGCGACAGCACCCGCACGCTGAAGCACGCGCTGCTGGAGTGGCTGGACACGAACCAAGACAAAATCCTCTCCCGCGACGAGACGCCGAAGGAATTCCATGAGCGCTTCGACGCCTCCGACAAGAATGGCGACAAAATGATCGGCCCCGAGGAGATCGACACCGCTTTCCAATCGCCCGACAACATGGCTGCCGGTGGAAACATCATCCAGGCCATCAAAGGCGGCGGCAGTGGCGATGTGACGAAGACGCATCTGCTCTGGAGCATCGACCCCAAGACACCGTCGAACCTTTCCTCGCCTCTGCTTTACAACAACCGCCTCTACCTCGTGAAAAGCGGCGGCATGTCGAGCTGCTACGACGCGAAGGACGGCAAGTCGCTGTGGGATCGCACACGTCTCGGCAACTTCGGTGACTATTTCGCCTCAGCGGTCGCTGCGGATGGCAAAGTCTATGTCGCAGGCAAGAACGGATTCATCGTCGTGCTCGAAGACGGCCCTGAATTGAAGGTGCTCGGCAAAAACGACATCGGCGAAGAGATCATCGCCACACCGAGCATCGCCGATGGCCGCCTTTTCATCCGCACCCGCGAGAACCTCATCTGCATCGCCAGCGGCGCATCAGGTGCGGAACTGGCCAGCGCAGATGCGAAGACGCAAAGCCTCGAAATTGTTTCTCGTCCCGTCAGTGGTTCACGTGTTTGGAATGGCTACACCGGCAATGCGATGGGGCAGGAGTCGTGGACGGATGCTGAACTCGATCAGCGTCTCGAACAGCTCAAGAAACTCAACTACGCCGCCATCGCTATCCCGAGCGCGATCCAGCCGTTTGAACCGATTCGAGTCGATGGCGACACCGCTGGCCGCAAAGCTTTCGGCGGCGCCAAAACCTTTGCGAATCCCGACGTGGCTGCCATCACGGCACGACTTCGTGAAAAGGCCGCGAAGCTCGGCTTCGAGATCGTCGAGGCCAAACCCGCCCAGGGCTCGGTGCTTCCGCATCTGGAGTTCACGGATGAAAAATCATTGAGCGATCTCGTCACGCCCATGTGTGGTGAGGGCGTTGCTGAACGCATGTGGCTCGGCTTCCAGGAGATCGCTAAAGCGAACGAACTCATCGCGAAGCATGATCCCAAACTCGGCATCCCTGCGCCGGACATGCTCACGCGGCATCTGAACTCCAAAGAGGCGCTTCCCGAATGGCTCACGCAGGTGAAGACGCACTACCTGAACGCCATGAACGAGATGTATCGCGCCAACACGCGTGCTCGCGAAGGCAGTCGAAGCCTCACGCTGTACCATGCGAAGAAGCTGGAGTTCACCTTCCATTTCATCACCTGCATCGAGAACCTCTACAAATCTCATGACTCTGCCACCCGCGCCGAGTCTTTGATTGCCGCCGTCGAGTCCATCTACAACGCCCTGAACTCCTATGCCGATGCCGCCCGCGATTCTGGCGACCGTGGTGCCATCGCGCTGCTGAATGAGCATGGTTATCTCGTGCTTGCACAGCTCAAAGCCAAGTGACCCATGTCCATTTTTGATCGCTTCAATCTCACCGGACGTCGTGCTTTGGTCACTGGCGGATCGCGTGGACTTGGTTTGGAGATGGCAAGGGCGCTCGGCGAAGCCGGTGCTCAAGTCATCATTGCCGGATCGAATTCCGAGCATCTGCACAAAGCCTGCGAGGAGCTTTGCAGCGAAGATCTACACGTCACCTCGATCCAAGCCGATCTCTCGAAGCCGGAGGAAGCCGAACGTCTCTGCGATGTCTTGCTGCGTGACCACGCGCCCATCGACATCCTCATCAACAACGTCGGCGGACGCCGCATCAACACGCCCACGGAGGACCTGGCCCTCGAAGACTGGCAACGGATCATCGACTTGAACCTCACGCAGGCTTTCATCCTCACGAAACGTCTCGGTGGCGCGATGATGCCGCGAAAGTGGGGCCGCATCATCAACATCTCCTCCATCAACGCCCTCTGGCCCGGCAAAGCGATGCGCGGCCGCAGCTACGAGACCTCCAAAGGCGCGCTGACGATGTTTACGAAAGCCGTCGCCGCCGATTGGGCCATGCACGGCATCACTGTGAACGCCATCGCTCCGGGGCCGTTTTTGACCGATGCGAACCGCCGTTGGATCGGTGAAAAGCCCGAGTTCGAAGGCGAAGTCGCCAGCAGTATCCCGATGGGTCGCTGGGGCAGCCCTGAGGAGATCGGCCCGCTCGCGCTCTACCTCGCCAGCGAGGCCAGCAGCTACATGACGGGCAGTGTTTTGGTGCTGGATGGTGGAAAGCTGCTCTGGTGAGATTTTTTCAATGTGCCAGATATGAACTCACCGATTCTCAAAGACATCAAATTAGCCATAAACGAGTTCAAGCTGAGTTCAGGCTCAGTGCACATCAGCCTTTCTAAAAATGTTGTTGAAGAAGAGTTTGAAAATAGACAATTCGCGATGGTTCGCTGGCTTTGCTGGAGCATCGACGACCAAAATGGCAACGAGGTTGTCGAACCTAGATATGAAGTGTGTGGTCCCGACTTAACACTGGAAGAAATCCAGAGTGCTTTCGGGGAAAGCGTGGATGGGTTGAGTGTTCTGCTGGATCATGATATTGGAGTTTAATCGAATGCAACAGTCCTCACTGCACCCACTCTGCGGCGTCCTGCCTGTTTTTCAGACGCCCTGGCACGACGATGAAACGCTTGATGTCGAAACACTCGAACGCGAGATCGCGTGGCTTTACGACTGTGGAGCGAATGGCATCGTGATGGCGATGGTGTCGGAGACGCTGCGGCTGGACAGCGAGGAGCGGGAGGCGCTGGCGGCGGCGGCGTGCCGCTTTGGCAAAGATCGTGGCGTGGTGGTGATCAGTGTGGGAGCGGAGTCTTCCAAAGTCGCCGAACGTTACTCGAAGCACGCCGAAAACGTGGGCGCGGATGCGGTCATGGCGATTCCACCAGTTTCCATCGGCATCGGTGAGAGCGAGCTGCTGGCGTATTACACACGCATCATTGAGGCGATCCGCATCCCAGTGATCGTGCAGGATGCGAGCGGTTATGTGGGCAAACCGATGCCGATTGCGATGCAGGCGCGGCTGCTGGAGGAGTTCGGACCAGAGCGCGTGCAATACAAACCTGAGGCGAGCCCCATCGGGCCAAAGCTGAGCGAGCTGCGCGATGCGACACAGGGTCGTGCCCGCGTGTTTGAGGGCACAGGCGGTATCGCGCTGGTGGATTCGTTCAAGCGTGGTGTGGTAGGCACGATGCCAGGCGCGGATTTGATTCGCGGTCTCGTGCCGCTTTGGAAAGCGCTGGAAGCAGGCGATGCGGAAAAGGCAGATCGCATCCACGGTCCGCTCTCGGCGCTGATCTCAATGCAGACGAGCCTCGATGGTTTTTTGGCGGTGGAGAAACACTTGCTCGTGCGGCAGGGCATTTTCAAAAACACGCTCGTGCGCGGCCCGGTGGGCTTCAAACTGGATGTTGAAACCACACGCGAGGTGGAGCGTCAGTTTGATCGGATGATTGCAGCCGCAGAGTCATCCTAGCAGCTCGCCAATCACTCGCCCATGCACATCGGTGAGCCTTTGATCGCGGCCGCCGTGGCGGAAGGTGAGGCGTTCGTGGTTGATGCCCATTTGGTGGAGGAGGGTGGCGTGGATGTCGTGGATGCTCACGGGATCGCTGGCGACGGCGTTGCCGAAGTCGTCGGTCTCGCCGAAGGTCATGCCGCCTTTGAAGCCGCCGCCGGCCATGAAGATGCTATAGCCGTTCACATGGTGATCGCGGCCGGCGGTGTCGCTGATTTTCGGCGTGTGCGGGGTGCGGCCCATCTCGCCGGCCCAGAGGACGATGGTTTCATCGAGTAGGCCGCGTTGATCCAGATCCGTGATGAGCGCGGCCACGCTTTGATCCGTGATGCGGGCGTTCTTCTCGTGGTTCTTCTTCAAGAGGCCGTGCTGGTCCCAGGGGGAGTTGTTGCCGTCAAAGCTCGGACAGGTGATCTCGACAAAGCGCACACCAGCCTCGACCAATCGCCGTGCCCGAAGTGTCTGAGTGGCGTAGAAACGCTGGTGCTCGTCAGTGGAATCGACGCCGTAGAGTCGGCGGATGTGAGCAGGCTCGTTGTTGATGTCCGCGATGTACGGGACGGCGCTTTGCATGCGGAAAGCGGTTTCGTAGTTCGCAATGGCACCTTCGATGGCTTGTGCGTCGGACGTGCTCGCGGCGAACTCGGCATCCTGCGCGGCAAGCAGGGCAAGTTTGCGGCGCTGAATGGCTGCAGAGTCATGCGGCGCGATATTATCGACGGGCACACCTTTCGCACGAACCATCGTGGCCTGATGACTGGCGGGCAAAAATGAGCTGCCGAAGTTTTCGAGGCCGCCATTGGGCACCCAGTCGTTGTTGAGCACGACGTAGCCGGGGAGATTCGCGTTTTCCGTGCCGAGTCCATACGACACCCACGCGCCGAGGCTCGGTGCCTGGCCGAGGATACGTCCGGTGTGCAGCAACAAGTTTTGCTGACCATGCAACGGCAGTTCGCCGACCATGGAGCGCACGACACAGAGCTTGTCCGCGACCTTCGCGATGTGCGGGAACATATCGCTCACCCACAGGCCGCTTTGGCCACGCTGCCGGAACTCCCACGGACTTCCGAACCACACGCGACCTGCGTTCGATTGCGAGCGCTTGGTCACCGCGCTCTCGCCGATGGGTTTGCCCTCGTGCTTTTTGAGCATTGGCTTCGGATCAAACGTGTCCACATGGCTCGGCCCGCCGTCCATGAAGCAGAAGATGATGTTCTTGGCCCGTGCGCGGTTGTGCAGCGGCATCCCGGCCATCGCGCGGAGGGCGAGCATGCCGAAGCCTGCGGAGGCGCTCGCCAAAACTTGGCGACGTGAGCATTGGCGATGGTCGTGTGGGATCATGTCAGCGATAATAGATGAACTCCTTCGCATTGAAGAACGCATGAGCGAGCCGCTCCCAGGCATCGGGCGTATCTCCGCCCAGATCATGGAGTGCGACCGACCAGCGTTGCTCCTCGGCATCGGTGGGTTGTCGGGCAAAGGCGCGTGCAAACATGCTGCGGAGGCGAGCTTCGCGGCTCGTGGGTTGCTTCAGCAACTCGGCTGCCCAATGCTTCGCCATCGCGTTCACAAACGGATCGTTCATCAGGATGAGCGCTTGCGTCGGCACGTTAGTCACGTCGCGTTTGCCGGTGGGGAGTTTGAGATCGGGGAGGTTGAATCCGGTTAAAAACTTCGGCGGGTCCATGATGGACATTTGCAGGTAGATCGAGCGGCGGCCGTTACCATCGAGCGGACCGGTGAAGAGACGCTTGGCACCGTCCTCGACGGGGCGCAGTGGCAGGATGGGCCTGCCGTAGAGCTGCGGATCCAGTCGGCCGGAAACGGCGAGCAGGGAATCTCGGATGGACTCGGCTTCGAGACGACGCGTGGGGTAGAAGGAGAGCAGGCGGTTGTAGGGATCGATGTCGGAGGCCTTCCTTGAATCCTGCCGGAAGGTTTCGCTCAGGACGAGTTTGCGCACGAGCTTCTTCGTGGACCAGCCTTCGCGGATGAACTCGCGGGCGAGCCAGTCGAGCAGTTCGGGGTGCGATGGTTTGTCGCCGAGGCGGCCGAAGTCATCCGGCGTGGCGACGAGGCCGGTGCCGAGGATCCACTGCCACACGCGGTTCACATACACACGGGCGGTGAGCGGATGCTCGGGATGCAGCAGCGATTCGGCGAGGGCGAGGCGGTTGGTGATGCGTTCGCCATGCAGCATTTTCAGTGAGGCGGGCTCAATGAGCTCGCCGGTGGTGTCCGCGTTGCCGCGGACGTTGAGCGGATAATTCACGGGCATCACATCGCGCTCGTCCATGCTGTTCACGGTGCGTGGGAAGGTGATGCTGGACTCGACACGGCGGTAGTCGGCGATGAGTTGGGCGAGCTTGGTGCCCGGTTCGGCTTTGTTCGGCAGCAAGCCGTTTGCGAGGAGCCAATCGAGCACTTCACGATCGCCTGCACGCGGTTTGTTTTCGCACCAGCGGCTCACGGCAGCATTGAACCACGCAGCAATGCTTTCCCAAGGGGCAGCTGCTTTGTTTTGATACAAACCGGCAAACGCATCGAGTTCATCCTGCGGTGTGCCAGCGGCGTCATGCGTGACGATGCCGGTGATGCTGAGCCAACTTCGTTTGTTGTGGCCGAAGTCGTTGTTCTTGAGGCCCTTGGCCAAACCGGTGCGTGGTGGGAAGTTCGGATTCAGCGAGGAGGTGCAAAACTCGATGGTGACCTGCTGCGCACCATTTTTCAGCGCCGCGTCAGAGAAGGATCGCCACTGCGGCTTGGGGTTCGTGTAAAAGACGATTGTTTCGTTTTGGAAGGCGTGGTCATCGACGACGATATGGCCGGCGAACTCGCCTCCAGCGAGGTTGAGGCTCACGATCTTGCCCGCCACGAGATGCTGCGGCGGCATGCGCAGGCTGCCGGGCAATTTGGAGCTCAAGGCATGCGAATGCCATCCGCGCGGCAGCAAACCTGTGATGACCTTTTCACCTTCGAGAGCGATGAGAGGCGTCCCGTCGTCGGTTTGGCCATTTTCGAAGCCTTCGCCTTCAAAGACCCAACCCGAGGGAGGGCGGTTTGTAACCACCCAAGGCGCTTGAAAAGCGCCGTTCCTTGTTTTCGCCGTTTCGCGAGCTTTTTGCCATTCGGCGGCCAGTTCGTGCCAGCGAGCGGTTTGCGCCGCATCGGAGCTCGCGGCCACTTCGCGGCCCATGGAGAGGCGGAAGCGTCCCAGCAGATGATCCGTGCCATACGAGTGGTCCAGTGTGATCGTCCAGTCGCCGCCATGCGGCAGATCGACGGTTTCGCTGAAGGTGAAACGCGCGGTGTGATCCATGCTCTGCGGTGCGAGGCCGACCGCCCAACCTCGGCGGCCCGCGGCAGGCTTCAGCAGGCCTTCCACTTCGTAACCGGGCTGCGCATAGCTGGCGCGTGCGGTGGCGAGCTTGAGTTGCTTCGCCGCGCCCGTGCTGCCATCGGCCATGCGAGGCGTCACCTCGATGCGGAGGTCATTGAGCACGAAGTTGCCGCGATTTGTGCGGCCAGGGCCGCGCTCGGGCAAGGTGGGATGCGTGAGTGCTTCGAGCCGCATCTCGCTGACCGCGCCGGGGTCGGTCGTGAAACTCACCGTGTAGCTGTCTTTGTCCGGCGCGGTGCCCGTGGCGAGAATGGAGTGATCCTTGTCGATGATGAAGGTCGTCTGATTCGCGGTGGCGCGGAGATTTTGCGGCGTGAGCCACAGCGTGTCATTGAGCAGGCGAGCGAGCGGATACGCGATGTCGTGAGGCTTCGCGTTTTCCAAGGAGGGGCGGTTTTTCACCGCCCAGGCTTTGAGTGTGGGCGCTTGAAAAGCGCCCTTCCTTGTCCAGAGCACGGCGAGTTCATCGCGGATGCTTTGGCGCAGTTGTTTGAGCTGCGCGATGGCGGTGTCGTTCTTGCCGGGTGCATCGATCACGCGCGAGGTCCAGCGCGGTGTGGTGAACATGGCGGCGAGCGCGTAGTAGTCGCGCTGCGAGACGGCTTCGAGCTTGTGATCGTGGCAACGCGCACAGGCGACAGTGGTCGCGAGGAAGGCCTTCGAGAAGGCGTCGATCTTGTTGTTCACCATCTCCTGATGGATGCCATTGAACATGAGGCTGCTGCCGTGGCGATGCTCGCCGAGGTGATAAAACATCGGGCCGATGAGGCTTTCGTTGGTTTGTGCCTTGGCGTGGATGCGCGGCTTCGGCAGCAAATCGCCCGCGAGGTGCTCGCGGAGCAGTTGATCGAAGCCGATGTCGTCGTTGAAGGCGCGGATGAGGTAGTCGCGGTATTCGTGGGAGCCTTTGGCGGGGTTGTCCCATTCGTAGCCGTAGGTGTCCGTGTAGCGCACGACATCCATCCAGTGGCGGGCGAAGTGTTCGCCGAAGTGCGGTGATGCGAGAAGATGATCGACGTAGTCAGACAGGTCGGACATGTCCGTCGAGTCGGACGGCGGCAAGCCAGTGAGCACGAAGCTCAAACGACGACGCAGCACCTCCGACGAGGCCTGCGGGGTCATTTCGAGTCCGGCGGCTTTTTGAGCGGCTTGGATGAAGCCGTCCACGCTGCCGGTGATGGCAGGGCGCATCGGTTTGAGGCTCCACCAGTCGAGACGCTTCTGAAACTCCACCTCCCACACATCGTCGGCGGCCAGCGTGGTCGATTTGGCTGCTACACGTGGATCAGGCGCACCTTGGCGCACCCATTCGGTGAGCAGTGCGATCTCGGATGCGGGCAGCATCTGCTTCGGCGGCATCTTGAGGTCCTTCTCCACATGACTCACCGCCTGGATGAGCAAACTCGCCTCCGGCTTGCCCGGAATGATGGCCGGACCGCTCTCGCCGCCCTTTTCCCAGCCGCTCTTCGAATCCAGCGCGAGACCACCTTTGATCTTCTTCTCATGCGAATGGCACTCGAAGCAGCGCTGCTTGAGCAGCGGCTCGATCTTGGAGGAGAATAGATCATCCGCACTCGCGAGTGAGCCGCTGACGATCACGAAGATGGAAACAAGGCGATTCATGCTAAGCGAGGACCTCCTGGATCACATGGCCGTGCACATCGGTGAGGCGGCGATCGACGCCGTTTGTGCGCACGGTGAGTTTCTCGTGATTGATGCCGAGCAGATGCAGAATGGTGGCGTGCAAGTCGTAGCCGGTGGTGATGTTGTGCGCGGCTTGGTAGCCAATGTCGTCACTCTCGCCGTGGGCGATGCCTTGCTTGATCCCAGCACCCCAAAGCCATGACACAAAGGTGCCGCAGTTGTGATCGCGACCGAGCGAGCCTTGGGAAAAGGGTGTGCGGCCAAACTCGGTGGTCCAGACGACGAGGGTGTCTTCGGCGAGGCCACGTTGACGAAGGTCGCGCAGCAGGGCGGCGATGGGTTTGTCGATGCTGGCTGCCATCGGCGGAAGTTGTTTCGGGATGTCACCGTGGTTGTCCCAGTTGTTCACGGCACCCTCGGGGCCGCTCCAAACTTGCACGAAGCGCACACCGCGTTCGATGAGGCGCGTGGCGAGCAGGCAGCGTTTGCCGAAGTCGGCAGTGGCTTTGTCGGTGTTGTCGAGGCAGTAGGCTTTGCGGGCGGATTCGGGCTCGCGCATGACATCGAAGGCCTCGGGGGCGCTGAGCTGCATCTTCGCGGCGAGTTCGTAGCCAGCCACGCGGGCGGTGAGGCGTGAATCGCCGGGATGCTTCGCAGTGTGGGCGCGGTTCATCTGGTTCAAAAGGGCGAGTCCATCGGCATCGGCACCGCGATTGGCGAAGGCAAATTTTTCGGAGGCAAACAGGTCGGCGATGGGCTGCGGGCTGTCGGTTTTGATGACGGTGCCCTGATGCACGGCAGGCAGGAAGCCAGCGGTGAAGCAGCCGCGACCGTTGTAGGGCAGGCCTCGCGCATCCGGCAGCACGATGAAGCCAGGCAGGTTGTCACTGAGGCTGCCGAGTGCATATGAGATCCACGCGCCCATGCATGGGAAGCCGGGCAGGAGGAAACCGTTGTTGAGCAAGTAGGCGTTCTGGCCGTGGACATTCGAGCGACCGGTCATCGCCTGGAGAAAAGCCATCTCATCGACGAGCTTCGCCTGCTCGGGAAACAAGCTGCTGACCCATTTGCCGCACTGCCCATGCTGCTTGAACTCGAACGGGCTTTTCATCAGCGCTCCCTGCATCCCGGTTGCGCCTTCGATCTTGGTTTTGGAGCCGAGTTTCTGCCCATCGAGCTTTGTAAGCGCGGGCTTATGGTCCCAGGTGTCCATCGGGCTCACGCCTCCATTCATAAAGAGCTGGATGACGCGCTTCACCTTGGCGCAATGATGGATACCGCCGTTCAACTCCGGCTTCGACAAGGTGGAACCCACCGCATCGCGAGCGAGCATCTGCGAAAGCGCGACGCCCGCGAAACCGCTGCTGATGCCAGCGAGAAAGTCGCGGCGTGTGTGAATTGGAAGTGTGTTCATGGGGTTCAATGTTGGAGGCATTCAGCGGAGGACTTAACCTTTCGTCGCGACTTGTTTAAAACGACTCTCAAGAGCATTGAAAAATGGCCTCGTATTGAGTTCCGCAAGGGCACCTCGGACACATAAAGTAGTAAACCGAACCGACGTCCCCCATGCATAGTTGGTCATCCCACTGGACGGGCTGATCTGATTCGACCATCGCAGGCAGGCGATCGATTGTCGGGTCGAATGAGCTGGCCACAGTGAGCAGAAGCTGCATTCGCGTTCCGCACTTACACATCGGAAACTGAGGGTCTTGAATCCAGCAAGCATATCCACCCCATTTGGTCCCATGCACTGCACCAAGGTTCTCAGCATAGAAGTCGTTAACGCTCTCTATTGATATGCATCCTTCATCCTCTTTGCCGTAAGCGTCGAATGAGATCTTGTTTCGAAGTGCGTGAGCCAGATCAGGCCACCCACTCATTCCATGAGCTTCCAAAAGGTCCGGATAGTCAGGATACCACTCCGCATGCAGCCGACAGGGCTTTGGCACCATACCTTCAACTGGTGAAGGCTGACGATAGGGCGGATTGGCAGCATGAGTAGCCGCGACCTTGCTACTGTTGAGCCAACGCAAATGATGAGCTGCTTCCTCGTAAGGATGATAAAACGGGCACCAGAAAATCTGGAGCACATCAAAGTCGCTTGGAAACTCTATGCCGGCGCTACCTTTTGGGGGAAAAATTCTGTCTGGAAAAAGCTCCCCCTGAATTTCGATCGGACGCGGGACCAGACCACGCCGCCAGATCTGCACACCGCCGAACAGCGGTGTTTCGTGGCATTCACAGCGAGGCCAGGTGGCTGGGTCATTCGCAAGGAATGGGCCGCCCAGATGGCTATCGAAATCGGTGACCGTGTCATCTCGCACCGCGTGCAAACGGATCGCAGGCTTCATCAAGCCATCCATCGGGGGGCAAAAGACGCCAAGGTGCAAGGGGCGGGGCTTGGTTCGGATCTGCTTAACCTGTGGATTCTCGTAGCGCTCGAAGGGTGGAGCCGTGTTTCCGACCTCAAACTCATTCAGGATTCGCCATTCTCCCTCCTCGGCGCGGAGGCGGTAAATGGTGGTGTCTTTGAGTTCGCTGCTGTGTCGGCACTCGACAACAACTTCAACACTACCATCGCCAAGCTCCGTCGTTTCATAAGCTCTCTCATACTCCGGCTCTCGCTCATCGTTACTGCCCCAGCCGCAAAATGACGCATCAGGCCATTCTGCACTACGGGTCCAGTGTTTTGCGCCGATCTCGCGGCCCAGGTTCTCAATTTCGTCCCATCCATGCATGGACCCCATGCCCATGCATCGCAATTCGTTCCATCGAAACTTCCTTTGGTAACAGTCGGCGAGATAAGCTGCAACACGAAGTTCGGCGGTCATAAAAAGTGGCGAATGATGGTAGATGCCCGACAACGAGTTGGAGGCAACACAAGAAACGTCTGATTCTTCTGCCCCCATTCTTCTGCCTACAATCACTTCGCCACCTCCCCCGGCTCCAAGCCCACCGGCTTGCCATCGCTCGCCTTGCTCAGCGGATTGTCCGCAGCGGGGATGAAGTCTGCGAAATCGAGCGGAGCCAACGTGGCGCCAGTTTGGTGGAGTTCGGTTTCTCGCCAGGCGGATTCGATTTTTCGCCACTCGGGGTTTTCGCCGTCGTTGCGAGGGACGAGCTGGGCAGCGGCGGGCAGGGCGGGATTGCCGGCGCGGGTGTTTTGATCTTGGCGGAACTTCGTTTGCAGGTCGGTGAGCCGCAGATTTTCGCCGCGATACATCGCCGGATCGGCGTGGCCGACCTGCTGACCGTGGATGAAGGCGGTCTCGACGAGGTGACGCTCCGCGCCGGGAATGCGGGTGTAGAACACGTTGTGATCGGAGCGCAGCGCGTCGGCGTGCCACACGCGCAGCAGGGCGTTCTTCACCTTCGCGGGGATGCTGTCGCAGACGAGGTTGTGATGAAAATGCAGCCGCACATCCGGCTTCAGCATGTGAGCGGTGAGGGTGCGGAGGAAGTTGTTGTAAAAGACGCAGTGACGCACGGTGGCCTCCGCGCAGTCATTGAGACTGATGGCCTCGTTCATGCCGCCGATGAAGACGCTGTTCTCAATGAGCAGGTCCTTCACGTCTGAAGCGCTAATCAGCGTGCCGACGTAGCCTTCCAGCTCTCTACCATCATGAAAGCAGCGGCGGATGATGTGATGCGAGCCGCCGGTGATCTGGATGATCGGCCCCAGCTCCGGCGCGAAGCGGAAATGCCGAAAGCGCAGGCGGTCGAGGATGATGTGATGCTTGTGCGGGAGGATGAAGGCGTTTGCGCGGAAGCGGTCGCTGCCGTCCATCCACACGACCTCACCAGGCGCGGCGGCGAAGGTGATGGGCGCACTGGCATCGCCGCTGCTGCGGATGCGCACGGTTTCCTCATAGACACCGGCGTGAATGAGCACCGTGTCGCCCGCACGCGCGGCATCCGCGGCCTCGGAGATGGTCTTGTATTCGCCCGGCACATGCAGCGTGCGAGCGGGGCGTGCTTCGGCGGCGGTGGTGACGGTCTGGGGTTCAAAAACAGCCGCGCCCGCCTCCGCAGGTGGCTGATGCGTGGCAAAGACGCGCTGCTCGTCCTTGCGACGCGAGCTGATGCGGAACTCGTAGGCCTTGCCCGGCTGCAATCCGCTCAAGCTCACGCTGTGCTGGCTGCCGCGGGGTGTTCCGATTTTCGTGTCGCCCCATTCGAGCGTCGTCTCCGCGGCCTGCGTGGGCGTGCTCCACTCCAGCGTGGCGGTCGTCGTGGTCACATCATGCACGCTGACCTTGCTGATGGGCAACGGACGCGTGCGACTGAGCCGCAGGAATGGCCCGATGGTCGAAGCATGAAGTCCGCGACCGATAAGCGGTGAGTCGTCAGGCAAGACATCGCCGTCCGGTGCCGTGGTGACGTTCGAATGCACCCAGATCCCGCTTTGCGACGCGGCGTCCATTTTTCGCTCCGCGATGATGTTCGAGAC
Organism: Verrucomicrobiaceae bacterium; assembly: GCA_021151605.1. Lineage (GTDB taxonomy): Bacteria > Verrucomicrobiota > Verrucomicrobiia > Verrucomicrobiales > Verrucomicrobiaceae > Prosthecobacter. The sequence continues at coordinate 18,770 of JAGKWZ010000041.1, forward strand.
AAAACTGCCTCCAGGCGAGGTTTCGACGCTGAACGGCCCTCGAAGCCAATTGTGCGCCACATGCATGTTCGGCGATTCGCGGACAAAAAGGCCGCCCAGCGTGCAAAACTCGATCCGCAGCCCCTCACAGCCCGAGATGGCCGCTTTGTCGCGAATGTGCAGCCCATGCAGCCGCACACCCGGCGCATCTTTGACGAGCACGTCCTTCACCACCACGCGATCATGCCCATGGCGACGGAAATCCGCCTTCGCACCGGCCACGAGTGTCTCCTCATACTCGCCCGCCATCAGATACACCGTGCCCGTGGCCGTCGCGGCATGTGCGAGCGTTTTCCACGGCTTCGCCTTCGTGCCCGGATTCGCATCATCGCCGCCAGGTGACACAAAGAAGACATTCTCGGTGCGGTAATCATGGTTCAGCACATCCGCAAACCGGGCCGAGTCCGCTGGCTTAGCTCCGGCGGATAGCTCGATGTTCTCCGTGCCCGGCGGGCGGTAAAACTTGCGACCGATGCACACATTGCCGCGTTGCACCGCGTCTTTGAGATCACCTTTGATCATGACGCTCGCGTTGATCGCGAGATTGTCGATCATCGCACACCCATCGCCGCCGCTGTAGAAAGTGATGTCGTTGCGACTCGTCGCCGCGTCCGGCATGTGACCCTCCACGCGGTTGCGCTGAAAAGTGCAGCCCGCCACGCCCCAGCCGACGATGTTGTTGCCGATGTCCACATGCCGCGACCAGTTGCCAAAGGCCGTGCAATCCTCCACCACGCAGCCCTGGCCTTTGCCGAGCAGGTGAATGCCGCCGCTGTTCAGATACGCCGTGCAGCGCCGCACGACGCAGCTCTCGCAATCCTTCAACATCAGCCCCCAACGCGTGCGCGAGCCATGCTGCGGATCGTAATCACGATGGCTGAAGCCGGTGAACGACAACCCGTCGATGATCACATGCTTCGAGCCCGTGAGCAGCAGCCCGTTCGCATTCGTGACCGACGCCCCCATCGCATGACACTCCGGAGGCAACGAATCCGACGTGTGAATATAAAGCAGCCCGCTCTTCTCATCCTGATGATAGCTCATCAACGAAGTCTCCACCTCCACCGCGCTCATCTTCGGCTCCAGCGTGCGAAACGAGCTGCGCTCAAACACCGACTCCGCCTTCTGCTTCATCTCCGTGACAAAAACATCCCGCAGCCCCGTCGCAGGCTTGAACCCGCCCAAATCCACGTCCCAACGCATCACCACACTCCCCGCCCGCCATGCCCGAACCGTGATCGGTGCCTCCGCCGTGCCCACCAGCGTCGCCGAGACCTGCTCGCGATACTCCCCCGGCATGATCGTCAGCGTATCCCCCGCCTTCAGCGCCGCGACACCCTCGCCGATGGTTTTGAAGCCACCGGGGCCGACGGTGATTTCAGCGGCGTGTAAAGCGGTGATCGGGGCGAGCAGAACGGCAGTGCGGGCGAGGAAGCGTGTCATGACCTCAGGGTTTGAAGTGGCGGAGTGGTTCTCAGCTCAAGACAGTTCACAGATTCATCTCGACACCGCCGATGAATACGCGCCGCACTTCGATCTTTCGGTTCAATAGGACCACATCAGCTTTCTTGCCTGCTTCGAGGCTGCCGGTGTGTTTGGCGATGCCGGTGAGTTCGGCGGGTGTAAGGCTCGCCATGCGCACGACCTCCGGCAGCGTCGCCGAGGTGTCGCGTTTCATCTGCCGCAACATGTGATCCATCCCCACGATGCTGCTGGCGAGGCTCGTGCGACCCGGTGCCCAGCCCACGCAGCCATCGCTCTCGAACCACGAGCCGTCCCCCGCCGCGCCAAAGCGATAGTTTCCCGGCGGCAGGTCGAGTGCGCGGTTCGCATCGGTCACGAGGCAAAGTTTGCGCGGTCCTTTGATCCGGAATGCGAACTCCAGCAACTCCTGCGCGAGGTGAAAGCCATCCGCGATCACCTCCGTGCTCATCTCCGCTGTGCCGAGCACATACTCCAGCATGCTCCCGCGCATCGGCACACCGAGCCGCGAGCGCACCGAGGCCACGTTACTCATCGCGCACCAAAAGTGATCCACATGCCGCATTCCCGCCTTGAAGGCCGCCGCCATCTCCGGCCAGCTCGCGTTCGAGTGGCCGCAAGTGATCAGGCAGCGCCGCTTCTTTGCCTCGCGATAAAACTCGACTGCGCCCGGCAGCTCAGCCGCACAGGTGGCGATGCGCACGATGCCTTTTTCAAAGTAGTCACGATACTCCTCCGCCGTCGGCTCTCTCCGACCCTCCACCGAATGGCAGCCCACCTTGTCCTCAGCAAAGAACGGCCCGTAAAGATGAACGCCCGCGATTCGCGCTCCGTTTTCGACGCGACGCTCGGCCTGCACCGCCTTCGCTGCGTCCAGCATCGCGTGAATCTGCTCCGTCGAGCCGGTGGTGGTGGTTGGGAAGATCGTTGTCGTCCCATGTCGCGCATGCGCTCGACACGCCACACGCACCGCCTCGCTCGTCCCATCCATGAAGTCCGCTCCATCGCCACCATGCACATGGATGTCGATGAAACCCGGCGAAAGATAGCCACCACGACCATCCACGATTTGCGTCTCCGTCGTGACTTTCGGCTTCTTCGTTGAGATCGATACGATCGTGCCTTTCTCACACAGCACCCAAGCATCCTCGACGAGTCGTTCGGGTAGAATGGCCGTGATGTTGGAAAAAAGTAGATTCATGACATGGGTTCAAACGCGGTAACGCTAGGGTCTCTTCAAATCGTATCCAGACTTAGCCGGGCGGCTCTGCCGAGTTGTGGAAGCAGGCTGTGATTGTCGAGACCGAAGTGACGCTCGCTCTCGCTCATCTGTGGCTGTTTGATTCGAGCTGCAGCGAGCTTTTCGGAGACGGTGGTGGCATCGGCTAGATGGGGGAACAGAGGACCGAGCAAGGCTTTGAGCGCAGGATCGAGGACCGCCGCGTCGGTCTGGAAGAGGGCGATGCCATCCACGCCTTCGTCGTAGTTTCGGGCGATCCTTTCGAGAAAGCCGCGTGCGTTCGCCGTGACGCCTTTGCCGGTGACAGTGTTGGCTCCTCCATGGATTTTGACACCGTGAGCACGAGCCAGTTCGACATAGAGCCGGGCAGTGTCGGGATAATCGAAGTCCCAGATCCACAGCGGATCGAGGGCGATCTCATCCACGCAGCCTTCTTTGAGCCAAGTGCGGAGATCGAGGCCTTCCATGAGGTTCAAATCGAGCGTGGCCTCGGGGATGCGGACCATCACCGGCACCTTGCGCTTCGTTTTCTGCTCCAGTTCGCGGAGTTGGGCACGGAGATCGCGCATGAAGAGATTCACGAACTCCGCGCGATGCTGCGCCCATTCGAGAAACTCGGGCGAGCCGGTGCGCATCTGGCGCGGATCGGCGTGACCTGCCTTCAGCCACGGATCGAGGATTTGCGGATGATAGCGGGCAATGGGTGGCTGGCGGCAAAAGTCGAGGCACAGGCCATGCGCACCGATTTGCGCGACCTCCAGCAGCACCGCAATGCGCTCGGCGCGATAATCGGGAATGGCAAAACTGACCTTGGTGCCGTCCACCTGCCCGCCGCGATGCCGCTCCATCCACTCGGGATGCTCGGCGATGTATTGGGAGCGCAAACCGCCGCCGAGAGAGTCGCCATAGTGACGGTTCATGCCGAGTCGGCCGTAGATGATCATGTCGTTTTTCTCAGCGAAGGCCAAAGCAGCACGCAGCGAGCACTCGTGGCGGAATGAATCGCCGATCACCTTCGTCTCCAGTCGTGTATCGCCGACATACATCGTCGAAGTGGGCAGGGCGCTTTGATAGTCGAGCGTGCTGCGGCCGAGCGCCCACATGACATGACGGATGCCATGATTGAGATGCGCTTGCAGACAGTCCGCAGAATCGTGGCCGCTCGTTTGCTGCTTCTCGTAAAGCCACTGCCAAAGCTCGGCGATGCCCCAGACCGTTTTCTTTACCGCTTCTGCGGCTGAAGCAGGAAGCAAAGTCGAGGCGAGTGTGGCTGCGGTGCTGGTGAGGAGATAGCGCCGGTTCATGGCAGGAGTCATTTTGTCAAAAGGGCCACGTCGATGTAAAGCGAGTTGATCCGCGCCAGGGTGCCGGAGATCTGGCCGTCGTGCATGTAGAGCAGTCGGCCTGGGCTGATCTCGCGGATGGTGGTGTAGTTGAAGTTCGCGCGGTCGGAGATGACGCGGTGGTCTCGCCAGATGCGACCGCCATCGAGGCTGAACATGAGATTGGAAACGGGGCGTCCGTAGCTGCACGCGAGCACGCCATTGCTCATGAGCACGAGGTCGGGCATGACGCTGCCTTCTTCCAGCGTGCGCTCGAACTTCCACGTCTTGCCGCCATCGAGCGAGCGATGCTGGAGGAAGTTCGACATGTGCGCATCTGGCCGAGTGACGGCGAGCCATTCGCTGTCGCTAAGGCGCACGACGGCGGGTTCACCGCCGAGGCCGACGTGAGCGTGATGCGTCCACGTTTTGCCGAGATCGGTGCTGCGCAGCAAATGGGTGTGGCGTGTGACGACGAAGCGTTTTTGAGCATCGCGTTGATTGGTGCGACTCCAGGAGACGGCGGTGATGCTGCCGTCTTTCTCCGCCCAGATGTGACGCTCGCAAATGAGCACCTCGCCGCTCTTCGCTGGCATGAACTCGGCTGGCAGAGTGATGGTGCTGTCGTGCATGGTGAAGGTCTCCGCAGTGGCATTGAGGATCGTCGTCTTGCCAGTCAGGGTGCCGTCCGGCTGCAAGCGCGTCCAACGCGACGGCCCGAGGATGCGACCATCGGCGAGGCGCACGAGTTCCTGCGGTGAATCGCTGTTTTCTTCGGTGCCCGGCACGGCCTGCCACGTTTTGCCAGCGTCCGTGCTTCGGCGCACGATGTAGGGCTCCAGCAAGGCATCGCTGCCTTGCGGATTGCTGGTCAAAAGCAGGCCCTGGCCCATGTCGTAGAGGTAGGGGCGCGATTCGGTATTCTTCTTGTCCACGTTGAGCGGCCACGGCTCGCTGACGGTGATCTTCAGCGGCGACTTCTCCACCGCCGCACTCGGCGCAGGCCGCAAACCGAGCCGCACCAACTCCCACTGTGCCTCTCCCGTGAACGGCTTCGAGGTGGAGCCAAAGCGGATGAACTTGCGCGGCGATGTCGCGGGTCGCCAAAAGGCATCGCGGCCTTCGATGATGCGTTTGCCATCCCTTTCGACCGCCATGTCCTCGCCGCGAATGATGAGCCGATACGTGTGGAAGGCATCCCGCGTGTCGGCTTGAGCAAAGCGATCCGTCAGCGTGCGCACATACCCTTTCGCGGCCTCGGGATGCTTGTCCTGTGCTGGCGTGAGCAAGATGCCTTCGACATGCTTTCCATCGCAAACCTCCACGCAAATCGGCGCCCCATCCCGCTGCGGCCATGTCGCCGTCGGCGAGTCACGATGCCCGACCATGCTCACCAGCTTCACCCGCGCCTCGACAACGATCTCCTTGCCATCGAGATCGCCTGTCCACTCGGCTTCAAAGGCACCCATGTCGTCTTTTGAGTCGTCTTTGAGAGTCAACGACCCATTAGCGACTGCGAGGACTGGTTTGCCGAGACCCATCCAAGGTGCGGTCAGGGCGGATGTGCCGTCGTATTGGATCAACCAGTTAATGGTGTCTTCGGCGTGGATTGCAGTCAGCGGCGCGAGCAGCAGTGCGGTGATGAGGGTGAGCTTGATGGTATTCATTATCTGCCTCCCTGCAGCGTGGGCATGACTTTCTTGCTGATTTCCTGGGTGAGCAACTGGTAGGCGGGTCCTTGCCAGTGGAAGTTGTCGCCGGCCGCGAGTTCGAGGTGTGAGGACAGGAGGGCATAGGCGTCGATGACCTCGATGCCTTCCTCTTTCATCACTTGGCTCGATAGCGTGTTGAGCCGGATGACCACATCATTCTTGTCACCAAGGCTGGCGACCGGTTTGTCTGGAGCAGATTTGGCGGCGGTGTGGGGCGTTGTGAGAAGATAGTAAATCTTCGCCTGTGGTGCGCCTTTTTTGAAGCAGTGCGTCAACTTTTGCATGCGCTCCAGAACGACGGCATCGGAGACTTTGTCGGGCGTCCAACTCAGGGAGTGGAGGCCGTTGTTGAAGACGATGGCGTCGAACTTGTAGCGCGCGGCCATCTCGGTGAGCGCGGCCTCGGGCACGTCACCGCCGACGAAATGCACGCAGTGAAACACATAGACTTTCTGCTTCAACATCTCCGGGATGAAGGAACCGCTGTAGCCCATGGAGATGGAGTCGCCGTAGATGAGCACCTTCGGCCAATCGGGGTGGTCGAGCTTGGGAACATCAAGCGCCCAGCCTTTGCCCGCGACTGCGCCGCGCGGGAACTCGGGCTTGGACTCACGCTTCGAGACATAGCTGAAGGAAGGGCCGAACACTTTCACGCCGCGAATCGTCACGGGCATGGTCTTCGCCTTCGGGTTCGCGTTGCGGCCGATCCACATCGGTTCGCAATTGGGGATGAGTTCCATGAAGCACGTCTTGCACGGAATGTCATCGAGGTAGAACGTCGCGAGTCCTTTGCGGACTGCGATGGTGAGGGTGTAGGGCGTGTCGAGCTTTGGCTCTAGACGACCGTTCAGCGAGCCGCCGGTCATCAGGATGTTGTTCACCACGGAGTTGACCTGTCGTGAGTAATACGGGTTGTCGCGGTAGTTGAAGTTGAAGGAAAAGCCGTCGTCCTGCTCGCTCTGTTTTCGCATCGCGGTGAAGACCGCATCTTGCACCAGCGCATCGAGTGAAAGCGTGACATGCACGGTGAAATTCGCCTGGTCGGGAAATGCCTCCGGTGGCACGGCGAATCCCGAACCGTCCCGCAGCTTGACTGCGCCGTCCACCTTCTCGACGGCTCCCGACCGCAGCGCGGGGAGAATGTCATTTCGTGACAAATCCCATAGCGGCGAGTCATCGGCAGCGGCGGCGGTGCTCATCAATGACGCGGCGCAGACTGTTATCGCCAAACGCAAAACGGGATCGAGGTTAAGGATGTATTTCATGATTCATGGGTTCAGTTCACAAAGAGGAACTCATTGCTGTTGATGAGCACGCGGCAGAGGGCAGCGAGGCCGTTTTTCTGCGCGTATGCGGTGATGTCGTGGAGTTCATCCGCCGTCGGTTCGCGCAGTAGGATGCGGCGGATGGCATCGGCGGGCGTAGTGATTCGTTTGCCCAGCTCGCTGCTGAAGTGCAGGACGAAGCTGTTGTTGTAGAGCGCGAGCGATTGCAGCGATGAAGCGGAGAAGCTGCGCGCCGGTGCCAGCATGCCGAGATCAGGAAAGTCGAGCGTGTCCATGAAGGGATCAGGCACGCCGCGCCACACGAAGCGGTAGATGCTGCGGCGGTGTTTCGGCAGCGCGGACCAGTCATAGGCGTCGTAGTTCAGCGTGGGCGTGAGCTGCACGGGCGGGCCTGTGACGAACTGCCGCACGCTCGGGCCTCCCATCGTGAGATCAAGCTGACCGGCAGTGGCGACGACAAAGTCGCGGTAGCTGTCCGCATCGAGCCGGAGGCGATTCATGCGCCAGAGCAGACGATTGTCGCCATCGACTTTCGCCGCGTCCTCGCGGTGCTCGCTGCTTTGACGGTAAGTGGCGCTGGTCACGATGAGGCGATGCAGATGCTTCAACGAGCCACCGTGATCGCGCAGCTCACACGCGAGCCAGTCGAGCAGCTCAGGATGCGATGGCGTACCGCCCATGCGACCGAAGTCGTTCGGTGTGTCGCAGAGGCCACGCCCAAAATGATAATGCCACACGCGGTTCGCGATGCTGCGCCAGGTGAGCGGATTTTTCTCATCCGCGAGCCAGTTTGCGAGCGCGGCACGTCGCGCGGCTTCATCGCTGCTTGCATGGGCTTCGGTGAAGCGGGCAGGCAAGGCATGAATCGCGCTCAAAGCACCGCTCACGGTCTCCTTCATCGGTTTGTCGAACTCGCCGCGTTTCAGCACCTGCACGGTCTTCGCCTTCGCGTAGGTGGTGGGCGTGCCTTTGCCGACAGCGAGCAGCACATCCGCCTTTTTACCCGCCGCATAGACTTCGACGGGCGCGGGCAGCTTTGCCATCTCATCAATCGCGATTTGGCGCAGCGCATGTGCGGCCAAAGTGATGCGCTGAACCTCGCTGCGCTTCTCCGCAGGCAGTTTCAGCGCTTCCTGTGCTAGCGCTGGCATGGCAGTAGCGCGTGCGGCAGGCTCGTCAGTGGCGGAGAGCTTGAAGAGGCCGATGAGATGCGATTTGCCCGACAACTGCTTCAGCGAGATCGTCAGCTTCGCGCCCGCCTTCAGCGTGAACGGCTGCGCCAGCTCAAACACCGCGTGATGCGAAGCACCCACCGCCGGATGAATGCCCCAACCGGTCGCCACATTGCCGTCAATGGCCATCGCCGAGGTCCAACCCTGCTGATCGAAATCCGCCGTGGCTCGGGCAAACTTCAGCTTCACCGGCTGCGTGGCTCCGGGGTCGAAAAGCTGTGCCTCGATCTCGCTGAGCGTAAGATTGCCATTGTCCTGACGCCCCGGACCTTTTTGCGGCAGCGAATCATGCGAGAGCGCGTCGAGCCGCAGCGCGGTGATCTTTGCGAACGATGTGCTGGCCGTGATGACGTAGGTGTCCTTGTCCGGTTTTGCTCCAGATGACGAGATCGCCTCGCCATCACGCTTCAAAGTGGAGCCATCGGTGCTGATGAAGCTCTCATAGGTCAGCGCCGACCACTTCACCGCCGGGCCTTGTTTCTTCTCCCACTCGCTCACGAGAGCCGCGTTTTCAGCGCCGAGCAGCGCGACCTTATCCTTCGATTCAGCAGCCGCGAGCAGCGATTGCCAGCGCTTCCGCGTCTGGGCAATCTGCTTGTCCTCATCAAAGGCCACATTGCCCTCGATCAAACCCGCGAAGACGGCTTGCAGCGCGTAGTAGTCCTCCTGAGTGATGGGATCAAACTTGTGCGCATGACAGCGGGCGCAGTTCGCCGTCGTGCTGGTGAAGGCACCCATCGTCTGCGTCACGAGGTCATCGCGGTCGAGGTAATCAAAGTTTGTCGGAGCCGTCTGATAAGCGCTGTGATCAAAGACACCCGCGCCCAGGAACCCAAGCGCCGGGATGATCTGCGCTTCATCGGGAAACAGCGCATCAGCCGCGATCTGCTCACGTATGAATCGCCCCCACGGCTTGTCCGCATTCAGCGAGGCAATGACGTAATCCCGATAGCGCCACGCATGATCGCGCGGCAAATCATGCCCGCAGCCATGTGTCTCTGCGAAGTGGATCGTGTCGAGCCAGTGCCGAGCCCAGCGCTCGCCATGGCGCGGCGACTCCAGCAAACGGTCCACCAGCTTTTCATAAGCCTTCGGGTCCGCATCCTTCACAAACGCCTCCACTTCCTCAAACAAAGGCGGCAGTCCTTGCAGGTCAAAATAGACGCGACGGATCAACGTGCGCCGATCTGCTTCCGGTGATGGCTTGAGCTTCCGCTCCTTGAACTGTGCACCGATGAACGCATCTATCGGATTCAAGGAGAGGCGGTTTCCAACCGCCTGGGGCGCTTGCAAAACGCCCTTCCTTGGCAGCGTCTTCAGCGACCACCAATCCAATGCGTTTGGCCGCGTCACCAGCACCCGAGGATCAGACGCGCCCGATTTGATCCACTCCTCCAGCAGCGCGATCTCCGATGCGGGCAGCTTCTCCTTTGGCGGCATCTGATGATCCTGATCCGCCCAGCGCACCATCTTGATCAGCAAGCTCTCCTCCGGCTTCCCCGCCACAATCGCAGGCCCCGAATCCCCACCTTGTTCCCAGCCTGATTTCGAATCGAGCGTCAGCCCGCCTTTCATCTTCTTCTCATGCGAATGGCACTCAAAGCAGCGTTGCTTGAGGATCGGCTCAATTTTCGATGAAAACAGATCTGCACCATGAAGCGACGCGCCTGCCAAAGGCAGGCAAGCGGTAGCGATGATGACTCGAATGATTTTCACGCCAGAACCTACGGCTTCGAGTGCTCGGT
>JAGKWZ010000313.1 GCA_021151605.1 Verrucomicrobiaceae bacterium
CCATTTGTCGTGCCGGGTGAGGTCTTCGCCCTCCTTGCCGACGACGCTTTCCAGCCAGCGTTTGATCTCCGGCGAGTTTACATTGTCGTTGTAAACCCAGCCCTCATTTCCCGTGTTGTAAGGCGGGTCGATATAGATGCACTTCACCTGCCCGCCGTAGTGCGGCAGCAGCGCCTTGAGCGCCTTCAGATTGTCCCCCTGCACGATGAGATTCCCCGCACCCGCCTCGCCCCCGCATGACAGCTCCGGCTCCTCCTTGAGCAAATGAAAGGGCACCTCCGCGTGATGGCGGACGACGGCCTGCTTTCCTATCCAGTCGAGTGTTGGCATGAAACGCCAGTTAAGACGCTACGCTGTGCGCTGACAAGCACGGAGGTCATTTCGTTGTCTCGGGGAACGGCATCGCAAACAGCGGCGTGTGGCCGCGCAGGTCCGTGTCCGACGTTTCGAGGGAGCCTTGATTCGGTATGACGATGAGGCCGGGCAGTCGAGCCAGGTGCAGCGGAGCGAAAGTCAGCGGAGTGGGCAAGGGAGCGTCGGCATCAATGATCAGCTCGCCGAACTTGCGACGGCTGGTGCCGAACAGTTCGGGTGCGCTGGCTTCCACCAGCCAAAACCGATCCGGCAGCCGCGCCAGAATGTTGGCGTGAATGGAGGTTTCCAACGCATTACTCTCCCAATCGCGAATGCTGGCGAGGTGCTCCGCGTAATGCTCCCTGCGCACAAGCTGCGTGCGCATCACCAGCATGTTTTTGCGGGCGTAGATGCTGAACCGGTCGAACCAGTCCTGCCCAATGCTCGTGATCGTGCGGGCGATGGCCGAGACAAAATTGAAGCCCGTGGCTTCCGCATCCACGGCGGCGAACGCCGTGGCCCGGTCTTTGATTCCGAGGATGAGACGGAAGTTGTCCTGCTTCAAAAAATGGCGAGGGAGACAGTAGTAAGGGCCAAAATTGTCGTCGTGAACCATGAAGCTGCTTAGCCAGCTTTCGCTGGAGAAGTAGCGGAGCTGGTTGCCGAAGTAATTGCGCTGCGCATCGGGCACCCAGGCATCTTCATTGAACGTGTGCCCGATGACCGGGATAATGTGACGGGCAGAGCCGTTGGGGCCGGGGTTCGGGTCATCCAGTTCAAAGCCAACCAAGGCGGGGAAGCCGGACTCAATCAAGCCGTAGAGGTCTCGCTGAAACTCGGTGGGCAGCACGATTTGTTTGCGTGGTTCGTGGGCAACTTTCTCGAAGGCAAATCCCTTCCCAGTGATGATGGCTTCCATGTCGTCGGGGCCTAGCCCGCGATTCTCTCCCACCATTCGAGTCTGATGATCGACGCCAGCCAGGGCGTTTATTTCCGCATAGGTAATGTCACCCTCGGGCAACATGCAGGCGAGGGAAGATCGAAGGGCGACGTGGGCACAGACGAACGTGCAGTCGTTTTGCTGCGCGTAAAGCGTTCCGCGTACACTGAACGAGCCCGCCGCTGTGTTCACGGCGTAAGATCGTTGGCAATGTACGAAGTTGTTTTCCTCGCGGCCTCTCACCGTGGGAAACACGGACTCGAAAACATGGCATTCAGGCCGCGGGAGGCTGGCGAAACGGTCCTCTTTGAAAATGGCGTATCCAATGAAATCCGACGGCTCAGGGGCGGTATCAGGTGGAGATTTCCAGAACGAGAGGCGATAGACTTCCGCGCTTATGAAGTCGGGCTTGCGAAGGCGGAGCGCCGCATTTTCCACGGTCAGCAAGGCACAATCGTCTTCGGCGATGGTTTCCACCAGCAATGACTTATAGTCAAACTTGCGAGCCAGAGAGAACAGCCTGCGGAGGACTGGATGCGCCCGGAACTTGCGATCTACATAGAGGAAATTCGAGAAGCCCGACTCAATCCGAGTGTCCACCCATTCCCTGACACTTCCGATAGACGAACGAAAGTTCACGAGGCACGAAATTAGTAGCGGCCCTCGTTGACGGTGCGAGAACGCTCCGAGTGGTCACGCCGCGTGTCCAGAAACGTCTGCACTTCTAGCGACAGGTGAAAACTCTCCTTTGCGATGGTTTTCGGCGCGTTGCGGGTGAACGAACCTTTGGTCTGCGTCTGCGAGGTCAACTCCTGGAGGGATTCGGTGAGTTGTTTGGTGGCGTAAGTCACGGCGAATGGTTAACTGAAGTAAATAATCAAGGCGTATTCGAGAATTTGCATCTCTTTTTTGCGGATTTCGGACTTGGATTCAAGAAGAAAGTGCCTTTCCCGCATAACTAGATTCCTTTTCATTCCGCCGCTGTAAGAGGGGACGGAACCAACATCCAGTGATTTAACCGTTTTCATTCAGTTGTGTCCACTGCCCAAAAATCCGTATCCAGCCCGATCTCTTTTCCCTCGATCTTGAGCAGATGGGCAAAGCGGCCATTAGCTGAAAGCGCTGCATAAGCCGCCTTGTCTTTGCATGACGTTAATGCCATCAGCCGCCGCACCGCATCTCCCAGCTTGGAGCGTTCCCGCCCATTGGCGAACACGTCGCGAATGTGTTGCTCGGTGATCTTCTCATTGTGTCCGCCTGCGCTGCTGCCCTCGTTATTTTTGCGCCATTCCACAAAATCAAATTCGGGCAGAGGCTTGAAAGGACCATTCGCACGCTCCCACGCTGTGCTTTGAGGCAGAAGGCCGTTGTTGCATTTGGCTACGGTCGCGACAATCCGCTTGTCGGTTTCATTGCTCGTCACGCTCTGCAAAAAGATCGCCGCACGGGCGGCGCTGCCGAGAATCAGACTGCCACTGATGAGGTTAAGCAGTTCGCGCCCATTCGCCTTTTCGTTCTCCTTTGGCTTCCTGGTATGAGAGCCGATGACAAGGCATGGCTGATCCTCGATCTTCTCGGGAAAGATGGAATACAGGCCGTCGATAGCTGCCCGGTAGTCTTTCTGCATCCCATCTGACACGCACCGGTTCCAAGGATCGACACCGAAAACGTCGGGTCGAAACTCGTCGATGTCCCTTCTTAGTTGGTCTTGAAACTGAGTGTCTGCCAGATTCATGCCAAAGCGCGGAATGCGGGTGATTCTCAGGTAATCCTGGATCTCCTCCCAGCCCACACCCGCGCCGCGCAGTTCATCTTGTAACCGAACCTCATCGTTCTCCGACTGCAAAAGCATGGTCTTGAATTTCCGATGCGTCTTCATGCCGAACCAAGAGCCTCCAGACACGCCACACAGTCCCAGCCAGGTGAGCGCCCTGCTTTTCCCGGCTCCTGCTGCTCCGGCGATGATCGTCATTCCGCCTCGGAAGATGAAATTGTCTCCGACAATGTGATAATCAGCAGGAGGTTTGAACTCGAAAATATCCTTTGGAGTCAGCCACTTAATCACGGGTTTGCGGGTTGGCTGGCCTGTGGGATTCTTTCCAATTCCATTTTCCCCAGGCTTGCTTGGATGCATGGAAGTGGCGCTTGTGGCCTTCGCGGATTCATCATCAAGCACCTCATACGGCCCGGCCTTCTTGCCCTTGCCTGCGGCACTCATGGGCAAACCTCCATCAGTTGAGGATTCAGCCGCAGACTTGCCTCGCTCGCCTTCGCGAATACGTCCCCCAGGTCTTTGATGGGCTGGCCTGCTTCATCATGGATTCCCACCAGAGAGAAGCCATCCACACGAGCGCCAGCATCGCGCAGACTGCGTGCCCAGAGCTTCGCCGCTCTCTGGCCCGGCTCATCCATTTGAGGAATGATCCGCACCCGCTTGCCTGCCAGCCGTTGCGCCACTTCCGGCGTCAGCTTCACCGCTGCCCCTAGACAGCACAGAGCCGCCACATCAGCGCCTCGGCCTTCGCCATCTATGATGGCATGAGCCGCCAGGAAATCGCCCACGCCCTCCACAAGCAGGACATTCGGGAAAGCCTCCGCCTCCATCAATCCAAGCGGCCATGCCTTATCCCCGAAACAATGAGCCTTGCGTGCAGGCACCTCACGAAAGCCGGGCCATGGCTCGCCATTCATGCAGCGCAATTCTGCACAGCGCCGCGCCTGATCGGTCATGCTCCAAAAAGGCCGCCCCCATTGCTCGCCAAAGTGGAGAAACCCGCGCTCATCCGCCAGCCTCACCGCAGGCACAGGCAACGCCCGCAGTCGAGCCAGCGCCGTCAGTTCCTCCGCCGTGCCTCGTCTCATCGCCGGCCAGGGTTTCGGCTTCCGTTCTGGTTCACGTTTCGGAGGTGGCGGAATCTGCCAGACTTCGCCCAGCCGCTCACGCATCCAGCGCACCGCGCCCGCAGTATCGCAGTCCAGCGCGTGCTTGATGAAGTCCACCACGTCAAAGGTTTCACCCGTCGCGTGATCCTTGGCCCGCGTGCCCTCCGCATACACGGAAAAGCTCGCGTGCCGCTCCTCGGGGCGGAAGGGTGATTTGCAGCACTTGCCCGGCTCACCGGGAAGGCCAAGCAGCCGCCATGCCTCATCCAGCCGCAGCCGCGCTTTCAAGTCGGCAATCGTGAGATTCGGCCCGCTCGTGTGTGTGGCCTCACTCATCACCCGCCCCCTTTCCCGTGCCTGCGCTCGCTCGTAGAAAAGCCGTGAGCTTTTCCTTGTCGATGAGCACCGCGCCACGAACACGGCCAGGAAGCCGCACCGAAATGAACGCCCCCGCAGCCTTCGCCGCCGACACCAAACCAGAACGGCTCAAGCCCGTGAATCGGCATCGCCCTTTGACCGATGGCAGGCGCAAAAACTCCGCCTCATGGATAGGAGCCTGATCAAAGCGCCGCTCCATGCCCTGCGGCAGATTTCCGGCGATAGATGGACGGCTAGTAGTGGTCGAAATAGGTCCGTCCTTGGCCTGATTCGCTGATGGATGTCGCCGATGTGTTTGCATGACGGCGGACAATCATAGCGCGCAAAACTGGGTGTCGAATCCAACTAGATTTTGGCAAAGTTAAAACTGAACTGCATTCAGATAGTCCAGAAATCTGCGCAGAAAATCCAGACTTGGGCTAACAAAATCAGGCCCTCTTTTTTGTCCGATTGCCTTTCAGTCTGTCACGGCTAGACCGAAAGCTAATAAGCCTCGCGACAAAATCTTCGGACAAGCCCCCATCTTTAGACTCTGCCATCCAGCATTTATAACGCTGATCTGCAATGCGCGCAGCGCCTTCGGTTATCATTTTTTCCGCCCATTGCATGGTTCGTTTGCCATTTTTCGGCATACGTCGGCACGCAGTATTAACGAGATCACAAGCCTCGTTGTGGGTAATGCGATGAGGAGAAGGGTATTGCTGATTGGAGATACAGTAGATGAGCCATCCGCGCTGGTCTTCTTTGCCCTCTTCAAATGACACGACGATGTCGCAAAGATGTTCGTCGAGGCAGGGCCTTTCTGATTTTAGGTCGCGTCTTACAGTCGCTTGAGCATACTCGATCAAGAGCTTTCGGAAGCTACTCCCCTCCTTGGCTAATGGCTTCCATACTAGCCTACCAACGGGCAAATCGCTTTTGGTCTCTCCGCTGCATAGCTCGTCATAAGTGTAGAACTTTTCCTCTGGCACATCTTCCTCGTCCAAAGGTGTTTCGTGAATGATTGCAAGGGCACGCCTCAACAAGCGATGCGCACCGGGCAAGCAGCGTGTGGCATCCTCGACGAGGTTTGTTTGACTACCACTTGTTGCTTTAGCCATCGTGAGAGCCAACTGCGCCAAAGCCAAGGCTTGGCTTGATTGATCCGAAATACTCCAGTCAGCTCTATATTGATCTGTCGTAGAATTGCGAGGATCAAACATGGTGGTGAGTTTGGTCTGATTTGCCGATTCGTTCTCTAGGCCATCCAGTGCCATGCGGAAGCCTTGGACAGTCAGAACATGCTTGCACCCTGATGCAGATGCAATAGCACCCATCAGAGTTATCCGGCGCGGCGCGGGAGGCTGGAAAGACTAACTGCGATGATCTCCGCGAAGGCCGGGGAAGCTCCCCCGTGCTCTGCCGCACATCGGATCTTCATTCATTCTTCCCGCCCTGCTCTTGCTTCATGTGCTCTGGAAACTTCATCACTGCCCAGAACCACAGGAAAAATCCACCAAACATGGCATAACCGTGCGCACCGGTAAGGCCAAGCCACGACAGAGGGAAGTAGATGATTACATGGAGACCCGGCAACGCAGCGAACATGAGTAGATGATGAGCTTTCATAGGTTCACTCTACTACTTCCATCAGAAGTGTCACATTCGCATGAAGGCCGGGGAAGCCTCGCCCGCTGCTCCGGTTTCCATCCAGCCGCTTTTCTCGGGAGAGCGCATGGAAAGAAGAAAGCAGCCAGCCAGGACTCAGAGAGAAAGAAAGAGAGTCTCTCTCCCTTCTTCCGGCTCGATCTCACCCCACCAGCGCCGCCTATAGCAAAAAATTTTGCCCCTCAGAATGGATATAATGGCACCGCGCCAGGTCGCAGCCCGCACCCCCTCCCCCCGCCAAAGTTATTAGCGTCAATGTCTTACCCTGTGTCTTACCTTCCCCATTCCACCACCTTAACTCGTTGAAAATCAAGGTGGTGGAGGCGAGGGGAGTTGAACCCCTGTTCCAAGCTTCAGATACCAGATGGAGTCGCATGAATACTGGCCGTCCGAGGTGGAGTTGCCAAGGCTCATGGATGTGCCGTTGAAGGTGACCG
>JAGKWZ010000314.1 GCA_021151605.1 Verrucomicrobiaceae bacterium
TCACCGCCCTACTGCTCGCGCCGCTGGGCGAAGGCTACGACGGCTTCCACTGGTGCTGAGCAATCACGAACCCTTCCACAAATCGACTTATGAAACTCACCTTCACTCTCCTCGTCCTATTCGCCGTCGGTCTCGTTTCGGCCCATGCCGATGTGACCAAAGACAACTTCGGCACCACGCGCGATGGCGAATCCGTCGAGCGTTACACCTTGAAGAACAAGCATGGCCTTGCCGCAAAGGTCATCACCCTGGGCGGCATCATCAACGAACTGCATGTGCCGGACCGCGCGGGCAAGCTCGGCGACATCGCACTCGGATTCGACACCGTGGCCGAATACGAGGAGCACAACGGCGGCGTGTATTTCGGCTGCATCACCGGGCGCGTGGCCAATCGCATCGCGGGCGGCAAGTTCGACCTCGAGGGCAAGTCCTACACGCTCGATCTGCATCCGAAGACCAACTTCCACCTGCACGGTGGCTTGAAGGGTTTCAGCAAGGTCATTTGGAAAGCGGAGATCATCACTGACCCACGCGGACCTGCTTTGCGCCTGACCTACCTCAGCAAGGACGGCGACCAGGGCTTCCCCGGCAATCTCAACACCCGCGTCTTGTATGTGCTCACCGAGGAGGATGCGCTTGTCATCGAGTATGAGGCCACGACTGACAAAGCCACGCCCATCAACCTCACCAACCACACTTACTTCAATCTCGCCGGAGCAGGCAGCGGCACCGTGCTCGACCATCGGCTCACTTTGCAGTCGCAGCGCTATCTCGAAACCGATGCCGACCTGCTGCCCACGGGCAAACTGCTGCCCGTCGCTGGCACCGCGTTTGATTTCACGAAGAGCGAAATCATCGGCAGCCGCCTCGATCAAATCTCCATCGGCGGCTACGACCACGCCTTCGTTCTCGCCGACAAGCCGCAGACAAAGCCCGCCCTCGCCGCCGAGGTCTATGAGCCCAAGAGCGGCCGCGTGATGCAAATCCTGACCGACCAGCCCGGTATCCAGCTCTACACCGCCACTTATACCACGCCGCTCAAGGGCAAAAACGGCGCAGGCTATGACCGCTTCCACGGCCTCTGCCTGGAGACCCAGCATCATCCCGATTCCGTTCATCACGCCGAGTTCCCAACGGCCATCCTCCGTCCCGGTGAGACCTATCGCACGACGACCATTCATCAGTTCACCACGCGGTGATCATTGCGGTTTGTGAAACGGCATGGGCCACCATGAGTCGGAACATCTGTGGCTCAGCACAGCGTCCCTATCATTCTCGAGATCGACCGATGATTTTACGTTCTGGATTGAAAGAGCGCTGACAGTATACCGTATTGAAACGGTATACCGCATGAGCTTACCTCCACCTACAACCACCCGTTCCGACATCACCATCTCCCGTCTCCGGCAGGAAATCCTCGATGGCGAGATCTCCCCTGGTCATCTCCTCGCTGAGTCTGCCGTTGCACAACGGCTTGGCGTCAGCCGCGTGCCGGTGCGGGAAGCGTTGTTCACTCTGGAGCGCGAAGGGTTGGTGGAGTTCAGCGGCACTGGCCGGGCCTATGTCAAAGACCTGACGCCGCATGATTTCGAAGAGCTGTATGTGCTGCGTCTCGCGCTGGAACCCGTGGCGGCGCGATTGGCTGCACCAGCCTTGCGCGAAGACTGCTCGCGTCTTGAGAAAAACATCAAGGCCACCAGCAAAGCCACCACCTTGCTTCAAGTCACGCAATTGGATCTCGATTTCCACGAGATCATTCTGGAGGCATCGGGGAATGCACGACTGCTCAAGCTGTGGTTCTCGCTGCGCAGTGAACTGGAGCTTTGGCTGGGGCGACTGCATCGCTCGAAGCAACTCCAGACGCGCGGCACGCGTGCGGAGACCGTGAGCAGTCACCAAGGTGTGGTGGAGGCATTTAAGACCAAGTCACCCACCGAGTGCGAACGCCTCATGCGCCAGCACATCCTGAGCTGGCGTGAATGGCTGCCAACGACGGAGGTGGAAGCATGAAAATGAATATTTCATTCAGCGCACTCATCTGCGTCGCGTTAATGGCCGCGCCAGCCTTTGCCGATCAAAAGCAGGTCTTCGAGCAAACCATTCAGCCTGTGCTGAAACAGTATTGCCTGGACTGTCACTCGACGAAGAAGCAGAAGGGCGATCTCGATTTGGAGCGCTTTACTTCGCTCGACCTCGTGAAACGTGATCCCGTCGTGTGGGAGCATTCGCTGGATCAGATCCGCGACAAGGAGATGCCGCCGAAGGGCAAACCCAAGCCGTCACCCGAGCAGATTAAGATGCTCACGGACTGGATGCAGGGCACGCTGGATGACATCGCGCTCGCCAGCGCGGGCGATCCGGGGCCGGTGGTGCTGCGGCGTCTGTCGAACATGGAATACACTTACTCGATCCGTGATCTCACCGGCGTCCCGTCGCTCGATCCGGCGAAGGAGTTCCCGGTTGATGGTGCGGCAGGTGAAGGCTTTACCAATGTGGGCGCAGCTCTGGTGATGTCGCCTGCGTTGCTCACGAAGTATCTCGATGCGGCGAAGGATGTCGCGAGCCACGCGGTCCTTACACCAGAGGGCGTTCGTTTCTCACCGAGCACGTCAGCCAGCGACTGGACAGACGAAGCTCTGATGAATATTCGGGCGATCTATGCTAAGCACACGACTGCGGGCACAGGCTCGCAAACCGTCGCTCAGGGCATCAAGCTCGACACCGGCACGGGCAGCGGCCATCTGCCTCTCGCGAAGTATCTCGATGCACTGCAAGGCCGTGTGAGCAGCGAGGGCATGAGCGCCAAGTATCTCGGCATGCTGCGCGAGGCACTCACGGGCACAAAGCCGTCCGTGTTGCTCGATCCGCTGCGGGCCAAGTTTCGCGAGAAGAAACTCACCGCCGCGGATGTCGAGCCGTGGCAGAAGGTGCTGTGGCGTTTCGCGAATGTCGGCCACATCGGCAAAGCGAACGGACCGAAGGCCTGGCAGGAGCCGGTGACACCGCTGGTCGCGAAACATGAGATGCGGCTCAAACTCGCCTCGGAAACCGATGTCACGCTCTACCTCAGCACCACAGATGCAGGTGATGGCAGCACCGATGATGAAGTCGTGTGGGAGAATCCGCGCCTCGTGGCTCCTGGCAGGCCTGATTTGCCCATCAGCGGCCTTCCAGCGCTCGTGAAGCACTTGGAGACACAACGCAGCCGCATCATCGCGGAAACGGAGTCGGTCTTGAACGCCATCGCCAGTGGCAAAGAAGGCGCTGATCCCGCTTTGATGGCCGCATGGCGCGAATACCTCGGCTACGGCACCACCAAGCTCGAACCGTTGCTCACCAAGCAGATGAAGAGCACGCCGGACTACAATTTCATCAAAGGCTGGCAGGGCGATCAGGCGCTCAGCGTGCTCGCGAACTCGTCCGATGCTACCGTGCGCATTCCTGGCGAAATGAAGGGCCACAGCATCGCCACGCACCCCTCGCCGACGCGTGCCTCGGTCATCGCGTGGCGTTGTGACAAGGGCGGCGCGTTGCGCATTCATGGCGATGTCGCCGCCGCGCATTCGGAATGCGGAAACGGCATCACCTACGCGCTCGAACTCCGTCGCGGTCATACCAGCGAGGTGCTCGCGAAAGGCGAAACCAAGGGCAAGCAACTCTACAAACTCGGCGCTTTCGAAAACGTCCGCGTTGAAGCCGGACAGGTCGTCGCATTGGTCATCGGCCCGAAGGATGGAAATCACTCCTGCGACCTCACTGCCGTCAATTTGACGCTCAGCGATGGCACCCAGACCTGGGATCTCGCGAAAGATGTTTCGCCGAACATCCTCAAAGGCAATCCGCACGGCGCATGGCACTTCCTCAGCCAACCTGCCACACTCGATTCCGCGCCGGATGTGCCTGCGCCCATCGCTGAAATGCGGAAGAAGCCAACCCCAGAGCTTGCGGTGAAGGTGCGGCAGTTTTTGGAAAAAGACTTTCCGCTCAACTCACCGCTGCTGCGTCCATTTTTGAATAATCGGTCAGGTCAGACGGCTTATTCCGATCTAAAAGCCAATGCGCCCTCAGTTCTTGAAGTGAAAATCCCCGCCGTGCTCGCCAAAGGCACCGAGTTCGTTGTCGCCGGAAGACTTGCCGCCAAAACGAATGGCAGCGTGCAAATGCAGGTGCTCACTGAGAAGCCCCTGGCCGCTACGAGCCTCGTGGCGGGCAAATCGGAGTCTGCACAGAAATCTGGCCAATGGAGCGACAACAACCTCGTCACGCAGCACAGCGCTCCGATCATCGTGAACGACGCCAGTGATGCCCGCGCACGCTTTGAGACTGCGTTTGATGAGTTCCGCTCGCTCTTCCCCATCGCGCTCTGCTACCCGCGGATCGTGCCGGTGGATGAGGTCGTGACGCTCACTTTGTTCTTTCGCGAGGACGACCACCTGAAGCGCCTCATGCTGGATGACGCCGACTCACGCGAGTTGGATCGCGCCTGGGATGATTTGCGCTTCATCAGCGAGTCACCGCTGAAGCAAGTGGATGTCTTTGAGCAGCTCTGGCAGTTTGCCACGCAAGATGCCAAGCCCGAAGCCTTCGAGCCGATGCGCGAGCCGATCAAGCAGGGCGCTGAGGCGTTTAAGAAGCTGCAAATCGAAGTCGAGCCACGACAGGTGCAGGCCGTGCTCGACTTCGCCACACAGGCATGGCGTCGTCCGCTCAAAGTCGCAGAGCAGAAGGAACTGCACACCCTTTATCAAACGCTGCGCACGCAGGAGATGCCGCACGCCAAAGCTGTGCGCATGATGCTCGCGCGAGTTCTGGTGGCGCCGGCATTTCTTTATCGCGGCGAAAAAGCCGCGCCGGGACCAAAGGCCACGCCCGTGAGCGATTGGGAGATCGCCACACGCCTGAGTTATTTCCTCTGGTCCTCCGCGCCCGATGCCGAACTCACGCAACTCGCTGCCACAGGTAAACTCCACGAACCCGATGTGCTCGCCGCGCAAGTGAAACGCATGATGAAGGACGAGCGCATTCGCCGCCTCGCCACCGAGTTTGGCTGTCAATACCTGCACGTCCGCGAAGTCGCCACGCTCGATGAAAAAAGTGAACGCCATTTCCCCACATTCATAAACGTGCGCGAGTCGATGCAGGAAGAAGTGACACGCTTCTTCATCGACCTGTTTCAGAATGATCGCAGCGTGCTCTCGCTGCTCGATGCGAATCACACGTTCGTGAATAACACGCTCGCGGAGCATTATGGGTTGAGGACAGCAGAATCCTCAGCCGACTGGCAGCGCGTGAATAACCTCCGCGCCGAAGGCCGCGGCGGCATCCTCGGTTTCGCTGCCACACTCGCGAAACAAGCCGGAGCTTCGCGCACCAGCGGCATCTTGCGCGGCGCGTGGCTCTGCGAAGTGGTGCTCGGCGAGAAGCTTCCCGTTCCACCCAAAGGCGTGCCCATTCTCCCCGAGCAACCTCCCGAAGGCCTCACCGAACGCCAACTCGTCGAGAAGCACAGCTCGGATGCGAACTGCGCTGCTTGCCACCGCCGCATCGATCCCTTCGGCTTCGCTCTTGAAGGCTTCGATGCCATCGGGCGCGCTCGCAAAGCCGACACGAAGGTCATTTTGCCAGACGGCTCCCGTGTCGATGGACTCGACGGCTTGCGTAGTTACCTGCTCAACAACCGCAGCGACGACTTCCTCCGTCAGTTTTGCCGAAAACTGGTCGGCTATGCCCTCGGGCGCAGCGTGCAACTTTCGGACAAGCCGTTGATCGCTTCCATGCTCACCCAGCTCAAATCCGGCGATCACAACGTTGGTGCCGTCATCGAATTGATCGTCCGCAGCCCGCAGTTCCGCGAAGTGCGCGGTAAAGATTACGTCGTCCATAACTAAACCACCTCAAGAATATGAAAACCCATCAATTCAACCGTCGAGCCTTCCTGCGCGGAGCAGGTGTCACCATGGCACTGCCGTGGATGGAATCCGTCAATGTCTGGGGCGATGAGCCCAAGAAGAACAAACCCGCCAGCGAAGCCCCCGTGCGTCTTTGCGTGACCTTCTCGGGCAATGGCTTCCAATCGAAGGAATGGTGGGCCAAAGGAGAAGGCAAGGCGATGGAGCTTGGCCGTGTGCTTGCACCGTTGAACGAATTTAAAGAGAAGCTGCTCTTCGTGCGCGGCCTGTATCATGAGGAGGCGCGCAAAGGAAACATCCACAGCTCACAGACGGGCAACATGCTCTCCGGCTCGCCCATCGCGAGCGGTGGGGAGATTCGTTCGGGCACGAGCTTCGATCAGTTGCTCGCGCAAACGTATGGCCGCAGCACGAAGGTGCCGAGCCTTGTGCTGGCCTGCGAGAAGTCGAACCCTTCGGTGCACAAGAACTACTCGATGCTCTACAGCTCGCACATCTCATGGAGTTCGCCGACAACACCCACGCCACTTGAGTTGTATCCCGCACTTGCATTTGATCGTCTCTTCAAAGACGAAGCTTCGCCAGCCGACAAGAGCGTGCTCGACGCCGTTTTGGCCGATGCTCAGGACTTGCGCCGCGATATCAGCGCCAGCGACCAACGGAAACTCGACGAGTATCTCGACAGCGTGCGCGATGTGGAGAAG
>JAGKWZ010000042.1 GCA_021151605.1 Verrucomicrobiaceae bacterium
TCGATCTTGCGCGGGTCGATCACGATGAGTGGTGTGCCCTTCATGATATGTTGCTTCAGGCGTGCGCCAGTGACGGGATGACCCTCGGTCGGATTCGCGCCGATGACCATGATGCAGCGGGTGTGCTCGATGTCCTCGTAGCTGTTCGTGGCTGCGCCGGTGCCAAAGGACTTCTGCATGCCCCAGGCGGTCGGCGAATGGCAGACGCGAGCGCAGCAGTCGATATTGTTCGTGCCCATCACATGGCGGATGAACTTCTGCATGAGGTAGTTTTCCTCGTTCGTGCAGCGTGCGGAGGAGATGCCAGCCACCGCGTTGCCACCGTACTCGTTTTTGATGCGGGTGAGGTTCGCCACGATGTGGTCGTAGGCTTCGTCCCAGGTGCTCTCTTTGAAACTGCCATCGGCCTGACGGATGAGCGGCTTGCGCAGGCGGTCTTTGTGATTGTAGAACTTGAAGGCAAAGCGGCCCTTGAGGCAGGTGTGCGCATGATTTACCTCCGCATCGACGGGAGCCTGGATGCTAAGCACCTGATCGCCCTTTGTGGACACATTGAGATTGCAACCGACCCCGCAGTAAGTGCAGATCGTGCGGGTCTTCTTCGTCGCCTCGATGGACTTCGAGAAGAACACGTCACTAATGGCCGAAGTCGGACAAGCCTGCGCACAAGCACCGCAACTCACGCATTCCGAGTCCGCGAAGGACTGGTCGAGGCCCTTGATGATCTTCGCGTTGAAGCCGCGACCATGCATCGAGAGTACATGCTGGCCCTGGATTTCATCGCAAGCACGCACGCAGCGGGAGCAGTTGATGCACTTCGCCAATTCGGAAGTCATGTAAGGGTGCGAATGGTCCTTCGCACGATCCAGATGATTCGCCCCAGCGGGATAACGCACGCCACGGATGCCCACCTTCGCCGCCACGGTCTGCAATTCGCAGTTTCCGCTCACCTCGCAGGTCAGGCAGTCCAGCGGATGGTCCGTGAGCACGAGCTCAACGATGTTTTTGCGCAGCTTCCGCACCTTCGGCGATTCGGTGAAGACATGCATGCCCGCCGCCAAAGGCGTGTGGCAGCTCGCTACCACACGACGCGGCCCATCGGCCTGCAAAGCCACCTCCACGCTGCAAACGCGGCAAGCGCCATACGGCTCGAGCTGCGGCGCATCACAAAGCGTCGGCACAAAGCCGCGCCCCTTGTGGCGATCGATGAAGTTGAGCAGCGTTTCGCCGGACTCGAAGCGGAGCGGTTCGCCGTCGATGAATGCGGTGAGGGTGGAGAGATCTTGTACCATGATTGGGCGCGTTGGGAGATTCGGAAAATACTACAGACTAGAATCGCCGTCGGGAAGTCGTTTGCGCAGAAAAATCACGCGTTGTCTTCCGATGCAATTCTTTTGCGCCTATCCTACGCTTATCACCCGCCATGGGTTTACAGCCGTTGCCGCATTTAAGGGTGATTGTTGACCGCAGACCGTGGAATTTGAAGACCTGGCAAGCGATGAGCTCTCTGTAGAAGCAAAGTTAGAATCGCCGATTCCAATGTTGACGCCAGACACTTAAGGTTCATTAACTGCTACATCTTCTTCTGTGATGTTTCTATCCTCGCTCTCAGCACTCAGCGGCCTGCAATTTGGTCTGGATCACATCACGCCTTTTGCGTGGGGGATTCTGATTTTACTCGCTATTTTATCTACGCTTAGTTGGTCGGCGCTGCTAGTAAAATGGCACCTACTGAGGAGGACGGAGCGCGCGAACCGGCGGTTTCTCAGTGGATTTCATGACAGTCCCCACCCGCTGGCGATTTACCTGACCAAAGAGCAAGTGGAGCACTCGCCGCTCTATTTCCTTTATCATTCGGCCTGCCGCGAGCTGGCATTCCATCTGGTGGGCGAGGAAGAGCCCGGACGCAGTTTTTCGGCACGCCTTCAAGGTGCGGGACGCATCACCCCAAGCCAGATGGGCTCGGTTCACAATGCTTTGGAGCGCTCAGTGGGAAGTGCGGCGAACAAGCTGGAACTCAGACTTGGGCTGGTGGCCACTGTGATCAGCGTGGCACCACTGTTGGGGATTCTCGGAACCGTGGTCGGGCTTCTGGATGTGTTCGCAGCTCTGGACTTGGATTCCAAGGCATCCCTGGCACCAGGCGTCAGTTCCGCTCTTATCACGACCATTGCTGCGCTCCTTGTCGTGATGCCGAGTGTGGCAGGCTACAACGGTGTCGTGAATCGCATCCGCGGACACATCGTGCGGATGGACAACTTTGCATCAGAGCTTAGCGGCCTGTTTGACCGGCACTTTGTTGATCACCGGAAGGTGGAGGAAGGGCTGCCCAGCTTGGGGAATCTGGGTGCGCCAGCGATGCCCACGCCCAGTGCCTCACAGCGCAGACCTTCGCGGATATGAAACGAGTCTCCAGCCGTCAATTGCCGGGACTCCTGGCCGAAGTGCAGCTCACGCCGCTGGTAGATCTGGTGCTTGTGCTGCTGCTGGTGGTTCTGGTGCTCGTGCCAGTCTTGCGGGAAGTTAAACACGAGGATTCTCGAGATACCACCGCGCAAGCTCCAAGCAGCACCATCGAGCTTTCGGTGGCGGCAGATCTGAAGCTGTCTTTGGGGGGTAAAAATCTCGATGACAGCGAACTGATTGCCGAACTTAAGAACTGTGTGGCAGCCGACCCAAACCTCGGATTGCTAGTGCGTGTGCCACCAGAACTGAAGACTCCCGCGCTTCTGGAAATCATGAACGCCTTGCGTTCCGCCAATATCCGCCACACCGCAGTGACGACTGATACCGCGACACAACCCTAGTATCAGCATGAGCGAGAATCCGCGCCGCACCCCGCTTGAGCCATTTTTTCCAGCGTTCGTTGGGGTTGGTCTGGTCCACGTGCTGATTGGGATGTGTATTTGGATTGTTTTCCCCCTATTGCCCAAGAGATCGAAGCCGGAGGCAGCAGCGACGGGTAGTTCCCAGAAGTGGTTTTCTCCCTCAGATTTTCTGGCTGAATCCAAGTCCACGGAGGTGAAGCCCCAGCCGGTCGCCATCGTGCCCCCACAAGTGGTGGCGATGGCACCTCCGGTCCCCTCATTACCCTCCAGCAGAGAAGTGATCGCACCACCTGGGCCAGCGATTCCAATCAACCGGGGATTGATCCCCGCTCCCATACTTATGACGCCAGCCAATGCCGCTGGAGGCGGGCTTCCAGTGGCGGAGATGCTCACCAATCTAGCGGTGATCCCTCCACCCATCCCGGTGATTTCACCTCAGGTCCCGCTGCTGAAGTCGGTGCCTCAAGTTGGAGCAACGCAAGCGCAGTTGGCAGGGGCCAAAGCAGTTCAACCGGTCGCGGCACTCGTAGATAAGCCAGCCGCCACGGAAGTCATAGAGCCACCTAAGTCAGCCCCAATGCCTCAAATTATGGCAGCAAAAACGGGCGAATCTGCCCCTGCTCCGACAAGTGTCCCTGCGAAAGCTCCAGTGTCTCCAGGTGGTATGGCGGCGGGTGACAGCCCGACGCTGGCCTCTCAAGCATCTCTTTCTCCTCCTCCGCCATCGGTCGCCGGCACTAAACCTTTGCGTAAGAGCTATTCATCTGGGGGGAAGGGCAGGGCAGCCAACAAGTATATCACCCTTTCCTTCATCAATGAGAATGTTGGCACCAAGCCAGTTTTGAATCTGCTCGACATTGCCAAGCTGAATGAGGCTACCAGGGTGGATCAAGCGGTGGGTGGTGGAAGCTTGGACGCCGTGGAGCAAGCTCTCCAGCAGGCACTTATGCGCGAATGGAAGCCACCATCGATCGACGAAGTGCCTCCTGCCCAGAGAAGGGCGGTGGTGGAGCTGGTTATCTGGAGGGATGGTTCAGTGAGGAGTGCCTATCTGCAAAAGCCATCAGGCTCTGAAGACATGGATAGTTCCGTTCGCCTGGCTTTAAGCCGAGTGACAAAGATAAGTGAGACTCTCCCTTCAAGTTTCCCGAAAGAGCGCTACCCTGTGAGAGTCAATCTCCTGATCGAGTAGATGAAAATGGTCCGCCTACCCGTCCTCCTTTGTTTTTTCATGCTGCAAGCTCCGGCTGCCGAGGCTTTGACTCTGCCCGGATGGATGAGGTTTTGGAAGTCTGAGACTGCGGCAGGTCAACCCCTGGTCTCACAGAAGCGAATCCAAGTCGGCGAGTTCAGCGGTGGCACTGGCGGCAGTGCACGCCAGGCACTCCTGGATGAGCTAACCTCCTCCCGCGATTTTGTTCTGACGAATGAAAAGCCCGATTACATCGTCGCTGGCAGCTCCATAGGCGGACGCGTGAACGGGCGTCTGGTAGATGCCTCAGGCAAAGAGCTCATGGAGCGCACTTATGCTGCTCCAGGTCTAGATGAGAACGCGAAGGCTTTGGCGGATGACGTCATCCTGGCCATCACCGGTAAACCAGGACTCGCCACGAGCCGCATCGTTTTTGTCAGTGACAAGACTGGCATGAAGCAGGTTTACCTCTGTGACCCTGATGGGCGCGAGGTGCTGCAAGTCACGCATCACAGTTACGGTGCTGTCTCTCCCTCCCTCAATGCAGATGGCTCAGCCGTTGCTTACACAAGCTACCGCAGCGGATTCCCCGTGGTCCAATGGCTCGACCTGGGGCAGGGATGGGAACGGACTGTCACAGACACACCCGGCACCAGCTTTGGGGCGGCCTTTGCGCCTGATGGTCAGAGGATCGCACTGGTGATGAGTTTTTTGGGCAATCCAGAGATTTTCGTCACCGACCTAAACACCAACACGGCTGCATGCATCAGTGATACTACAGGGGCGCCCAGCAGCCCAGCCTGGCATCCCGACGGCAAGCAGGTGATCTTTTCCGATGACCGAGGAGGCGGGCCGAGGCTTTACATCGCTGAAGTGCCTGAGACGAACGAATCCGAAGCGAAGCTTTTGCGTTGGCGCACCGGCTACAGCTTTTCGACAGACCCGGAATTTTCACCCGATGGAAAAAGTGTGGCATTTACTACCCGTATTGACGGTGCTCTGGCCGTGGTCGTCAAAGGCTGGCCAAACGGACCCGCCCGAGTCATCCAGTCTGGCGGAGCCGCCCATCCATCATGGAGTCCGAACGGGCAGACGCTTTGTTACGCTCAGCATGGTACGCTTTATGTCCACCAGTTGGCTTCTGGCCAACGTCGTGCCATCCTCGAAAAGCACGGCCAGATCACCGAGCCTCGTTGGATGAAATGAGCGCTGCCGCCATGAAGACCTTGCCTCTCCTTTCCTCCGTATTCCTTTTGCTGGCTGCGAGCTCATGTAGCGTGATGCCCAGCCTTTCTCGTGAGCAAACGCCCACCGTCGTTTTTGCCCTTGGCACACGCGATGGCTTCTCCAGTCCATTGCAAGGTGCGCTCAAGCCTGCTTGTCCTGCTCTCGTATTCACTGGCGAAACCTACGCACTCACAGGTGGACACCGCAAAGCTCTAGGCACTCTCGCCGCCGAATGGAGCAGTGGAAAGCCTCGTTACCTCATCACTGGCTATGTCGCCCCGGGATTGCCAGAGGACTTCGCTCGCTCCCTCACGGAGCGTCGTGCTCAGGCCGTGCGCCAGCAATTGATTGAGAGTGGCATAGAGGCCAGCCATCTCCAGACAGTCGGGTTCGGTTTCGACAGTTCTCCAAGTTCCCCGACTTCCAGTGTCGTGGTGATCTTCCAGCAGTAGCAGGTCAATTGGTGATTTTCACCGGCGTCCCAGCAGGGGTGTTTTCATAAAAAATCTTCGCCATGTGTCTGGGGAGGCGAATGCAACCGTGAGAGTCTGCATAGCCTGGAAGGTAGCCTTCATGCATACCCACAGCTCCAGTCACACGCATGAACCAGTGCATTTTGGCTCCGTCAAAAGTGGTGCCAGGTGGCCGTGGGTCCTTACGGTTGTCGATTTGCGTCTGCACGATGTTGCCGTCTTTGTCGATGTAGTCTCCATAGAGTGAGGAGAGGTGGTCGTGGTCTTTTTCCATGACCTTAAAGTTGCCCTTTGGCGTCGGAAATTGATCGCTGCCAGTGCATACAGGCGAGGCTCCAACTAGATTGTCCCCTTTATAGAAATAGGCCATCTGTTCACTGATCACGATATGGATGCGGGGTTTGCCATTGACACCTTCCCCGCGCCAGTAAGAACCATCTCCGACGGTGGGGATGTTGATCTTTGGGAACTTCGATTTTGCCAACTTCACGAGCCCAAAGGGAGCAAACTCATAACGGGGAGGAGATAATGCCATGTAGTAGCCTCCTCCTGGACTCTGGCCGCTGTACCTCGATGATGTATTCACACAGCTCGAGCCAAGCATCAGTATGCTGGAGGCAAAGACCACACGCATGAGTCGGGAAAGCATAGTTGGAGAGGACATTATCTGATCCATTAGCCATCTTCCAAGCACAGACAATGCCGGATTGGCATCTTGTCAGGCAGGTGATTGAAGAATTCTCCCGCCGGGCTAATCCTTGCCCCGTTATCCCACATAAACCAATGCCTCCATTCAAACTTCTCTTCGTCTGCCTCGGCAACATTTGCCGTTCCCCGGCTGCCGATGGCGTCATGAATCGCTTGGTCAAGGAAGCTGGTTTGCTGGACCAAATTCACATCGACTCCGCAGGCACGGCTGGCTGGCATGCCGGGAAGCATGCAGATCCACGCATGAGGAAAGCGGGTGCTGAGCGGGGTTACGACTTCTCCCACATCGCCCGTCAGGTCCGTGCCGAAGATCTGGCCCACTATGATCTCATCCTCGTCATGGATGATCAAAATCGTCGGGACCTGAGTGCTCTAGATCCACAGCGCCTACACGATGCCAAAATCCGCCACTTCTGCGAATTTTGCACCCGACATTCTGAGCGCGAAGTACCCGATCCCTATTATGGCGGCGATTCAGGTTTCCAGCACGTCATTGATCTCATGGAGGACGGCTGCGCTGGTATTCTTCTGGAGATCCAGCGGCGCTTGGCCCAGTGACACGCCTGGTTTTACAAACCTAGCATTTCGAGCATCAAGCTTTTCGAGATCGCCCCGACTTCTCGGCGGACTTCCTCGCCGTTCTTGAATGCGATGAACGTCGGAATGCTACGAATCCCGTGCTCATTCGCAGCTTCGGACGCATCATCTACATTGATTCTGATGACTTGGGCCTTTCCTGAGACCTCCCCAGCGAGTTGGTTTACGACGGGACCGACGGCTTTGCAGGGGCCGCACCAGTCGGCGTAAAACTCCACCAGGACCGGCACTTTCGAAGTCTTTACGGCTGAAATGGACGACGAAGTTCCGCCCGAAGGAGCTCTGGACACATCGAGAATGATCCAGCCTGCCCAGGCGAAGACGGCGGCGATAATCCAGAGTCCGATGTTTCCAGCTTTCATAGTGGGTATACTCCCACAGGGCGTCGTTCTGCCAAGATGGAAATGAACCACAGGGCCGCTCCACCGGCTTCGCCGCGTGTGAGGTCGTTCACTCTGGCGAAATACGTGCTTTTCGGCCATTGGCGTTGAATCAGTCTGCTATCGGCAGTTAATGATCACATTCACCCAACCATCCGCATGAAAACTTCCCTCTTCGTCTCCCTCCTCGCGCTGCTTTGTTTCTCAGGCTGTGAAACGGCACCGAAGAAAAAAGAGCGAATTCCGCCTGTTCCATTGCCAGATTCAGAGTCCGTGCAAGCTCAACGGCCTGCCGAACCGACGGTGGATGCTTCAGGAGTGGTGACGACACCGAGCGGACTCCGCTATCGGGTGCTCACCGCCGGCCCTGCTGATGGCCGGTCACCATCCACCTTTGACTCCGTCCTCGTGCATTATCGCGGCGCTCTGACGGATGGCACGGTCTTTGACAGCTCCTACGACAGGGGTACACCAGCGACCTTCGGAGTTGGCCAGGTGATTTCTGGCTGGACGGAAGCTTTGAAACTGATGAAGCCAGGGGACAAATGGATACTCCAAATCCCCTCGCGCTTGGCTTATGGAGGCCAGGGTGCAGGGACCAAGATTCCGCCAAATAGCGATCTCATCTTCCAGGTAGAGCTGCTTCAGGTGATCCCCGCGTTTTAAATCGGTAGCGGGTTCGCGATGCCTTGGACTCAGGCAGTTTGCTTTTTGGAGGCTGGCTTGAAAGGCTCACTGAGGGCGGTTTCAAAGTCAAAACCCCCGGCAAAGTCGGTGATACTGTCCCCGTCGTTCTTTCCGAAGTAGCCAGTCTCAATCAGGTTATAAACGATGTTTCCCACATCTTCGCCTCGCTCCAAGCCCCATTCATGAAGGACGGTCAGGGCCATGGGGCCATACTCGGAGATGGCGTGAAGCCGCACTCCTTCGAGGACTTCCTGCCCGCTGACATGCTGGTCGTCCTGGCCTTCGCGGTAATGCTTCACGGCCACATGCAGGGCATCTCTCACGAACTCATAAGCCAGCGGGTGATAACGCGGGTCCTGGGTGCAGGCCTGGCTGATGGCGAGATGAAACGGGAGATCTTGGGGCATTCCTGGAGCGGGGGGAAGCCCTGAATGTGGGCTACTGGCTGAATTTGGCAATGTGAGAAAGGGGAAGAAAAAAGCCCCGCCGGTATGAGCGGCGGGGCTTATGAAGTCAGGGATGTTTGGTGGAGCAGGTAAAGATTACCAGCCGTGAGCGTCACGGACCTTGATCATGGCGTCGAGGATGTTGTTCCAGGTGCCTGGTGTCTCGAGCACGGCGTTCGGGAACATACAGCCATCCCAGCAGATGTGCTGGATGCCGCGGGCTGCGGCGTCTTTGAGCCAGTAACCGGAGGCCTTGGTTATGTCGAGCTTGCCGTTCGGATCGTCAGCGCGGCAATGCTTGCCAGTCTTGTCGTGGCTGCCTGCACCGTGGACGGTTCCGTCGTTCTGGGCGACGTGGAAGTCGATGGTCCAGGGGCGGAGAGCATCGGTCATCTTTTCATAGGCGGCCCAGAATTCAGCGTCGCTGTAGCCTTCTTTGAGAAGGGCGTGCTCAGGAGCATTGTAGCCGAGGGTGTAAAGATAGGTGTGGGCAAGGTCAGCCTGGAAGCCGAGGGCGTTTGGCATGCCGACGCCTTCGAGGACATCGAGCATGTCCTTCCAGGAGTGCATCCCGGCCCAGCAGATTTCGCCTTCAGCGGCGAGGCGCTCGCCATGATCAGCGGCGATCTGTGCGGCTTTCTTGAAGGTATCCACGATGCGGGCGGTGCTGGCCGTGGGATTTTCGCGCCATTTGGCCACGCCGAACTCGGCGGAGTCGATGCGGATGACGCCGTATTTACGGACACCATGGTTATTGAAGACCTTGGCGATGCGGCAGGCCATCTTCACGGCGCTGAGGAATTTTTCCTGCTGGGCATCATCGCCCATGGCGGAGTCACCGACGGTGCCGGGCCAGACGGGAGCGACGAGGGAGCCGACGCTGAAACCTTTGCTGGCGATGAGGTCGGCGATTTTGTTGAGCTCGTCGTCGCTGGCCTCAGGATTGGTGTGAGGGAGGAAGAGGAAGTAGTCGATGCCTTCGAACTTCTGGCCGTTGACATTGGCTGCGGCAGTGAGGTCGAGCATGCGCTCCAGGCTGATCGGTGGCTCCTGGCCTTCGCCGTCGCCTTTACCGACGAGGCCGGGCCACATCGCGTTATGAAGTTTGGGTGCAGAATTGCTCATGGATCAAGGTGTGTATTACGGGTTGGGATAAGGCTTTTTTGGGTGGAAAGCGGCGGGATGATAGACACCGCATCCTGAAACGCACGAAAAAAGAACGGGCGCGGTGCGTCTTGCAGATTCGTCATGTGAAGCTGGCGGGAAAACGCTGGCTGCTGTGCGTAATGAGGGCATTTCCAATTTGCTGCCGTGGCTAGTCTTTCCATAGGATTGGGAACACTATCTCCCAAATTTACGATCATGACTTTCCGCGACAAACTGGAGCAACGCATCGCCGCCACGGGCTCGAACCTCTGCGTGGGGCTGGACATCCGTGCTGACTCGGCAGGTGAGGAGACGAAGCAGAACATCCTGCGGATCATCGAGGAGACGCTGCCCTACGCGGCGGCTTACAAACCAAACTCGGCCTACTTTGAAGCGCTGGGATGGCAGGGGATGAAGATGCTGGCGGAGGTTCTGAAGGCGGTCCCGAAAGAGGTGCCGATCGTCTTCGATGTGAAGCGCGGGGACATCGGCGAGACACAGGGCTACTACGCGAAGGCGGCGTTTGAGGAGTTCGGGGTGGATGCTGTGACGCTGAATCCCTACATGGGCCGTGACACGTTGGAGCCGTTTTTGAAATACGCGGACAAAGGGCTGTATCTGCTCGGCGTGACATCGAACAAAGGGGCGGCAGACATCGAGCTGCAAAAGCTCGAAGGTGGCGAGCGGCAAGTCTTCCAGATCGTGGCGGAGATGACGCAGGTGAGTCCGCAAGTGGGCCTGGTGGTGGGCCTGACAAATGCTGCGCAGGAAGTGCTGGCGCGCACGCCGGATGTGCCGTTGCTCATTCCCGGACTCGGTGCGCAGGGGGGAGATCTGGCGGCACTGAAAGGCACAGGTCGTAATGCTCCGCTGCTGGTAAATGTATCCCGTGGCATCACAAACGCGGCGGATGACAAGACCTACGCGCAGCGCGCTGAGCATTGGCGGGATGCCATCCGCTCTGCCCTGGGCTGAAGCTCGCACAGGCTTGGAAAAGATTAGGATTGCAGGCGGACGGTCTTTGCGAGCATTCTCGCCCGTATGAACCACGCCTTGCGCTTCCGTGATCCTGATCCCTCCTGCCCGGATGTTCGTCTCGATGAAGTAAAGGAGATCCAGGCGCAGCGGGAGAACCGCGGGTTGCCGAAAATCGAGACGCTGGAGGAGACGGTGGGGCTGGCGGTGTCTGGCGGCGGCATCCGCAGTGCCACCTTTGGCCTAGGTGTGATGCAGGAACTGCGCTCCCAGGGGCTTCTGGATCAGGTGGACTATCTTTCCACGGTCTCCGGCGGCGGCTATATCGGCGGCTGGTTTATGTCGAACCGCTTGCGCCGTGGCGAGGAGAAGAAGGATGAGTTTCTCGATGATGGACACGAGGCCGTGAGGCACCTGCGGCGCTTCGGGCGCTACCTGACGCCGCAGTCCGGCTTTCTGAGTGCAGACACATGGACCGCCCTTTCCATCTGGCTGAGGAATACGGTGGCGCTGCAGGTATTGCTGCTGCTTTTCCTGATGCTGGTGATGCTGATCCCATATGCCGGACTGCCAGTTTTTGACCTGATCTCAGGTGCCAGCTTGCCGATGATGAGTGAAGCGGACATGGATGCCAGGCGGGCTAATTTGGAGACATGGAATCTGACCCAGGGTGCAATGTTGGGGCTCGTTGGACTTCTGGCCTGCTTTTGTCTGATGCGTGTGAGCCGCGGAGGAAGAGCGGCCGTGGGGGTGGCCGAGCCATCGGCGAGGACGCGGAGAATCCGTGGCTTTTTCAGCAAGCTGGTCGCGGGTCTGGAAAAGCGCCACTGGGGACGGCTCCTGGTGCGCTGCTTTCGGGGCTGCGTGCGCTGGATGCGCGAAAAGACAAAATGGATGGATGCCTGTGTGGTTCTGCTGCTCATGCATGTAGGCTTTATGACCCCGGCGCTGCTTTGGGGGCTGATGGAGGTGTATGAACTCCACATTCAAGCCTGGGAGCATGAGCGCATCCGCCAGCTCTGCCTGATGGTTTCCGGTCTGATGGTGGTGACACGCATCCTGTGCCGCAGCGCGCCTCGCTATCGAGGGTTGGTGAAGTTTGCCCTGAGTCTCGCGGCGCAGTTTGCCGTGGTCTATTTTCTGACTTTGGGGCTGGCCCATGCGGCGATCAGTCTCCTGCTAGATATCCTGAGCATGGAATTGCCGCAAAAGCTTGGCTTCAGCAATGGTCACATGCGTCACGCGGGTTTCCTGGCGACTCTGGAGTGGCGGCTGATCCTGGGGGCACCGATGTGCATTTTCTTTTACTCGCTGCTCATCGGCGCGGGCATTTCCATGGCGGGAAAGGATCTCGATGACCGCTTCCGGGAGTGGTGGGCGCGGATCGGTGCCTGGCTTTTCATCGTCAGTCTCGCCTCTCTGGTGCTCTGCCTGGTAGCGTTGAAAGGGCCAGAACTTGTGGCTTGGATGATGCCGCAACTGGAGATGCGTCTGCCGGCGATGCTGGCCTGGGTGGTGACCTCTGGCATCGGCCTGAAGCTGGCGGGTGGGGCGAGTACGAACGGCATGAAGAGCAGTGGCGTGAAGGAGAAGCTGGTGCTTCTGGCACCTCTGTTCTTTTTCAGCGGCCTGCTGCTGGCCGTGGCCTGTCTGGTGGATGGGCTGATGCGCTTTTCGACGGAGCACTGGGGCGATCTTTCACGCTGGCTGAGCAAGGCTTTGCCAAACGGATGGAGTGAATGGCTCTACACTCCACTGATCAAGGGAGATGGGCCACTGCTCGGGCTGATCGTTTGCATTTGCCTCGTGCTCGCCATCGCGCTCACGCATCTGGACATCAATGAGCTTTCCATGAACCTCTTTTACCGAAACCGCCTGATGCGCTGCTACCTCGGCGCGGCGCGGCCGGGGAGCGACCGGCGGACAGAGCTCTTCACGGGCTTTGACTTTGGTGATGACCTGCCGCTGTGCCAGATGCAACGCAAGATGAAGGGCTCTTTCCGCGGGCCTTTCTGGATCGTGAACACGGCGGTGAACACCTCAAAGAATCCTGACCTCGATGTGGCAGAGCGGCTGGCGGAGTCATTTTCCCTGACTCCGCTCTACTGCGGCTTCGAGCGCATGGGCATGGGCGTGGGCAGCGGGCTGACGGAGCAGGTGAGGCAGGGCTTTCGCCCGACAGAGAGATACATGGCCGGGCAGATGACCGCTGGAGCCGCGATCTCCATCTCAGGCGCGGCGGCCAGTCCGAACTCGGGCTACCATACCGCACCGTTGATCGCCTTCATGCTCACGGTCTTCAATGCAAGGCTCGGCTGGTGGTCGGCGAACCCAGCACGCGCAAAGGGCTGGGATTTGGCCAGCCCACCTGTTTACCAACCGATGAGCTGGTATGTGGTAAAGGAGCTTTTTGGCAGCGCCTCGATCAAAGATCCCTTCATCTATCTTTCCGATGGTGGTCACTTTGAAAACCTGGGCCTCTATGAACTCGTGCGCCGCCGTTGCCGTGTGATTATTGTGTCCGATGCCGAGGAAGATGGTGGCTACACCTTCTACGGATTGGGGACGGCTATTCGTCGCTGCTGGGTGGACTTCGGCGTGCGGCTGGAGATAGACACCCGGTCTATCTCCCCAGAAACCGAAGGTGGCCCCTGCCGTGGGCACTGCGCTATCGGGCGTATCTGCTATGATCTTAATGACCGGACGAAGGACGGAACGCTGGTGTACCTGAAGTCCTCCTGGACCGGAGACGAACCGACCGACCTCCTGCAATATCGGGCGGCCAATCCTGGCTTTCCTCACGAGAGCACAGGGGATCAATTCTTCTCTGAGTCGCAGTTCGAGAGCTATCGGAAACTGGGGCGGCATGTTGCGAAGACCTGCTTCGAAGCCAGTGTGATGTTCCTGGAGCAGACGCACCCCGGTCTGCTGGATGCCGGAAAGGCCTCGCCCTGCACTCCGAGCTACAATCAGGCAGATTTCCTCAAGCATTTCGCATCGACGCTGCGCCAGTACTGGGCACCGCTGACAGAGGGCTCAGATACGGAGTTTGTCCGGAACACGGAGACCCTCGTGGGCATTTGGAAAGATGTGCAAACCATGGCTGATCTGCACTGGATGGAGTGCATCATCCTGCCATCTCCCGGCAGCAGTCTCGCGGGCCGCCTGAAGCTGGAGGAATGGCCTCTGGAAGTGCTGAGTCCCGGACAGCAGCGCGCAGGCCGTTTCCTCTGTCAGCGGCTTTTCCAACTCATGGAGAATGTGTACCTGGATCTCGACTTGGCGCGCACGACCTCCGAAGAGGACAATTCAGGCTGGATGAATCTCTTCCGCCACTGGGCACGGTTTAGCTTCGTGGAAAATGAGTGGAAAGCGGCCAAGCCGACCTTTGGGGAACGCTTCGCCGCCTTTTGGGATCAGCAGCTCGCCCCGCCACGGCAGTAAGGGCGTACATTGCCATCGCAAATCCCACCCAATATCTGACATCGCCGTCACGCTTCAGAGCTTGATTTAGTCAGCTTTGTGGGGAGTCTCAAATTTGGCTCACCACCAATGATCCCCTGATCATGATATTCGAACTTAGCTCGCAACTTCATACGCCCATCCAGCGCACCCTTTACCGCATGCTAGGTCCGGCTGTGGAACGGGTGCTCGGCCTACGCGGCTTGGATCAGCACTACCAGTTTGCTCACGAGCGCTACATCAAGCTGCCGCCCGAGCAGCAGACCTGCGGTGAGTTTTTCGAGGGCGTGGTCCAATCGCTGGATGCGCAATGTGAGCTGGATCTGCCCACAGGTTTCGAATTTCCAAAAACTGGGCCACTGATCGTTATCGCCAACCACCCATATGGCATTCTCGATCCGTGCATCCTGGCCAGCTATGTGGGCAGGCAGCGTCGTGATTTGAAGGTGATGACAAATTCTCTGCTCACCGTCATGCCAGAGGTGAAGGAGCACGGCATCATGGTGAATCCATTTGGCGGGAAAGAAGCTGCCAGGGAAAATCTCAACGGCATGAGAGCCGCTCTCACCCATCTAAAGTCCGGTGGGGCCATGATCATCTTCCCATCGGGTGAAGTCTCTGCCTATAAGCCAGGGAAGGGGATCGAGGAAGCTCCTTGGACGCACCATGTCGGCTCACTCGTGCGCCGCACTCAGGCGGCTGTGCTCCCGGTTTATTTCCCCGGAGGAAACAGTCCGCTATTCCACCTCGCGGGTGTCATCCATCCTCGTCTGCGCACTGGACTCCTGCTTCGTGAGTTTTGTCAGCAAGCAGGCACCTCAGTGGAAATGAGAATCGGCAGCACCATTCCCTTTGGTAAGCTGCGCAAGTTTGAGGATGACGAGGCCCTGACTAAATACCTTCGAATTCATACCCTCGTCCTTGCCGAGCGCCGTCGAAACACGCCTGAAACTGAGCAAGAGCCCGAATATGCTCCCACGATCGATGCGCAGCGTGCTGCGGCTCATCGGGACCGCATCCTTCAGGAGGTGGAGTCCGTGCGAGTTCGCGGAGGCTGCCTCGTCACCCAGGGCGGTCTCAGCGTCTATGCCGCTCATTCTCATGAAATCCCGGACACGCTTCAGGAGATCGGCCGCCTGCGTGAGATCACCTTCCGCCAGGTGGGCGAAGGCACAGGCGAGGAGGTGGATCTAGACAAATTCGACCGCTACTACGAGCACCTTTTTCTCTGGGATGAGCAGAAGCAATGCATCGCGGGAGCTTATCGGCTCGGGCGAGCTGACATCATTCTCCGCGAATACGGGCCGAAAGGCTTGTACACAAACACGCTCTTCACCTTTGAGAAGCCGTTCCTCGCCAACCTTGAGTCAGCCGTGGAAATGGGGCGCAGCTTCATCACCAAAGACTACCAGCGTAACCTCTCCTCCTTGCCGCTGCTTTGGAAAGGAATCGCCCACTGGATCTCAAGAAACCCGGGCTACAAGAAGCTCTTTGGCCCCGTCAGCATAAGCAAAGATTACGACAAACTGAGCCGCAAATTCATGGTCGAGTTCCTCCAGGAAAACTGCCTGCATGAAGATCTCGCCAGCTTTGTGAAGCCTCGCAATCCCTTCCGCTACCTGCGTGGCCGCAAGCTCATGCGCGAGTTCATCAGCGCTGATCTCCAGGATGTGGACGACTGCTCTGCGCTCATCTCCAGCCTCGAAACAGATGGCAAAGGTATCCCCGTCCTTCTCAAGCACTATCTCCGCCTTAGTGGCACGATTCTCAGCTTCAACGTGGACAAGGAATTCTCCTCCGTGATCGACGGGCTTATCCTCGTCGATCTAACCGAGACTGAGCCCAAGCTCCTCGCCAAATACATGGGTGAGGAAAAGTGCCGTCTCTACCTCGCGCGGCACAAGACTTCCTGATCACGCGAGCAGCTCTTTGACCACACCGCATTCACTTACTCCAGTCAGACGGAAGTCGAGGCCGGCATACTTGTAGGTGAAGCGTTCGTGATCGAAGCCGAGCAGGTGCAGAAGCGTGGCGTGCAGGTCGTGGACGTGGACTTTGTTTTCGATGGCGGCGAAGCCGAACTCGTCCGTGGCACCGTGGGTGTAGCCGCCTTTGGCACCACCACCGGCCAGCCAGTAGGTGAAGCCGTAGTGATTGTGATCGCGACCGCGTTGTTTGCCAGCATTCGCGCCGGGAGTGGGTAGCTCGACTGCAGGTGTGCGGCCAAACTCACCACCCCACATCATGAGGGTGTCGTCAAAGAGTCCCCGCTGTTTCATGTCGCCCATGAAGGCGGCGATGGCTTGGTCCACGTCTTTGGCGAGTCGGGCGTGGTCGAGGATCTCGTCATGGCTGTCCCAGGGCTGGCCTGCGCCGGTCCAGAGCTGGATGAAGCGGACGCCACGCTCCAGCAAACGGCGTGCGATCAGGGTCTGGCGGCCAAAGTCGTTCTCGCCGTAAGCTTTGCGCACGGACTCGGGCTCCTTGCTGATGTCGAAGGCATCGGTGGCCTCCACTTGCATGCGATAAGCCAGCTCGAAGCTCTGAATGCGGGCATCAAGCTGTTGATCGTTTTGGCGCTGCTTGAGGTGATTTTCGTTCAGCGCATGGAGCAGATCGAGCTGCCGACGCTGCTGCTTGAGATCGAGCGAGCCGTTCTTGATGAACTCGACGAGCTTGTCCACCTCGGTGTCTTCCGTGTTGATGTAGGTGCCTTGGTAGATGCTGGGGAGGAAGGCGGACTGCCAGTTCTTCGTGCGGCGCGTGGGCATGCCTTTCGGGCACATGGAGATATAGCCGGGCAGGTTTTCATTCTCGGAACCGAGTCCGTAAGTGATCCACGAACCCATGCTTGGACGATGCAGGCGTCCATCGCCGCAGTTCATGAGGCCGAGCGAGGGCTCGTGGTTTGGAACATCCGCATACATGGAGCGGATGACGCAGAGGTCATCGGCATACGCGGCGGTTTTGCCAAAGAGATCGCTCACCTCCAGACCACACTGGCCATACTTTTTGAAGGCAAAAGGTGACTTCAAACCCGCGCCGGTCGGGCGCTCGGTCTTCAGCGAGCTCGGCAAAGGCTTGCCATCGAACTTCTCCAGCATCGGCTTCGGGTCGAATGTATCCACCTGCGAAGGCCCACCATTCATGAAGAAGTGGATCACCCGCTTCGCCTTCGGCTCATGATGCGGCTGGCGCACGCCAAAAGGATTCGTGCCATCGACCCCAGCTGCTTGAGCCTGATTGGCACCCATGAGATCGCCGAGCGCATAGGCTCCGAGCCCAGTGCCCAGCCGATTGAGCAACTGACGGCGGGTGAGGAAGTGGTCTTCGAGATTGAGAGAATGGTGGGACATGGGGGGATTAGTTGCGGTTCATGCCATACGCGGGATGGCGCTTGTTGTGGCAGACGACCATGATGAGAACTGTCTCTGCCTCTTCATCGACTCGATAAATGATGCGGTAAGGAAACCGGCTGAGATTGGCACGGCGATAAATGCGTCCTGGCGCAAAGTGGTAATGATTGGGATTCCCTGAAACCTTTTCGATGAAACCTTGAAACTCGGACTCAAAGTGCCCCACAAGCCGCCAAGAGATCTCGCTATAGTAGCGGATGGCTTCTTGGATGTCTGCCACGGCATCTTCATGGTAGGCAATCTTCATCCAAGAGATGCTTTGAAGCTCTTCATCTGGCGCTGAAATTCATCTTCACACACCAATTTTTTGGTTCCAGCAGATAGCTCTGCGTCGCGACTCTCGGCCAGTGCAAGTCCAGCATCTCCTTCCTCCCAATCATTCGGAAAGCTCTGCCAAAGCCTATGCAAAACTTCAATTCGCTCATCATCGCTAAGCGTCTCGAACTGCTGGCAGATTTGTGTAGCTGTGGCGGACATAAAACCTCCTGGGTTAGGGTTGTTTGGAAAGTGTGCCTTGGATCTCAATCCACAAACTGAAACTCATTCGACATCATGAGCACCTGGGCGAGTTGGGAGAGCGGGGATTGGGGTTTGGTGCGGTTGAGGGGCCAGGCATCGGGGCCGCAGAAGTCGGTGTCGGACTTGGTGATCATGGTGGCAGTGCCGTCAGTGCTCACGCGCTCGATCTTGGGAATCCAGGTGTAGCCGTCGCTGTCGGTGCTTGCTTCGGAATCGACGACGAAGGAGATCGTCTCGCCCTGCTGGACTTCGATCTCGGCTTTCAGGTCGATGCTATCCACGGGCTTCAACAGGTGATTCACGATCACGCCGCTGCGGCTGGAGACGATCATACCGCGGACGCCGTTGCCCTTTTCGCTGGTGCGTTTCAGCACGCCGCTGAGGCGGATGCGTTCTTTATCGAAAGGCGAGGTCCACTGCATCACGGAGGCAAAGTCGCGACCTGGATGCCCGCTGTTGGCGGCGAGGAAGAGATGTCCGAAATCCTTGTCAGGGAAGGTGTCGGTGGGGAACCAGCGATTCTTCGTCTGCGCCGTTTTGCCGAAGTGCTGCATGGGTTTGAAGGCACCGAGCTTGTGTTGCCCGGTGGCGTCTTTCTCCACCTTCGCGTAGCCGTAGCTCCAAACAAAAGCACTGCTGCGGCGGCGGAGTTGCTCGCTGTCTTCGATGAAGCGCTGAGCCATCTCGACCTCCTCGGGGCGTGGATCACGACGCAGGACGCGGTGGTAGAGATCAGTCACAGCCTGGGAGTCGATGCTGCTTCCTTTGATTGGCGTTTTCTCCGCTGCCTTGCTGGCCCGTTGGCTCATGAAGGGGCTGTTCATCAGGAAAAGCGCCTGCTGGGGCACGGTGGTCACGTAGCGCATCGGGCTGTGGCTGTCGGAGTTCGCGAAGTCGAACATAGCTGGCACGGTCGGCTGATCGTAGCGATCCACGAGCAGGAAGACGCTGCGGCGGGCGTCTGCGCCGGCTTCTGTGTAACGCACGGCTCGGCCACCTGTGATGCCCAGATCGAGGTCCGCGCTGGCTTGCAGCAAAGCATCGCGCATGGACTCGAAGTCGAGGCGCTGGCGATTGTAGCGGCTCAGCAGATCGTTATCGGCATCCTTTAAGCTCTTCTCGGGTGTCACTTCGCTGCTTTGCTGCCAGGTGCGGCTGGTGAGGATGAGGTGATGCAACTTCTTCAGGCTCCAGCCGTTGTCCATGAGGTAGGCTGCGAGGTAGTCGAGCAGCTCCGCCTGCGCTGGCTTGGGCGTCTGCACGCCGAAGTCGCTCGTCTGCCCAACCAAGGGCTTGCCAAAATGCAGCAGCCAGAGGCGGTTCGCGATCACACGAGCAGTCAGCGGATTGTCCTTGCTGGCGATCTTCTTCGCCAGTTCCAGCCGACCGCTGCCATCGGTGAACTTCTCGCCGCCAAACATCGTCAGCCAGGCACGCGGGGCGGGATCACCCTGACGAGCAGGATTGCCACGCACAAAG
The DNA here is from genome assembly GCA_021151605.1 of Verrucomicrobiaceae bacterium. Lineage (GTDB taxonomy): Bacteria > Verrucomicrobiota > Verrucomicrobiia > Verrucomicrobiales > Verrucomicrobiaceae > Prosthecobacter. Next base: position 19,536 of record JAGKWZ010000042.1, read on the forward strand.
ACGCGCACGTCGTTGGGCTTCGGTTTGTCCAAAGTGACCATGGCGCGTGGCGGAGCGCCGGGATGCTCGGACTCGATCTTCACGCGGTCGTTGCTGAACTTCGTGACCTTCTCCAGATCCTTGCGGGTAAAGAAGAGGTTCGCCTGCTCCACCGGCACGGCCATGGGGCTGGGGTCGCTCATCAGGATCTCGCGCACCTGCTTCCAGTCGGCGTTGTCGGGCTCTTTGCCGTCCAGGCAGGTGAGGAAGATGTCCGCATACATCTTAGCGATGTCCTCGAAGCTCTTCGGCGCAGGGCGCTTCGCCAGTTCGTTGCGCGGCACGGCATTCAGACCGCTTTCAGGCTTCGTCAGCGAGGCCAGAACGACGGGGGCCTTGGTGGCAAACTCGGCCGCTGGGATGGCGGAGAACTCTTTCCACGCGATCATCACCGGATGCGGCTTGCCCTTCAAAGCATGGCGCTGGACGAAGTCGCCCCACTTGTCCGCCACGGTATCACGCAGCTTGAGTTGGCCCGCACGACCACGCATGGCAACGCGGTCTTTGATGCCCGCCGCTTCCTGGGCAAAGGCTAGATACTGGCTCACGCGATCCGGTGTGCGGATCTCATGATAGACCTCCGTCTTGAACTCCATCTCCTTCTTCGCGATCTCCGCCACCTTGGCCTCATAGTCTTTATAGGCGGCCTCGTCCGCCGCCTTTCCGATCACGGGCAGGTCCTTCTGCTCAGGCTGTTCGCTGCTGTTGAAGATGGAATACATCGCGTAGTAGTCCTTGCTCGGGATCGGGTCGAACTTGTGATTATGACAGCGCGCGCAGCCCACCGTGATCCCCAGCATCCCGCGGCTCACGACATCGATGCGATCATCGATCTGGAGATTGCGGTCGCTGATGAACTTGTCCCCCACATTCAGGAAGCCCAGCGCGGCCAATGACGGATGCGCTGGCTCGTTCGGGTGCAGCTTGTCCGCCGCAAGCTGATGCATGAGGAACTGATCATACGGCATGTCCTCGTTCAGCGACTTCACCACCCAGTCGCGATACGTGTAGGCATACGGGTAGTTGATGTTCCGCCCCGCCACCTGATAGCCGTCCGTGTCCGCATAGCGCGCCACGTCCAACCAATGGCGTGCCCAGCGCTGGCCGTAGGTCGGGCTGGCGAGCAGTTTCGCGATCAGCTTCTCCGCATTCGGTTCCTTGATGAAGCTCTGCACGTCCTCATAGCTCGGCTGGAGGCCCGTCAGCGTCACATGGATGCGACGGCACAGCGTGGCCGGATCTGCCTTCGGTGCGAAGTCGAGCCCGGCAGCTTTTAGTTTGGAGCCGACCAGGGCATCAATGCTGGCACCCGACTGCCTGTTCACTGGCAAATAAGCCCAGTGCTGCATCGGGTCCGCCTTCTCGTGAGTATCCGCGATCACCTTCTCCGCAGGCCAGGGCAGACCCATCGTCACCCACTTCTCCAGCGCCGCGATCTGCGCAGGCTTCAGCTTCTCCGCCTTCTTCGGCATCGCCTCCACACCGGGAGCATGGTTGATGGCCTTGATCAGCTTCGAGATGGCCGGATTCCCCGGCTCCACCACCTTGCCATAGTCGCTACCCTTCAGCAGAGCGCTGCGCAGGTCCACGCGCAGGCCATTTTCGTGCTTGTGGCCGCCGTGGCAGTCATAGCAGTTGTCCGCCAGCACTGGGCGGACTTCTTTTTCAAAGAACTCGATCTGCTCCGGCGGGAAAGTAGGTGCGTCCACTGCCAGCGCGGCAGCATGGACATTCAGAATGGCGGCAGCGCCACCCAGCAGACGAAGCGGGCGTGTAAACAAAAGTGTCATCGGGGGGAATGCGACAGGTGGCGATGTATGCAAACATCACCCAAAGCAATACGAACGAGGCTAGAGCGCCTTGCAGACCAGTTATTGCGCTTTCTGCCTTTCTGGGAGCTGGCCTTGCGTTATTTTGGCTGACATTTCGCGGATCAGGCAGCTTTAGGAGGCTGTAGGCGCATTAAGGGTGCGGAGTCAGTGGTGCTTAATTGTGCCTTGCGTGTCAGCATGTGTTGATGCTGAAGAAATTAGGGTTTCTGCTAGATGGTAAGTTTTGTGATTTTCTGAGAGGTGCCTAGGTGTGGGGATTTTCTTCGTGACGTAGGCTGGGGTTTAGATATTCTTTGGCGAAACATGGCTTTGCGCGGCACATTCCATCAAATTCTCGTGATTCACTGCCTCTGCATTCTGATGCTGGGCAGCACGGTGGCCAGAGCGGGCGTGTTGACCTGGGGGCTGGATGATGTGGGGCAGTTGGGACTGAGACGCACAACGCATCAGGCAAAACCCGTGACGGTGAATCAGACGGGGGCGCTGGCAGGTAGGCAGATTCAGCAAGTGGTGGGAGGGATGTATCACACACTGGCTTTGAGTTCGGTAGGCGAAATTTATGCATGGGGCCGCAACGACCATGGCCAGCTCGGAACTGGGAATTTTCGCCCAATGAATGAACCTGTGGCAGTTCCCATGGCTGCCTTTGCGGGTAAAACCGTGGTAGGACTTGCCGCCGGAAACAACTTCAGCCTGGCGTGGACCCTTGACGGAAAAATCTTCGCCTGGGGCGCCTCGGAGTATGGGCAGTGTGGACTGTTCACGAAAACCGTGCCGATGCCCACCTTAGTCAATACTGATGAATGGGTGAAGAAGGTGGTGGCAGGAAACCGCTTTGTCTTGGCACTGACAGATCAGGGTGAGGTCCTGAGCTGGGGCGAAAACATTGTTGGGCAGCTCGGTGACGGAACTCAGGTCAATTCCGCCGTCCCCCATGCCATCACGGTACTTCCGCCACTTTCCACAGCGGTGATCACTGACATTTCAGCCGGCCAGTTTCACTCCCTCGCGCTAGCCGACGATGGCCGGGTCTATAGCTGGGGCTCCAACAGTTACGGCCAGCTTGGGAGAACGACCGCTTCCACCATCTCAGTCACATCTGCCACTGTCAATATGACAGGCGTCCTGGCTGGCAAAAAGGTGCTCAGAATAACTGCCGGAGCGGCTCACTCTCTGGTGCTGGCCGATGACGGTCGTCTCTACGCCTGGGGTGACAACAGTGAGAACACTTACCTGGGAGACTACAACTTCATCGGCAATAGCTCGGCTCTTCCGCTTGCCGTTCGGATGCAGGAGTTCGGCTCCCGACAGATCGTTCAGATTACAGCAGGCTATTTTCACAGCATGGCTCTCGCAGAGGATGGCACACTGTACTCATGGGGCTTCAACGGTGGCTTGCAGCTTGGCGGCGGGCCTTTTCAGACTTCGCTCAAAGTGCCCAGTGAAATGTTACCGACTGGAAGCCGCGAGGGGAAAACCATCTTGAGACTCGCGGATCAGGCCATGGGGGGCTGTGTCCATGCCCTGACGGCGGACGGATCATTGATCGGCTGGGGGTGGAACCATTCAGGACAAGTGGGGAACGGTGCTCACGCATGGCGTACCGCCCCAGTCGATCTGATGCCGGAAACACACACAAGTGCCGGTGCCAAAGTCGCCGTGTCTCGGGTTCAAACGCTGATGATCAGCGGCTATGCATCAAACCATGGTTTTGGTTCTCCGAACCTCTTTGGCTGGGGCAGCTTCCTTCCGATCAATGGGATTTCGAATGAACTGAAAGCTCGCCCGACCGGCTTGGACATTCTGGAAGGCCAGTCCGGCTGGCGCTGTGTGGCTGGAATGCAGCATTCGCTTTTCGTGGATGGTAACGGCGTGCTCCAGAGCTTTGGGAGCAATGCATACGGCCAGTTGGGGAATGGAACCTATTTCAAAAGCACCACGCTGGGGGCAGTCGTTGCCGATGGTCTGCTTTCCGGGAAGAGTTTCGCGCACATCATGGCAGGAGCGAACCACTCCATGGTACTCACCACGGACGGTGGCCTATTTGCCTGGGGCAGGAATAATCTTGGGCAGTTGGGTGTCGGTCATACCAACGACATTCTGGTGCCGGTTTCCGTCGATCTTAGTGGTGCTTTAGCGGGTGAAGTGCCTGCCTTCATCGCGGCTGGTGATGATCATTCCCTGGTAGTCACTAATGAAGGTCGAGTCTATGCCTGGGGGCTCAATGACCGCGGTCAGCTTGGGGATGGCACGCAGACCAACCGCCTCTCACCCGTTGAGGTTCCCCTGACGGGTGCGCTGGCTGGAAAAACGATTTCCAAGGCCTGGGCGGGATCGACTCACACCTTTGTACAAGCCACGGATGGCACACTTTTCGGTTGGGGAAGCAATGACTGCGGGCAGCTTGGAACAGGAACTGTCTCCACCGAAGAACTGGTGGCCGTGCCCGTGGTGATGACCGGAGCCCTTGCCGGGAAGACAATCGCCAAAATCACTGCGGGCATGGACTTTACCCTCATCCTTTGCAGCGATGGCAGTGTATGTGGCATGGGGGACAATCGATTCGGCTCACTAGGCACTGGAGACCGCGAGGACCGCGATGAGCCCACCGCCATCTCCACCACAGCCCTCGCCGGGCGCATCATCACCGACCTGGGAGCCGCCAAATCGGGATACAGCGTTTCGGCCATCACGCAGGCAACCGGGCCCGAACTCTTCCTCGGAGGCGATTCCACCCCCACTTATTCTAGTTCTGGTGTCGAAGATGGTTTCTACAATGGCCAGTTGGTCGGCCGCACCTTGAATCGGCCCGCCTTTTTCTTTTATTTAGATCTAGAAAACAAGTCCGCCGTTCCCTTAAAAGTTGCCAATTTCCATTTCACCGGGCCGGATTCGTCAGTCTTTCGGTTGACCGCTTATCCCACATTCACGGGGGGTGAGACGACCCTCCAACCAGGAGGAAAACTGGGGCTGACCATCAATGCCACCGGCTCCTCCAATGCAACACGGTATGCCACCCTTCATTGCACGACCGAAGATCCAGCTTACGCCGCTTTGGAAATTCCCCTTGAGATGCGGTCAACAGAAGCTGGCTGGGGGTTTAGTGTCTGGTTTCCGCAGTCCAGCGAGACGGCTAACAATGGAGAGACCCTGCACGTGCAGCCCCAGGTTACCGGCACGATTGAGCGCTATGAATGGACGAAATCAGGTTCGACCACAGTGATCAGTAATCGCCCCTTCCTCCAGTTCGATCCCGCTACCATGGAGGATGCTGGCCTCTATAGCGTCAAAACTTTCGGCACCCGTAATGATGCCATCAATCAATCAGACCAAAGATGGATAACCATCAACATCAGGCCGATACCTTTCATCAGCCGCCAGCCAAGGTCACTCACGATTGGCCCAGGTGGAGTGGCTGAGTTTACCGTTGAGGGCAATTCACCCGAAGGACCGCTGACTTATCAGTGGTTCCGTGCGGGTACTGCGATCCCTGGAGCCACCTCGGCCACGCTCAAACTCCATCCAGTGATCCCCGACATGGCGGGTGAGTATGAAGTGCGGCTCACTAATCCGACTGGGACTGCCAGCAGCCGAAAGATTACTCTCACCGTTCCTCTTGGCGCACCCGTCTTGGTGGATTCGCTTTCAGACATCGCCTTTACTGGCGAGCCTGTGAGCTTGAAGTCGCATGCCTATGGCGTGCTGCCTTTGCAGATCCAATGGTACAAGTCGGACAAGCTCATCCCCAAGGCCACTGGCTGGACTTTCTCGCCGGTCGCAAAGATGAGCGCTTCGGCCATGGGTAGCTACTCCTACACGGTAGCGAATGCCCAGGCGACCACCCCGCAGCCGTCCGCTCCAGGTTGGCTGGGAATGATGACTCGTGCGCCTGCCACCGCCTCAGTCGTTGCGGGCAGAGCTATCGAGCTTGTGTGCACGGCATCCACCCCACCAGGGACCTCTGTGGAGTATCAGTGGAAGAGGAATGCTGAATCTCTCGACGGCAGAGCTTATGTTTATGGGCAGCTAACCAAGAAACTGAGGATCTCCATGGCTGAATTCCATCACGCCGGGACTTACACCTGCGAGGTGAGCATGATCACACCACGGGGAAAAATCACCCGCTCTCATGGCAACACAGCTCTGACCGTCTTTGAAGTCCCCTCACTGACTCCAGAGTCCGCCGTGCTTCCGTCAGTGCGTGTGGGACAGATCGTATCCCACGCCCTGGTGGGGGTGAAAAATCCCATTAGCTATCGAGCTTCGGGCCTGCCTCCGGGGGTAACGATCAACAGCTCCACGGGCCTGCTTTCAGGGCGTCCCACAGCGGCGCGGTGGGTCAGAGGAGTGAATGTCCCCTACAAAGTGCAAGTCACCACCACCAATCCAGCAGGCAGCACCACCCGAGATATTGACTGGCTCGTGCTCCCGCTTCAGGAGGTGGTCGTAGGTCAGTTCTTCGGCCTCGTGGATCGCAGCATCGCATTCAATGCACTGCCGCAGATGAGTTCTGGGTTGGGTGGAAACATCCAACTCACACTGACTAGCAACGGCAGTAGCACTGGCTCGCTCACTCTCGGAGCCGTGAAGCATTTGCTGAAAGGGAACTGGAATCTCAGCTCGGCAGATGATGGAACACTCGAATGCAGCTTCACCCTTGTGCGAAAGAGTCCTGCCCTCAATCTGAGCTTCGTTACGACTATTGATACCCTTACTGGCCGCCTCAGTGGTGATCTCAGCGACGGTACGTCTCACGTCGCGGTGACAGCCTGGCGGATGATGCCGGGTTCATCGCGCGAAGGTTCCTACAATGCGGTTTGGCAAACCAGCGGAGCTCCCCAAGCCATCCGCCCCAACGGAGCCGGTATCACCTCACTCAAGGTGAGCGCCACAGGTCTGGCAAACTGGACTGGCAGGCTCGCGGACGGCTCCAGTTTCACCTATAGTTCAGGAGTCGGGATCAATGGAGATGTGCCGCTGCATCTCCTGCTTTATGGTGGTAAAGGCAGCCTCCAGGGCTGGACACAAATCGCCGCTGACACCTCATGGAATGGGACCTTGGACTGGATGAAGTCGGCCAACAGTGGCGGTGCCAACTATCCAGCCGGATTCGACCTTCATACGCTCTACCAGACGGGTGTGAGGTATGTTCAAGCGCCCAGAGGCAGCAATCTGCTGGGCTTTCCCGAGGCCGAAGGCAATGCCCGTTTACAGCTCAGTTACGGCAGTCTTGTGACACCGATCACTCAAGTCTTTACCATGACAAGGCAGCAGACTGCCATCATTCCACCCAACTACGGCCTGAAGCTCACACTCACTGCCTCCACGGGTTGGTTTAATGGCAGTTTCAAATCCATGGATGTGCCTGAACGCAGCGGCACGATTCAGGGAATCCTGCTTCCAAAAGCCAACCTCGGCATGGGCTATTTCCTCCAGGCATTGTCTTCAGCTGAGGACCCGGCCAGGCCAGTCAGGTCGGGATTGGTGGAGATCATCCGCAACTGAGCGGCAGTCATCGCACTGGGTTCCTCTTCTCCGCGCTCTTGCACCGTTGCCGCAGCCGTCCACACTCCATGCCGTGCCAACTGTCACTTCCCATCTCGTCGCCGCCCTTTGTTCCGCCCTCTCACCTGATCGTGTCCTGACTCAGGCGGAGGATATTTTACCTTACAGCTTCGATGGCACCGCTGCCCTGAAGGTGAAGCCCGGCGCGGTGGTGTTTCCGCATTCAGGAGAAGAGGTGGCTGCTTGTGTGAAGCTGGCGCGGGAGGCCAGGGTGCCTGTGGTAACTCGTGGCTCGGGCACCGGACTCAGCGGCGGCAGTGTGCCCAGCGAGGGCTGTCTGGTGATCTGTGTGGCGCAGATGGACAAGATCCTCGAAGTGGATGAAAGGAACCTCGTTTTGCGTGCCCAGTGCGGGGCGATCACGAAAGAAATCGACGATGCAGCGAACAAGGTGGGCCTGTTTTATCCGCCTGATCCGGGCAGCATGAAGATCAGCACCATCGGCGGCAACGTGGCCGAGAACAGCGGCGGTCTGCGCGGCCTGAAGTATGGCGTCACACGCGACTACGTCATGGGTATCGAGGTCGTTTTGCCAGATGGCACGCTCACTCGCCTGGGCAACAAGTGCGTGAAGGATGTGGCCGGCTATTCGATGAAGGATCTTTTCATCGGCAGCGAAGGCACGCTGGGTATCATCACCGAGGTCATGCTGAAGCTCGTGCCGAAGCCAAAGGCTCGGAAAACCATGCTGGCTCTCTATGATTCCATGGAGGCAGCGGCGGAAACCATCAGCGCCATCATCGCGGCGAAGATCATCCCATGCACGCTTGAGTTCCTCGACCGCATGACGGTCGGCTGTGTGGAGGATTACGCGAAGATCGGCCTGCCGACGGAGGTCGAGGCCGTGGTGCTCATGGAGACGGATGGGCACCCCGTCGTGGTCGAGGAGGAGGCCGCGCAAATGATGGCGCTGGCCCGTGCGCATGGAGCGCGCGAGGTCCGCGCCGCCGCTGATGATGCTGAGGCCAATCGGCTCGCCACCGCTCGCCGCAGCGCCTTTTCCGCCCTCGCCAGGAAGCGGCCCACGACCATTTTGGAAGACGTCACCGTCCCGCGCACAGAGCTGGCGCACATGGTCAAATTCATCCGCGAGGTGGCTGAGCGGCATCGATTGATGGTCGGCACTTTCGGGCATCTGGGAGATGGAAACCTGCACCCCACTTTCCTCACCAACGAGCGCGACACCGAGGAGATGCACCGTGTCGAATTCGCGCTGGAAGAGATCGTGGATGAGACCATCCGCCTGGGCGGCACGGTCACGGGTGAGCATGGCGTGGGCTTGGCGAAGAAGGCTTTTGTGAAACGTCAGCTCGGCGAGGCCAGCTATGACCTCATGCGGAGCATCAAGCGGGCGCTCGACCCCGAGTGCCTGATGAACCCTGGGAAGATTTTTGATCTGTGAGTCAGCCCATTTCGATCACTGCCGCTGAGGTCGTCTGCGCGCTGGGTGGCTCTTTGCCGGAATGTCTGGAGGCTTGGCGTGCTGGGAAATCTGGACTCCAGGAGCATGATGGACTGCTGAGCGGCCGGATCGCCGACCGCAGCGTGCTGAAAGGTCGCCGCTACGGGGCGGCCTCAAACCTGGCCGTGCATGTGGCGCGCTCTGCTGTGCAGCGTGCGGGCTGGAGTGCGGATGAAACCAAGGCGGCCTGGCTCTTCGCCGCCAGCAGCCGTGGCAATGCGGGTGAGTTGCTCGGGCAAAATGGATGGCGTCGGCCTTCACCTCGGAGTTGGTCCGGGCGTTTCGTGACACGCATCTGCTTTCCACGAATGGCGTGAATGATCCGCTGTCTCCACTGACCACGGGTTTGCATCTCGGCGAGGCTGGCGTGGCGGTCACGCTGGAGCTCAAAGAAGATGGGCTGGCGGAAATGACGCGTTATGCGGCCAACAGCGACGCGCATGATTCCCTGATGATCCCTGAGGATGGGGCACCTCTCGCCGAACTGCTGGGCGAGTTTCAGCGTCCAGCGCTGATCTGCCCCCACGCCACAGGCACCCTGAATCATGCCCAGTCGGAGTGCTCGGCATTACGCACAGCTTTTGGCAATGTGCCGCCGCTGCTGATGCTGAAGCCCTTTACCGGCCACACTTTGGGGGCCTGCGGCCTGCTGGATGTGGCGCTGATCGCGGCGGCGCTGCCGGAGCTTCCAGGGAACCTGCCTGGGCTCACCGGTGTAGCGCATTTTCTGCCTAAACTGCTGCCAGGGGAGCCCGTCCTGAAGATCGCTTCAGGTATGGGCGGGCACAACGCCGTGGTGGAATTGCGGGTGCATTGAGTCGCGAGAAGACAGCCTGCTAAGCTAATTCGAGTCGCCAGATTTCACGACGAAGTTAAATCACCCGTCGTGCCTTTTCTCGCCGGGCAGATGGGTGAACTTGAGAGGGGCTGGCGGGTCTGCCTGGGTTACTTTTTCACTTCCACAGCACCGCTGAACAGGGGCTGGGATTTTTTTACGGACTGATAAACGCCCCAGCCCAGCGGCAGGGTGACCCAGGTCCAGGCGAGCAGGAGTAGGATGGCTTTCATAGTGGGTCAGGCTTTCGCGGGTTCCTTGACGTGATGTTTGGCGTCCACAGGGCGGACGAGAAGATTGGCGATGAGGCCGACGATGAGCAGGCCGACCATGAGGTGGAAGATGGAGTTGTAGGCCTGCTCGGGTGGCATAGTCTTCTTATTGGCGACCGAAAGGCGATCCACGAGCTGTGGCCCGATGATGGCTGCCATGGACCAGGCTGTGATGAGTCGGCCATGGATGGCACCGACCTGATAGCTGCCGAAAAGATCGCGCAGGTAGGCAGGAATCGTGGCGAAGCCGCCGCCGTACATGGTCAGGATGAGGCCGGTGGCGATGACGAAAAGAGTGACGCTGCCACGACCCTGGGTCCACGGCACGCTGGCATAGAGGGCGGCACCGACGATGAAGTAGATGCAGTAGATGCCTTTTCGTCCTGTAAGGTCGGACATGGAGGACCAGAAGAAGCGCCCACCCAGATTGCAGAGGGAAAGGAGGCCGACGTAGCCCGCCGCTGCCGCCGGGGTGACTTTAAACATGTCCTGAATCATGGGCGATGCCTGACCGAGGATGCCGATGCCGGCGCTAACGTTCATGCAAAGGACGACCCAGAGCATCCAGAACTGCGGCGTCTTCCATGCGGTGTCCACGGAGACGCTGGCGGTGGTGACGAGTTTGGCGGTGTGCTGCTTCGGCACCCAGCCTTCGGGTTTCCAGTCGGCGGGCGGCACGCGGACGATGATGGCCCCGAAGAGCATAGAGATGGCATAGAGAGCGGCCATGACGAGCATGGCCTCACTCGCGCCGACGGAGGTGGCGGAACTGAAGCGCTTCATGAGTTCCTCAGCCAGGGGGCCGCCGATCAAGGCGCCGCCGCCGAAGCCCATGATGGCCATCCCTGTGGCCATGCCCGGGCGGTCAGGAAACCACTTCATCAAGGTCGAAACGGGTGCGATGTAACCCAGCCCGAGCCCGATGCCGCCGATGAGTCCATAGCCGGCATAGAGCAGCCAGAGCTGGTGGTATTTCACCGAGAGGGAGGCGAGCACGAGCCCCGTGCAAAAGCAGATCAAACTCGCCAGCATCGTCTTGCGCGGGCCGCTGCGCTCCACCCACTTCCCAAACACTGCAGCAGAGATGCCGAGCAAAGCCAGGGCGATGGAGTAGGCCACGCCGACATCGGCCTCCGTCCAGTCCGCCGGAGTCGAAGCCGTGATGCCGAGCACCTTGGCGAGTGGTTTTTTGAAAACACTGAAGCCATACACCTGACCGATGCACATATGCACGGCGATGGCAGCAGGAGGGACAAGCCAGCGGCTGAACCCAGGTTTTGCGATGGTGGCTTCGCGGGAGAGGAAACTCATGGTGTGGAAGAACGCCGTTCTAGCGGTCCACTTCAGCGGCAGGCAAGATAATTCATGGCTGCGGGTGGATTCACGCAGCGTTTACACACGATGTTTCCAGTAGCCAGGCTCGCGGCTCCCATGCACGACAGCGAGCACTTGCAGTGAATCGTTATCCGCGACGCGGAAGATGACGGAGTAAGGGAAGCGCTCTACTCTCACCTTGCGGAGGTCGTCCTCGAACAAGCGATAAACCATTGGCTGGGAGCGTGCGCGCTCAATGGCGGCATACACCTCGGTGCGGAATCTGCGGCTCACTTCGGCATCGCGTCGTTTGTAGAAGAGCGCTGCCTCGGCGGTTTCTTGGGCTGCTTCGGGATGAATGTCGAGCTTCATTAAGCGACCCGTGATTCAACGAAGTTGCGAAACTCGTCCATGCTCATGGGCTTGACGCTGCCGTCATCCAGTTCGCTGGCCCGGCGCGTGACTTCGGCTTTCCATGCGAGGCTAAGGCTGGTGTCGTCGTCCGCATCCAGGCTGTCGATGAGCACGGTGGCAAGTCGCGACCGTTGTTCCACTGGCAGGCAAAGGGCTTCAGCAAGGAAGCTATTGAAGGTGAGTGCGCTCATGAGATCATCTTATCTTCCCGGCATTAATTGTTCAAGCGCCGCTGAATTCAACACCCCGCCGCTTCACGCCGTGCCCAGGCGTCCGCGTCGATCAGCGTCTCCAAATCAGGATGCTGGATGACGCTGTGCTTTTCCATGACTCGCGCGACGGTTTGCCAGATGGCGGGGAAGCTGGTGCGCTCATTGAGGAAAGCTTCCACGGCCACCTCGTTGGCCGCATTTAAAACTGCGGGCAGGGTGCCGCCGACCTCACCGGCTTGACGGGCGAGATCCAGGGCAGGGAAGTCCTGGGTGCGCGGTGCCTCGAAGGTCAGAGACGCGAGCTTGGCGAAGTCGAGCGGACGGAGGTTGTTCGGCACCCGATCCGGCCAGGTGACGGCATACTGGATCGGGAAGCACATGTCGCTGTGGCTGAGCTGGGCGATGACGCTGTGATCCTCAAACTCGACCATGCTATGCACGATGCTCTGCGGATGCACGACGACCTCGATACGGCTCATGGGGACATCAAAAAGCCAGCGGGCCTCGATCATCTCCAAGCCTTTGTTGAAGAGCGTGGCGGAGTCGATGGTGATCTTCCGGCCCATGGTCCAGGTCGGATGTTTCAAAGCCTGCGCGAGCGTGACTTGCGGCAGTTGATCGGCAGGAAGCTGGCGGAAGGGACCGCCGCTGGCGGTGAGCAGAATGCGGCGCACGGCATTGTCGCGATGGCCTTCCAGGCACTGGAAGATGGCGTTGTGCTCGCTGTCCACGGGCAGGATGTCCACGCCCTTGCGGCGGGCGGCTTCCATGACGGCTTCGCCTGCCATGACGAGGATCTCTTTGCTCGCCACGGCGAGGTGCTTGCCTTCCTCAATCGCTGCAAGCGCAGGCGCTAGACCTGCGACACCGACGATGGCGACGAGCACCATGTCTGCATCGCTCGCGCGGACGAGATCGACGAGGCCGCTGGCACCGACATGCAAAGTGACGTCCGATGGCAGGAGTGGGCGCGCTTTGGCAGCAGCAGCTTCATCGGTCAAAGCCACCTGCTTCACGCCCGTCTCACGCACTTGAGCGACGAGCGCCTCCAAACTGCGCGCTGCAGCGAGTCCGACGATCTCCATCCGCTCGGGGATGTCCTGCGCCACCTTTAGCGCACTGGTGCCGATGGAGCCCGTGGAGCCGAGGAGGAGAACTTTGCGCCGCTTGATCATGCTTTGCTCCATGCCTCAGGCGGTGATGATCTCCAGATAAAAGTAAAACACCGGCGCGGTGAAAAGCAGGCTGTCGGTGAGATCGAGGATGCCGCCGATGCCGGGGAACTTGTGCCCGCTGTCTTTGATGGCGACGCAGCGCTTCAGCACGGACTCCGCGAGATCTCCCGACACGGCGGTGGCGCAGATGACGGGCGCGAGCAACAGACCATTCAGCCAATTCAAAGGCGCGAGCTTCGGCCCTGCCAGCCAGATCAAGATCGCTGCGGCTCCAAAGGAACCGAGGAAGGCTCCGACGAGACCTTCCCAGGACTTCGCCGGGCTGATGTGCGGGATCATTTTGTGCTTCCCGAAGAGCACACCCACGGCATACGCGCCCATGTCGCTGAACTTCGTCACCACGATGAGGTAGATCACGAGAAAGAGCCCCGTCATGCTGCTGCCGTCAGGTTTGAAATACATGAGCCGCACGATGAAGCCGAAGAAGATCACCGTGTACACCACGCCGAACACTGCATGGAAGATGCGCTGAAGGGTGACGATGCCTTCGAGTTGATGCCGATAGCAAAGAAGGAACGATCCATGCACGGCGGCTGTCAGTGCCGCGAGTTCCAGCCACATCGGGGCGGCTGATTTGTGCTGCATGACCCACCAAGTCATCGTGATCCAATAGCCGAGGCAGATGCAGAGGCCGAGCAGATTGAAGCCGCGCGCCTGGTCATCCAGCCGCAGCAGTCGGTAATATTCAAAGGCACCCGCCACGCCGAAAAAGCCTGTGAGCAGCACGATGACCCAGTGACTGTTCCACTGCACAGCTCCGGCGATGACGGCCCACAGGATCAGGGTGCTGAGAAGCCGGGACGCAAACACACGGCGCTTACTTGGAGCTGGGGCGGGTGTGGCTGGGGTCATGCGGAAGGAGGGGCGGAAAGGCGCGCTATTTGAGCAGTGGGCCGAAAAACTGCAATCATGGAGTGTGGGCCAGTTCATTGCATCATCGCCTGCGGGGTGTCCTCTTTAAAAACAAAGGGTCGCAACTCGGCAAAGCGGGGCGCGCGCAGGAAGGGGTCTTCATCCAGTGTCTTTTCGGCGAGTTGCCGGGCGATGCGGACGAGCCGGGTGTCAGCAAGCAGTTCGGCGAACTTCAGCGGAGCCTGACCGCTCTGCGCCTTGCCCAAGACATCGCCGGGGCCGCGTCGTTTGAGGTCTTCCTCGGAGATGCGGAAGCCATCCGTCGTCTCCTCCATGATGGCGAGCCGACTTTTGGCCTCCGCATCTTTATCAGGCACAAACAGCACGCAGTAAGAGGTGTGCTCACCACGCCCCACTCGTCCGCGAAGCTGATGAAGCTGGGCCAGTCCGTAGCGCTCGGCATGGTGGATGTACATGACCGAGGCATTCGGCACATCGACGCCGACCTCGATCACGGTGGTGCTCACGAGCACGTCGAGCTTCGCCGCGCGGAAGTCGCGCATGACGAGGTCTTTTTCATCCGCGCTGAGTTTCCCATGCAGAAGGCCGACACTGAAGTTCGGCAGCAGCTTGCACCACTCTTCGTAGCCTTTTTTGGCGGCGGTGACATCGAGCTTCTCCGACTCTTCGATCAAGGGATACACGAGGTAAGCCTGCCGACCTTCATCAAGCTGCTCGCGCAGGAACTTCGCTGCATCGGCCTGTTTCGATGACGGGCGCACCTTCGTGATGATTTTCCCGCGTTCCTTTGGGCGTTCGTCGATCGTGGAGACATCGAGATCGCCGTAGATCGTCAGTGTCAAAGTGCGCGGAATGGGCGTGGCGGTCATCACCAGCACATCGGGCGTATTGCCTTTTTGAATCAACTTCGCCCGCTGAGCCACGCCGAACTTATGCTGCTCGTCGATCACCACGAGCCCGAGGTTCTTTACCAGATCTTCGTCATGCAGCAGCGCGTGCGTGCCGATGAGGATTTCGGGGCCAGGAGCGCGCGCGTCTCGCGTGCCATGGTCCGCATCCTGCGGAACATCGTCCCCAGGAGTCCAGATCCACGGATAATCCTCTTCCGGCCCCACGAGCGCTGCCTCGCGTGGATTGCGGATGATGTAGGAGAAGGTGCTTTGCAGGTCCTCCTCGGATCGGATCAGGCGATCAAAGCTCTCCTTCTCCCACACGCGTCCGTCGGGCCAGCCGGCTTTGATGATCTCCTTAGAGCTGAAGGATTTAATCGAGTGCATCAGCTCACTGAGCGGGTGGAAGACGGGATCGCCGCTTTCTGGATCACGGCTTTTGACACCGGGTTCCAAGAGCAGATGGACGTGGTCTGGCATGACGCAGGCTGCAAAGAGGTGGTAGCGCTGGACATGGAAGTGCCTCACGGCATCCAGGATGATCGTGCGGGCTTCGGGCGTCAGCGGGCGGCGTGCCGCTGTCGAGAAGGTGATGAAATACTTGCCCCAGGGGCGCTCGAAGTGCGGTAATCTTCTTTTCGCGTATCGAGTGGCATTAGGGAGCGCTGGGACGGTTTCTTGCGGGACGCGTGAAACAGCACGCGAGACGCGTGCGCTCCTGTCAAACAACTCCACGCCGCCCTCCTCCGCCCGCGTTCCGGTGCGCAATGCCACGTTCAGTCCCAGCGGCTCCAGCCACTTCCTTGCCGTGTTGAAATGCTGCTCGGCGAGGATCTGCGTCGGGGCCATCAGCGCGGCTTGTTTGCCTGCTTCCACGGCTCCCAGCATCGCGGCGAAAGCCACGACCGTCTTGCCGCTGCCGACATCGCCATGCAGGAGTCGATTCATCGGGGCGTTGCTTGCCATGTCGCGCTGGATTTCCTCCAGTGATCGCTTCTGTGCGCCGGTCATTTCAAAGGGCAGCGCCTTTTCAAAATCCTGCACCAGCGGCCCCGCCACATGCGAGTGTCCACCCGACTCCAGCACGGCCCGACGACGCCGCACGACGCGGAGTTGATAGCCATAAAACTCCTCCAGTGCGAGATAGCGCCGTGCCTTCTCCAGGGCCTCCATCGTCGCGGCGAAATGCACCGCCTTCAGCGCCCGTGCTCGATTCCAGCCTGCGAACTCACCTGCCTCGCTCGGCTTCGGCAGCACATCGGAGGCGAAGTCATCGCCCAGATGTTGAACCACATGCCACGCCGCCGTGCGCAGCGTCTTCTGTGTCACGCCCGCCTTCAGCCGATACACCGGCGTGATGCGGCCCGAGTGGATCGTCGTCGTGCCTTCCTCCTCCAGCACTTCATACTCGGGATGATCCATCGAGAGCCGCCCTTTGAACTCCTTGATCTTCCCATAAACAATCAGCCGCTGCCCCTCCGCGATCACGCGACTCATGAACGGCATGGACCACCAGCGCAGCGTCAGCAGTTGCCCCATCGACGCACCGCCCGAGGGCTCCACCTGCGCTTCGAACATCCCGCCGCGTCCGAAGAACTTGTTCCCCGTCTTTG
>JAGKWZ010000315.1 GCA_021151605.1 Verrucomicrobiaceae bacterium
TCCCACACGAGCTTGCGACGCGGTCCCCACGCGCCGTCTTTCCACACGGCATAGATCGGCCAGCGCGGCGGTTGGTCGCGGAAGAAGCCTCGGTCGCGGTAGAAGACATTGTGACCGAGCGCGAGCACGCTGCCGGTCTGCGGATGAAACTCGGGCGTGATGTCGCAAACGGCCTCATTCATGCCATCGGGCAGCTTTTCCCAACCCAGCGGCGGCACCTGGGTGAAGTCGCTCCATGTTTGGCCGAGGTCATCGGAGGTGGTCCAGTGCACATGCCCGAAGTGATCGGAGCCCACGATGGGCTGCGTGGTCATGAAGGCCTTCTTGCCGACCATGCAGGCTCGCGGATGAAACCAGGTGCCCTTGGGCAGTGTGGGTGTCTTCAGCACGACTTTCTCGATGGACTCGATGAGCGGGTCTTCGGCGGCAAAAGCGTGTGTGTTTGCCGACGCGAGCGCGAGGCTGGTGGTTTGGAGAAAATGGCGGCGGGTGAGGTGCATGGGCGTGGTATGAACCAAACGCCGCGAGGCTCGATTCCCTTCGTTCTGAGGACGCGATGGTTTCGGATGAAAGGTGAAACGGAACCTCCTCGGACGCGTTTCAGCACCCTCATGCGCCATCTGCTGCTTTTTCTCTTCGCCGTCTTTCCTTCGCTTTTCGCCGCGGCCAAACCCAATGTGATCTTTATCCTAGCCGATGATCTTGGCATCGGAAACGTCGGCTGCTATGGCGCGGACAACTACATGACGCCGAACATCGACAAGCTGGCCGCGGAGGGCATACGGTTTACGCATTGCTTCACCGCAGCGCTGTGCGGCCCGTCCCGTGCGATGATCATGACGGGGCGCTACGCCTTCCGCAATGGGTCGAGCAATCAAGACGCCTGCACAGTCATGCCGAACAAGGAATTGCAGCTCGGACGTGTCTTCAAAAGCGCTGGCTACAAAACGGCCTCCATCGGCAAGTGGGGGCAGCTTCCCGGTGAGCCGGACGAGTCGGGCTTCGATGACTACCTGCGCTTCAACGGCAGCGGCGTCTATCGCAACACCAAGAAGGGCAAACCCGAGGAGTATCGGATCAACGGCCGGGAGTTGAAGCTCGGCGATGACGAGTACATGCCTGACGTGATGCATGAGCAGGTGGTGAAGTTCATCACGAAGCACAAAGACGCGCCCTTCTTTGTCTATTACCCCATGTCGAGCGTCCATGGTGATCTCCTGCCGACGCCTGACAGCGCCTCCGGCAGCACGGACCTCATGGCGGACAACATCGCCTACATGGACAAGCTGGTCGGCAGGCTCGTGACGGAACTCGACACGCTCAAGCTTCGTGAGAACACGCTGATCATCTTCATGGGCGACAACGGCACCGGCAAAGGCATGGCGGATCGTGCCACCATCAGCGGGAAAGTGCTTTCCGGCATGAAAGGGACCATGCTCGAATGCGGCGGCCTCGTGCCGATGATCGCCAACTGGCCCGCCAAGATGCCCGCAGGCAAGGTGAACGACGATTTGATCGACTCGACCGACTTCCTTGTGACCTTCGCCGAACTCACCGGCGGCACTTTGCCCAAGGACACGATCTTTGACGGCCACAGCATCGCTCCGCAGCTTCGTGGCGAAGCAGGAACGCCGCGTGAGTGGGTTTTCAACCAACTCGCCGCCATGTGGTATGTGCGGGATGTGAAATGGAAGCTCAATGAGAAGGGCGAGCTCTTCGACATGAGCGACGCGCCATTCACCGAAAAGCTCGTCACAGGCGATCATCCTGCCCGTGCCAAGCTCGCTGCTGCGCTCGCCAAGCTGAATCCCGCAGGCGGCATCCCCGACAGCGGCGATGGCACCGGTCGTCATGCGAACAAGAAAAAGAAAGCGGAGGAAATGCCTGTGACCGCGATGAGTGCGGAAGAGCAGGAACGCGCGGCCAAGTTCGACAAGCTGGACAAGGACAAGGTCGGCAAGCTGACCCGCGAATACTTCACCACCCATCAATCCGATGCCGCCGGGGCAGGGGAACGCTTCGACAAGTATGACTTCGACAAAGACGGCTTGCTGGGCCGCGATGAGTTCATCTACCGGGGCAAGACGACGAAACAATAGGCCGGAGACGCAAACTCATCCTCTTTATCACCTCCTCTTTCCAATCCTCTCCATGAAACACCTTCTCACCGTATTCCTGCTCACCCTCACTTCGCTCCATGCGGCCAAGCCGAACATCCTTTTCATCGCCGTGGATGACATGCGCCCGGAACTCGGCTGCTATGGCAATAAGATCGTCAAAACGCCGAACATCGATCGCATCGCGGCGCGGGGGATCGTTTTCAATCATGCTTACTGCCAGCAAGCCGTGTGCAGTCCGTCGCGCACGGCGATCATGACGGGATTGAGGCCGGATGTGACGAAGGTGTGGGACTTGGAGACGCATTTCCGCGTGGCTCAGCCGGATTGCATCACGCTGCCGCAGCACTTCAAGGCGAAAGGCTACCACTGCGCCGCGCTGAGCAAGATCTACCACTCCGGGTTTGAAGATGGTCGCTCCTGGAATGAGCCGCACTGGTATCCGAAGGGCCGTGCGGTGGATACGGACCCGGTGGATTGGACCAAGCAGATCGTCACGCGGCACGATGTGAACGTGGAAGAATACAGCGCTCCGCAGGAAGGCGGTCCAGCTCGAAAAAATGGCAAAGGTCCGAAGAAAGGCCCCGCTTATGAAGTCAGCCCCAAAGACGATGCGCAGCTCCCCGATGGTGCGACAGCGGTGGAGGCAGTGAAGCGTCTCGCGGCGCTGAAATCGAAGAGCGAGCCGTTTTTCCTCGCCGTGGGCTTTTTGAAGCCGCATCTGCCTTTCATCGCACCGAAGAAGTATTGGGACCTTTACGATCCAAACACGATCCCCGTGCCCACCACGGATCAATTGCCCGCAGGCAGCCCCGAGTTTGCCGGACACAACAACAGCGAGCTTCACGCCTATCC
This sequence comes from Verrucomicrobiaceae bacterium, assembly GCA_021151605.1. Classification (GTDB taxonomy): domain Bacteria; phylum Verrucomicrobiota; class Verrucomicrobiia; order Verrucomicrobiales; family Verrucomicrobiaceae; genus Prosthecobacter. The sequence continues at coordinate 2,973 of JAGKWZ010000315.1, forward strand.
CGGCGTGCCGAAGGAGAACCCCATCCCTGCGGACTTCGCCAAAACACTGCGCCACGGCTACTATGCCTGCATCAGCTACACGGATGCTCAGATCGGCAAGGTGCTCGATGCGCTCGACAAAGAAGGCCTCGCCGAGAACACCATCATCGTGCTTTGGGGCGATCATGGCTGGCAGCTCGGCGATCACGGCCTCTGGCACAAGCACACGAACTTCGAGATCGCTGCGCGTGCACCGCTGCTCATCAGCGTGCCGGGAACGACGACAGCCGGGCAGAAGTGCGAGGCTCCCGTCGAGTTCGTCGATGTCTATCCCACGCTCGCCGACGTCTGCGGCCTGCCGATCCCGAGTGGACTCGGCGGCAGCAGCTTGAAAGCGTTCATCGAAAACCCCGCCGCACCTGCCACCGATGTCGCCATCAGCCAGTATCCACGCAGCGCTCCTGAAGGCCCCGTCATGGGCTACAGCATCCGTAATGAACGCTACCGCGCCACCTTCTGGCGCGAACGCAACGGCTCCAAAATCGTCGCCACCGAACTCTACGACGAGCAAGCCGATCCCACCGAGACGGTCAGCCTCGCCGACAAGCCCGAGCACACGGAACTGCTCGAAACGCTCATCAAACACCTGCCGCCCGTCGGCTCCGATGCCGCGCCTGGAAAGAAACCCAAGGGCAAAGCCTCCACCAAGCCCACCACCGCCGCAGATGACGAGCCCCGCGACGTGCGCTACGACCGCCTGTATCCCGGCAAGCCGAAACTCACGCTCGACGAGTATCTCGGCAGGCAATCCAACGGCGATGAGGCCAAGGCCCGCTTCACCAAGTTCGACAAGGACAAGGATGGCTTCGTTTCACGCGAAGAATTCATCAAGGGCGGGAAGTGACGCAATGCAGCGCGTTGTTGAGCGTTGGTAGATGTCCCATCACCCACCAGCCATCCATGAAACGTCTCCGCTTTGCTCTCTGCCTCGCCACCACCTTGTTTGCCGGTCTTTCGCCTGCCGCCGATGACCTGAAGAAGGTCGCCGCCGCCATCGACGGCTATCGCTTTGAGTTTCCCTGCCGCGATCCCATGCCGGAGAACCCGAAGCCCGGCGCGGACGGCATTTCCGCCCGCATGACAGATGATCCGAAGACGAACGACAAGTTCACCGATGTGAAAACCTTCGGTGGCGAGGCGGGCAAGCTCTACAAGGTCACCCTGCGTGTGCGCGGCGTGGTGGAACCGATGATGTACAAGGACGGCCAGCAGGTCGGCGAGCGCTTCTACATCGGCGGCGTTCCAAACAACAAGACCTACAACATCTACCAACTGAGCGTGTCGTCACCGGCTCAGCACTTTTTCTTCAATCGCGATGACAAGGTCGGTCATCGCATCTTCACCATCGACTACACCGCCACCCTCGAGATCGACGGCGGTGCCACCCTCACCCTCCACGGTGACGGCCAGAACGGCCACATGATCACGAACTTCTCGAAGCTAGTCGTCCCCGGCATCGCGCCCGCGCCGCAGCCCTTCAACGGGCAGTTCATCCAGCTCGACGTGGTCGATGTCGCCGAGGTGAAGTAACGATAATCAGGGTGATTTTGGCATCGTGCCTGGATGACCATGCATGTATAGAATGGCAGGCGATTGGCCCGAGAAGACTGAAGTTGCAGTTGGAAAGACGAAGAGACTTGTTCTGAATCCTGTCGTTGGTTGCCTGTCTCCATGTGTCGAGATTTCACGAGGACCGCCGTAGTCTCGGTGAACATGCTCCCGCCCGAAACTATCGCCGCCACCTTGCTTGCCGAGCGCTTGCCGCTCACGGCGTTCTTTGCCAGCGTGACGCGGGATTTTCATCTGGCGGAGGATGTGTTTCAGGAGGTGTGTGTTAAGGCCGTGGCGCGGGCGGACAGCTTCGAGACCACGGCGCATCTGATAAACTGGGCGCGGCTCACGGGAAAGAATCGTGCCATCGACATCCTGCGGGCTCGCGATGGTCGCTATGTGGGCCTGAGCGATGAAATGCTGGCTCTGCTGGCGGACGAGTGGCCGGAGCAACGCCGCACCGATGCCATGCAGGACGCGCTCGGACAGTGCGTCGAGCAGATCACGCCGAACAACCGCGAGCTGCTCCGCCTGCGCTACTTCGAACGTCGAAACTGCACCGACGTGGCCGCGATCATGGGTCGCAAGATCGAAACGGTCTATCAAGCTCTCGCCCGCCTGCACAAAGCCCTCGGTGACTGCATTCGCGCCCGCCTTCAAACCGAATCCGCCTCATGAACGACACCGATTTTCTCCACCTGCTCATGCGTCATCAGGACGGCACGCTCACAGCGAATGAGATGACCGCCTTCGAAGCCGTGATGCGTGACGATCCCGCGAAACGCCAGCTCTTCGCCGAGACTCAACTGCGCTCGATGGCGCTGCATGATCGATTCCGACAGGAGGCTTTCCAAAGTGGCTGCGGCTTCAGCCGCACTCCGGAAAAGAAGCGCCTCACCTGGATCACCCGCCCCATCGCCGCGATGGCGGCAGGACTCGTCATTGGCCTTTTCAGCGCGTCGATTGTCTGGGCCATCTCATCGCCCAAAGCGACCACCGAGCGGCTTTCTTCCTTGGTGGACGGCAGTTTTGAGCAAAGGGACATCGGGCGCGGTTTTCCGCGTGAAAGCGGTGTGTGGAGCGGAGACGAGGCGGACATCGTGGAGCGCACCGCGAGCGATGGACGGCAGGTTTTGCGATTTGTGAGCCCAGGGGCCGATGAAGCAGATCCGGCTGGCCCTGCCATCTCGTGTGATGTTTTTCAAATCGTGGACCTGCGTCCGCTCCGTGCCGGGCTCGCCCCCGAGGCGGATGCAGTGCTGGAGCTGAGTGCGCGGTTTCTCGATGACAGGCCGGCCAACACGAAACCTTCGGTCACCTTCACCGCGCAGATTTTTCTCTTCAGCGGTGATCCATCCGACCTGCATGCGAAGTGGCCCTTCGCCGCGCCGGAGTCGCTCGCCAGCGGTTCTTCGATGCTGACCACGCTTGGAGGCGATGCGGGGCGCTGGCGGCATGGATCGACGCGTGTTTTCATGCCCTCGGAGGCCGATTTCGCCGTGATCCAGCTCGCCGCCAGGCCCAACATCCGCCCTGCGGTGCTCGACTCACTTTATGCGGACGATGTGCGCCTCACGCTGAAGACCCAGCCTGCGTTGCCCGTTCGTATAGCACAGCGTTAGCAGGCAGTAGAATGGAGGCAGCCTTATTCCGATCATTCTTCTGCCGACAATCACTACACATCCGCATGAAACCCCTCCTTCTCACCTTCCTCCTCATCACCCACCTCCACGCTGCCGAGGGCCAGCGTTTTGATCTCTCGAAGCAGGCCAGCGAGATCGATCCGCGAGCGAAGGAGCACCCGGAGATCAAGTTCACCTTCACCGATGACAAGGGCAAACCCGCCGACCTTCAACATGCCGTCGTGGATACCCGTGTGCCGTCGCAGGGCAAACTCGTGATCTGGCTCATGGGGCACAATCAAGGGTTGTTCGAGCGCATCTCCAGCTACGGCTATCACGGCATCCAGCCGCATTACTCGAACGGCTGGTTCGCTGGCATCACCAAAGCCCAATACGAGGACGGCTC
>JAGKWZ010000316.1 GCA_021151605.1 Verrucomicrobiaceae bacterium
GACGAAGGAAGGGCACGCAGCGGTGGCAGAATAGCCGGTCCGTGATGATTGTTGTTGTTGTTATTGCGAGTGCTGGGAGACATGATGGTTGTTTCATCATCGCTGTCGTCTTGTGAGTCACTCGCACTTCCCCCACTACTCGCACTGCTGCTGTGACTGCGATTCGCCCCACCATCGTCGTCTTCATCACTCGCCAGCGTCGAGTTGTCCTCCTGATCATCGTCTTCGTCGTCTTCGGACGATCCCGATGCACCCGCAGATGACAGTGCAGATACACCACTGCTGTGGGACTTGGAGAGCAGTACGGGAGCCTTGGGCATCACGACCGGACGAGGCAAGAGCGCGGCTTGCGCAGCAGATGACCCAACCTCATTATTGCTACTACTTGAAGCATTAGGTTTCCCATTGAGGGAGTTGTTGATCTGCAGAGCGGAGACCGGAGTCAATTGGGGAAGAAGTGTTGTTCCACGTGCATTGGTGATGGGAGGCAGTGCCGTCGCAGCAGTCATTGCAGATGCTGTTGACGAAGTCGTCATTGGCAGGTGGGGCGACCGCGAAGTTCAAGGTGATGTTGCCCTGCGCACCATCGTAGCCGTCCACCGCGAAGTAGTAGGTGGTGCCGCCAATGGCATTGAAGGCGAGAGTGCTTTGGAGAATGCCCCCACCTGCGTCATCGTTCGAGGCGATGAATGTGAGCGTGCTGACGGTGGTTCCGGTGTAAACAGCGAGCACGGTATCTTCATTGCTGCCGAGGGTGTCGAGGCTGACGGTGGTGCTGCTCGGGGCGGTCCACTTCCACCAGACACTGGCCGTGGCGGTATTGCCTGCGTGGGCGGGCTCGCCGATCTGGGCGGTGGCGTTTTGATTGGTGCCGCTGAGGCTGATCGGCTGGTCGGTGCCGATGTCGATGGCGTTTGCGAAGTTGTCATTGACCGGGACGACCGGGGCGCTGGCGGAGTGTACCGAGAGAGCGATAGCTCCGACGCTGCCCTCGAAGGCATCGACGGCGATCCGGTAAACAGTGCCTGCTGTAGCGGTAAAGGTCACGAGGCTTGTGCGGGCACCCTCGGCGTCGTCGTTGGAGGCGACAAGCGTGAGCGCGTTGACGGCGCTGCCGGTGTAAACGCCGAGCAGCGTGTCAGCGGTGCTGCCGGTGGTTTCGATGATGATCAGACCCGAGGCAGGCGCGGTCCATGTCCACCAAATGCTGTGGCTGGCCGTGACGCTGGCATGAGCGGGTTCGCCGGACTCAGCGCTTGCCTGGGTGGTGAAACCGCTGCCGGTCGCCGGGAGGACATTGGCGAGGTCTTCGGCATCCACGAAGTCGTCATTGGCGGGAACTTGGTAGCCGAGGGCGAAGGCGATGTCGCCGCCAGACGCGAAGGTGCCAGCGTCATCAATCGAGATGTGATAAACAGTGCCAGCAATGGCGGTGAACTCGATGAGGTCATCCCCAGGGGCCGCGCTTTCCGCGATGGGCGTGAGCGCATTGACGGCGGTGCCGGTGTAAACGCTGAGTCGTGGGGCGAAGGCCATGGCTGTGCCGTCGAGCAGGGCTGGGCCGCTAAAGGGCGCAGTCCATTGATACCAGACGGAGTGCGCGGCAGGCTGGCTAGCGTGCGCAGGCTCGCCAGACTCGCTGCTGGCATAGGTGTTGTTGCCAGAGGCGACGAGGATCGGGGTGCTACCGGTGAGGACGATGCGGTCGATGAAGTTGTCATTGTCCGGCGCTGTCGGCGGAGTGCCAGCGCTGATGGCGAGGGCTACCTGTCCTTCGTCGTTTCCGATACCATCGACGGCGATGACGTAGGTCGTGCCAGCAGCGGTGTGGAAGTTGACCTGACTTGGAACTGCAGTGCCACTGGGAACATTGGTGACAGCAGTAAGCGCATTCAAACTGCTGCCGGTATAGATGGCGATGCGTGAATTGAAGCTGCTGCCAGTGGTTGAGATCGAAGTCCAGCCAGTGGTAGGAGCAGTCCACTTCCACCAGACGGAGGATGCTGCGGGCTGGCCGCGGTGTGTAGGTTCGTTGGCTTCTGAGCTTGCTCCAAGGTTGGTTCCGGTGGTGCTGGCGGTTGCGCTGCTGCCGAGGTCGATGCGGTTGGCGAAGGCATCATTGTCCTGGATCAGGGCCGTGTGGGTGTGACTGAGGAACAAGAGGCCTTCCGGGCCGTCGAGCGCGATGCGGTAGGTCATGCCAGCAGTGACGCGGGTGCGGATGAGGCTCCAGGCGTTACCGTTTACTGGCTCGTTGTCGTTGGCGGCGACGAGGGTCAGGGCGTTCAAAGCAGAGCCAGTGTAAAGCGCGAGACGGGTATCGGATTCGCTGAACTCGGTGCTGAGGACGAGAATGCCATCCGCAGGGGCCGTCCATTGCCACCAGACGGAGTTCGCAGCCGGGCTGCTGGCATGCGCGGGCTCGGAGGACTCGGCGGTGGCGGAGTAGTTGTCAGAAACCAGGACATCGCTGGTAGGGCTGAGCAGTTCGGCATCTGCGAAGTGGTCATTGTCTGGCGGCGGCGTGGGAGCTAGGGCCAGCGTGATAGTGCCTGCGGCTCCTTCGTGGCCATCCACAGCAATGACATAGGTCGTGCCGGCGATGGCCTGGAAAGTGACGCTGCTCGTGAGGATGGGCGGGGCGGCATCGGAATCCTCGTCGTTGTTGAAGGCGACGACATCGAGCGCATCGATAGCTGTGCCCTTATAAACGGCGAGCACGGTGTCGAAAGGGCTGCCCAGGGTGTCGAGAGCGACGGGGCCAGGGGCAAGCGCCGTCCATGTCCACCACACGGTTTTCTCGCTCGGCTGGCCAGCGTGCAGCGGTGAATGATGCCTTTCTGATGTGCATGCTGCACGCCGGAGCACACCTCTTTAAAGAGACGCAAACTCTGCTCCAGCGGCAGGGCTTTCTCGATGCAGTAGGCGGTGATCGGCACGCCGCGCACCAGCTCCATCACGAAAAACGGCCTGCCTTCCGGCGTGGCACCGGCATCCAGCACCATGGCGATGTTCGGGTGGTCCATCAGTGAAAGCGCCACGCGCTCCTGCTCGAACCGGCTCATGACCTCCAGCGTGTCCATGCCGAGCTTGATAATCTTTAGCGCCACCTCGCGCTGCACCGGCTCGCTTTGCTCCGCGCGCCACACACTGCCGAAGCCGCCGTCCCCCAGCTTTTCCACAAGCGTGTAAATACCTACCTCCTCGCCTACGAACTCCCCAGCCAGCGGCGTACGCAGCGCATGGCTGAGCATTACGGCTACTTCAGCGTGGGTGGTTTCAGGATGGGACATGACTCCTATATTTACACCGGCGGCATTCCGTGTGAGAAAAGTTTCCTTTCAGACATGTCGACCTTTCCAGACACCCAATGGACGCTCATCCTGCAAGCTGCCACCAGCCAGACGGCTGATGGTCTGGTCGCGCTGGATCAGCTGTGCCGCCGCTACTGGCAGCCAATCAACGCCTATGCCCGGCTGCAAGGCTACAGCCCTGCCGATGCCGATGACATCACGCAGGCTTTTTTTGCCCGGCTGCTGGAAAACAAAACGCACGCCAAGGCCGAGCGCGAACGCGGACGCTTCCGCACCTTCCTGCTATGCGCGATGCAGAACTTCATCGCCAACGACCATCGCGACGCCGCACGTCAGAAGCGTGGCGGTGGTTTCCAGCATGAGGCAATCGAAGACCATGCTGACCAGATCGCCACCTCGCAGACACCTGAGAAATTGTTTGCCCAAAAGTGGGCGCAGGCCGTGGTCGCCTCCGCGATTTCCGAGCTGGAGGCAGAATATGCCGCGAATGGCCGCGCCGCCCGCTTTGAAGTCATGCGCCAGCTACTCACTGTCCGCCACGATGGTGACACCGCCGCTCTCGCCGCCCAGCTCGGCGTGACGACGATGAACTTCCGCAAGATCCTGCACGGCTTCCGCCAGCGCTTCGGCGAACTGGTGCGCGAGGAAGTGGCACGGCTGGTGAGTGACCCCGCCGAAGTCGATGATGAACTCGCCTATCTAATGCAGGCTCTGGGCTGACCGGTGCGGGAATCGTGGTACGATTCAGCGTGCCGGCCTCTCTTTCACAAACTTCAGCAGCAGCGGAAAGGCGCTTTCGGTATTGGCAGGGGCGGCTGCCGACGTAGAAGGGCTGGCAGACATGGTCAGTTGGCCTCCGTGAAACAGCCTCAGCGCCTGAGATACTCCAGCGCCGCCGCGCGGAACTCGGCGTCGGCGATGGGCTTGCCGGTGCGTTGTTGGGAGTCGGTGATGTGCTTCTTCGCCCATTCGAAGTAGCGCTGATGCGTGTGCCAGATGGGCTGTTTCTCGTTCTTTTCGTCGATGAGCCAGAATCCACCGGGTTTTTCGGGGGTGCCTTCGTTGTCGTAGAGTTCCCAGTAGAGCACAAAGGGGCAGCCCCATTCGAGGGCGGCGATCATGGTCTCGATGCTCTTTTGGTTTTGCACCTCGGGCGAGTAGCGACGCGCGGGGAAGCCGTATTCGCCGATGAAGACGCGTTTGCCGGGAATGCCGGGTTTGGGCTTCAGCTTCGACTCGAGGTGGTTGAGCGTGGCGTGCAAGTCATCGCGGATGATGCGCTGGAGGCTGTCGTAGCAGGAGTAACTGACGAAATCGACATCGACCTGCGGGAGGATGTCGTTGGCGAGGCATTGGCCGCCTTTCAGGAAGGGCTCGACGAGGTTCGCCTCGGTGTAGTGCCAGACTTCGACGTTTTGATACGGCGTATCGCGCTTCGCGTCGTCGATGGCCTGCTGGCGGACCTTGAGCCAGGCGATGAAGTTGTCGCCAAAGTGCTCGGGGAAGGGCTGTTTCGGGTCAAAGTGCGGTCGCAGATGCCAATCGCCCTCCCAGTGGCCGAGGTAGAATTTTTTGCCGCTGCCGCTGTAAGTGCGCAGCAGATGCGCGGTGAGGTCAAACATCTCGCGATACTCCAGATCCCGCTCCGCGGGCTTGAAGGTGCCCGCGCTGCCATGCGTGGTGAAGGGATAGGCCCAGATGAAAACGTGCGTAAACGGCATGTCGAGCACCGCGCGATGCGTCGGGTCCTTCGCAGCGATCTCGGCGAGCGTTTTCAGTCCGGCATTGCTGTCGCGCACATTCGCCTTCGTTTGGCCAAACGAGGCCTGCTTCGAGATCGAGAACTTCATGATGCCCGATCCCAGCTCCGCGATGAGCTTCGCGCTCTCCAGCAACGGCTCTTCCGCCGTGAACTGATACCGCCCGCCGATGGCCTGCGTGCCGAGGAGCATGTTCGGCGGCTCTGCGGAGAAGGCGGAGAGCAGAGGGCAAAGAAAGAAGAGAAGGAGGCGCATGAGGTGATGGCAGTCTACTTGGACGGAAGTTCGTATTGATTTGCTCTGCACCAATTCGTAGTTCCAACATTTCATTCACTCCACAAACCTATGAAGCGCAAAGGATGCTTGATTTACTTTATGACGGGGTTGGGGGCCATGCTTCTCTGCGGGAACTTTCTTCCTCCTCTTTCATTGGCGGGTTGCGCTGTGACTCCTTCGCGGTTTGTGGGACAGGTTTTGGATCAACATGGAGAGCCGGTTCCACATGCTAAACTCGAGATTAGCAGGCATTTGACGGTATTTAGCTTTCATGGAGAGCGCAGCTATGCCGAAGCCGATGCAGAAGGTTGCTTTTCATACTACGGCATCTTTGGGGCTGGGTTGGTTATCTCTGCCTCTAAATCAGGTTACCTGCCATTGTTCACTGGTAATGTGCCAGATGGACTTCAAAAAACTCAAAGGGCCTTCTGGGGTGTTTATGATCAAGTTTCCTCCCCGAGAAAGCGGGAAGTCTTTCATCTGTACAAGCCACCTGCGGCCGAGGAATTGGTCTATGGGCGAGAGAAGAGCCTTCGCATGGCAAAGGATGGCACACCGTTGATTCTGAATTTCGATGATCGTCATCATATCGAAGTCCGCACATGGACTGATGAACCTGCATCCCCAAACGACCGATCTTACAACTGGCGTAGTGAGTTGAAGGTGATCAACGGGGGTATGCAGAAAAGAGTAGGTGAATTCCTTTTCGAGGCTCCCGCTGAGGGGTACACAAGCATCACCACGATTAACATGCCCGCACTTGTTGATGGAGAGCCCAACCCGAGTTGGAACTCCCGATTCGAACAAGATTACTTTTTTCGTTTTTCGGATGATTGCTTCGGGCGTGCAAAAGTCGGGATCATTTCAGGTGGCGACCATTTCCTCATTTTTGAGCCCTATTTGAACCCGAAGGCAGGATCGAGGAATCTGTCTGTTATTCCAAAGTAGATGAGCCAGGCCGTGTGGTTAGGCACAGATGAGGAGGCATATTGTGCAATCGTAACAAACACGGGTGTTCATCATGGTGAACACTTTTACCTCACTTCCCCTTCTCCAGCCGCTTCCTCCACCTCGGCAACTCCTTGCCGAGGAGTTCGGCGGGGCGGGTGCTGAAGAAGTCGTAGGCGACTTTGTTTTTGGCGGCCATTTCTTGGAAGGTGTGGTACACGATGCCGTC
>JAGKWZ010000317.1 GCA_021151605.1 Verrucomicrobiaceae bacterium
GCGCTTCTCTTCGCACTTGCTCGTCCGGGTCTTGCAATGCTGCCTCCAGTCCCTTTCCCGCCTCGGGGGTTCCGATCTGTCGCAAGGCCAAGATCGCATGCAGTCTCACGTAAGAGTCTTGATCTGCCTTTGCCGCCTTCAGAAGAAGAGGCAGATTGGCCTTGCCAAAGGCGCCCAAGATCTCCATCGCCGCCGCTCGAAGATCGCCTGGCTGATCGGCAGCGAGGAGCTCGCGCAGCCTGGCATTGACCTCGGGAGTATCGGCGTAGCGCAGACAGCGCGTGGCCAGGTGGTTGACCAATGAGTCCTTGTCGTGCGTCAGTCGCAGGAGTATCTCGACCATTCGCGGTTGGTCCGGCGTGGCTACGGCTTCGACCGCCAGTGCGACGGCGTGCCGCACGGCCGCGTCTGGGTGTCCTGCCAGCCGCTCGAAGGCGGCGATCTCCGCCTCCTTTAAGTCGGGTGCCGACCGCCACTTCATCCACCAGTAGTTGCAGCAGACGCGCAATAACCATGGGTTGTCCGATTCGTTCAACCACTTCGCTACGATCCCCTCGACATCCGGATCGCTCTCGTGCAGATAGCCCACGAATCCTTCCACGACCGCCGCAGTGACCTCATCCGGTTGTCCCTTGAGCAGTCCCTTGAGAAACCCTTTCCGCTGTTCCGACGGCAGACAGATCAGCATGGTGCGCACCGCTTGAGCACGTGTGGCAGGAGGCGGATTTACCAGCGCCATCCGTACTCCAGGCATGAGTCGCTCCAGGCTCTTCTTGTCGAACCCTCCGTTGCTCATCCGCCACACGATCTGTCGTAGCGCCCAGTGCACCGCCACGTTCGATCCCTTTTCCAGACTGACTGTCAGCACCTCCGCTGGCTGCAAAGTTTGGCTCCAGGTCAAGGCGCTGTTGAGCACTGGGTCACTGTGGGAAAACGATTGGTTCGTCCCTACGGTTTCCACGATGCGTGGCTCAACGGCCAGCAGGGTCTCCACCGCGGAGGCATCATCCGGTAGCTCTTGGAGCTTCACCAGAGCCGCTCGCACTTTCTCCTGCATCACGGGATCGGGCGGGGTGGAATCCAAATGCATCACTCCTCCAAAGGCCGTGCTGGTCTGTCCGAGGCAGAAGGCCACACACCAGCCCACCATCCAGAGAACCGCTCCCCGCATCAGCTCCCTGGCACCAGTGACGTTTCGTCTGCTGACGCCGTCAACACCACCGGGCTTTGTCGTTATTCGGGTCATGGAAGAGGTGAATGGGGGCCAGGTGTTTCCAATGGCGGAATTCCAGAAATTCAGACGAACGTTTCAAGCGATCATCATGGCAGTTTGATCAGCTTTCGCGTGGCGGACAAGACTTTCCTGATCGGCTGAGGCGCACCCCTATCATCACGCTCATCTTCGTCCTCAGCGGGTTCGGCGGCTGGCCACTCTCCAGCAAGGCTTTCTTCAAGTCTCAGCCTCGCTCCGCCGCTCTTGAGCGGGGTGATCATCCCCCTCGCTCACCGGCACCCCATAGGCCTCGGTCTTCTTTCGACATGTCCGTCTTCTCCCCGGCTACTTCCCATACTTGTCGAGAAGCGCCAAGGCCTCTGCTTTCGTATTCACGTGCAGCTTCTGGTAGGTCTTTTTCATGTGCACACGGACAGTCTCATGGCTCAGCCCCAGTTCCCGTCCCACATCCTTGGCGCTTCCAAATTTGGCCAGGCCTTTCAGCACCTCGAGTTCTCGTGCGGTCAGAGAACTGATCCCACCTCGGCTTGCGGGGCCCCCCCTAGCTCGTGTTATCTGGCGGAATTGCTCCACCAATAGACGAGCAATCTTGGGGCTCAAACCGACTCCTTCTTGAATCACCTGCTTCAACGATTCTTGAAATGTCTGCAGATCACCTGACTTGATGAGGTAGCCAGAAGCGCCGTTGCGAATCGCCTTAAACACGTCCTCAGCGGCATGGGAGACGGTTAAAACCACGCATGATGGAGGGTCCTCGATCTGGTTCAAATGGGAAATAAGCTCCAGCCCGCCGACTCCTGGCAGCTCAAGGTCCACCAAGAGCAATTCAACCTCCTGAAACCGTGGGTCTGCGAGCATCGCCTCAGAACTTTCCCAAACGTCCACCAACTCAACTTCAGGCATCCGTCTCAGCAGTGCTGTGACAAATTTTCTAAAGACCGGATCATCATCAATCAGAGCGACTTTTAGCGGCTGCATTTGTGGAGATAGTGGTGCGGACATTATAGTTATATTTCGCGGTGTTCACTCCCTGCCATCCAGGACTTCCTCGTACAGGGCAGCTGCACAACGCTCACAAACCGTGTGAGAGCTGGCGAAGCCTGTTTCGATCAAGCGTAGGTCATCCCAGTGCATCCATCCGTATTGTGGGGTCGATATCCGGCGGCAGCAGGAACACACCACAGACGGCGCTGCCTCTTCTGTTGGTGGACGACCAGACGTCTCCTGGAGCGAACGGCTGATGAGCACATGCATACTGCACACCAGACCCTCGACCACACCAGCGCGCCGCTCTGTCAGATCAAAGGTTCCCATGAATAGCATTCCCAGCGAATACAAACTTCCAGATAACTCCTGCTGGGCTTGAATGCTTGTAAGAAGCAGTGTGTAGCCTCGCCACAGCTTCACTTGGCTTTCTTTTGGAGGCAATCGATCCGCCATGATTTCGAGGGCAGTGTGCATATCTGGATCGATCCAGAAGGGCGGCTCAAGCCGAACGAGCATGTGATAGCCTGCACCATCGAGCCGCGCCAGCCAGGCCGTCATCCCACCCAGCAGTTCACAGGCATTTCGCAATGCCTCCCGTATGTCATGATCAGGCTCATGATTCAGAGGCGAAGGCCACTGCTCGCTGAGTATGGGTTTCATAGCTCTAGAAAATTCCATCTTAATAAGTATTGCAAAGGGGCCAGAGCTCTCGGCGCAGCAACTTTGGATTATTTGATCTCCTCAATCATTCCATCACTTGGATTTTTGGTTTGGGCGGCTGCGAGCAATGATAATCAACGCTCTAACGACTTCCTGCCGTAATCCATGGCTACGTCTGACTGACCACGCAATTGAGCTTGGTTGATGGCCACGATGGGCTGACCTCGGACAAATTTTGAAAAAAGCAGCATCAAGCTTTGCCAGAAGGTCAATCGACTGGGCAAGATGGGAATACCCGAATTGGTAACAACCCCTATGGCGCGATCATCCCATAGCGCCACCATCCTGAAGTCCTTTCGGTCCGTAATCTCGAGATTGGCAAGCCCGTGTTTTTCACACCATCGCTCAACCAACTTGCGCTGTTCCTCGTCACCTGCTCGCGCCGTGAAGATCTTAACCTCGCGCCCGGTCCTCAACCAATGAAGTACCCGCTTGTGCATGAGGGGAATAGGTGGGCCGATGGCGATTGGATTTGGATCGGATTCGCATTTTGCCAGGGTCCCATCCAGATCGACACCAATCCAACCATGCCTTGGGTAGCGTGGCTCTTGAATGAGATTTTCGTTTTCTCTTTGTTGTTCTATCACGCCTTCGCCTACGCTTGCCCAAATAAGATTTCAGTACAAAATTTCACTCGAATTGGGTTACCGCAAGAACATCGACATAAATCGTTAAGATATTCGATAACTTTACAATTAGTTAACTGAGGAAGATCTGGGGACAAAATGAAGTAATGACAAAATATGCCATGTGAAGATCAATATTCGAAGAGTCTGCCATGCTCTCGATCGTGAATAATATGTTAACACAAACGGGCGCTGGAGAAGCTGTTGGATTGTGGATTGGTAAGAAATGATCGCTACTAAAACTCGACGCTCAGACTCAGATTTCTCAGCTTTCAGCAAAGAGACCAGCTCTAGTGATGCCAGCTCCTATCACCGCGATCACGTTTTGGCGAGACACTCAACTACACTACGAACTCTCATTGCTGTTTTAGGTATAAGCATGGTTGTCGTGGGTCCTTGCTTATTCCTACTCGATCCTGAAAACCAAGTTTTGACATGGGTATTCGCAGTACTCACGACATGGTTGGGTTTGTCATTGCTGCTTCTATTATGGCTTTCTGGCTGTAGGGATCCAGAGGTCTTTAAAACAGGGGCCGAGGGACAGTCCAGGTTACTAACCGCACAGAGTGACATTGATCTAAATCCCTTGATGGAAACTCTCGCCGAACTTGGGCGGCAAACCAACTCTCGATCAGTAGCTCTTCTGAGTGCTGAAGGTGCAACATGGTGTTTGCGCATGGCTTGGAATTGCTCTCAAGCTTACGGAAATAGTATCGCCCAGCTACTTGAAGGACGCGTGCAAAGCGGAACGCAAAGCATTCATTATCTGTCCTTAATGGATGGCACTGTGTCGTCATTCTGTACCCCAATCCATTTGAAATCGGGCAGCTCAATGCTGCTTGTCCTGATCAATGAGGCAAACCACATCATGCTTTTCAACACTCCTTCATTGGCTCTCCAGGCGTCCATGAAGATTGTTGAGCAGCTTGGAAATGCCAGGCACTCGGTGGCAGCCCGAGGCCGCTCACGAATTTCTGCGTCATCTCCGAGGGCCGTCTGCTGCACCGTCTGCGATTCCTTACACACGCAAGATGGGCGGTGGATCCCCTGGGGTGACTGGCTAAAGGAAACCTACGAGACAACGCGAGAGTTCACCTTTTGCGATAAATGCTCTGAATGGATCTACGGACTAGATGCGTCAGAATTGCGAGCTGCATAGCAGCCATGATGTGCGTCATCGCTCCCGATTCCGCGTTCTCCGTGCTTCTATCCGGTGTAAAAGTGAGCCTTGCCCCAAGACTTCCGCTGGGCTCAGATCAGATATGGACAAATCTCCAGAATCCAAAGAAGAACCTATCATTCCAGGCCTTTACAAAATGGGTGCCTTCGTGCTGTTTTTAGTCTGGTTGACCACTCTCGTCGTCCTCGTATTCGCGGGGTCTAAAGTGGACAAAGCTGCGTCCATCGGAGATGCCTTTGGTTCTTTGAATGCTCTATTCTCGATTCTTGCTCTAAGCGCGGCCATTGCCGGGACACTAATCCAAGGTAAAGAGTTCAGAAAGCAGGTCGAGGAAATGACCAAGTCTTCCGTCGAGATGGAAAAGCAAACTCTGACGTATCAGGCACAGCTCAAAGAACTCCAGATGCATTCCTCCATTCTGCAAGAGCAACTTCATCAAGAAAAACTGAGGAGCATGATCTCCGAGCTGCCTCTGTTTTCTGGGGAATTAGTCGAGGCAAAACCCCCGGCACTTTATGTGAATTTTACCAATGAAGGGGCGGCCATTTATGATGTCTTTTTTTCCGTTCGGCGCGATGACCTTGCCCGAATTGGAATCTCCACAAACTACCAACATGAAAACACAACATACCTACCAAGGTTAAAATCAGCCGAAATTGTTTTTCTCGTATTCACCTTCGAAGTACTCAAGCAGCCTGTCCTACCATTGTATTTAACGGCGGAATACACGCTTCAATCCGGCGCAAGACTGGCGGAGTGTATTGAAATCGTTAATGGCAAAATGCCCCTCACAAAACGGGATAAGCAAATCTCGACCTTAGATGGGAATATTCGACACACAAAAGTCAGAGCAGGCTGATGAACTCTTTCCAGTTCGATGCATGAAAAGGGCAGGGACGTGGCCCAAACGGCCTGAGGGGAGGTCTGAGGTCGGCTTGTGCAGGGTGGATGCCTTGAGATTGAGGTGTCCATGAGGGCGATCCTTGCCGACGTGGATCATGTTTCGGACGTGGATGATGGGTATCCTGGTCGTAAAAGGTCGGCATCCTGGTCGTGGAGGATGGGTATCCTTGTCGTGGAAGGTGAGCGTCCTGGTCGTGGAGGGTAGGTATCCTTGATGTGGAGGATCGCTTCCCGGACGTGGAGGATGGGTATCCTTGACGTGGAGGGATATCTTCCTGGTCGTGGAGGGATATCTTCCTGGTCGTGGAGGATGGGTATCTATGTCGTGGAGGATCGCCTTTCGGACGTGGAGGATGGCCATCATTTCCGGAGAAAACAGGCGGAAAGCGGGTGAATCTGGCGGAAAAAGGGTCAGAGCGGATGGGCACGTCCCGGCAGGGACGCTGGAAAGAGACGGATGCTTCCCATCAGCAAACGCAGCCGCTCTCCAAGTCTCCCCTTCTGCTAGTTCCCGTGCTTTGGGTGGTGGGGCGCTTGGGGTCCTCCAAGCGCCGTCGAAGACCTGGTGCGCTTCATTTTTATCGTTGAATCTTTCGCAGGGTTTGTGGCCTGACGCGGCGGCTGAAGGGCCAGCCGCCCTACCCAATCCACGGCGGTGCTAACGCCCGCTATCCATCATCCATCTCTCCCCTTCCCTTTTCTCAAGGTCTCCGCGCGCAGCGCCTCTCGCGGCGCTTCATCCTTCGCAGTAAAGCTACGGAGAACGGAAGCCGCTCTCCAAGTCTCAAAGTCTTCCCCATTATGTCCTTCGATCCATCCCAGTCTGCTAAAAACTCGCCGCTTTCGAGTGCGGTGATGCGTTCCCAACT
>JAGKWZ010000318.1 GCA_021151605.1 Verrucomicrobiaceae bacterium
TCGCCGCGCGCGAGCTGGGCGGCGCTGGCGTTGGCGCCGCTGCCCGCCACTGCGGGCGGATAGGGCGGATGCTGGGCCGCAAAGTAATCGGCGATCTCGCGCAGATAGGCATCCGGCAGCGGCGTCACCATGTAGGTCATCATCGGATAATGGCGGCGGCCATCGCGGAAATTGCGCAGCTGGTTGTACAGGTAGCCTGCCGGCTTGCCGGCGATGCGAGGGAAGTAAGCGTCGCCGCGCTCTTTCACGCTGTGGCAGGCCAGGCAGGTGCTTTCGACGATGGGCTGGCCTTGATCAGGCTTCGCGTTCGGCAGCAGAGCTTTGACGGCTGCGATGCGCTTGGCTAGTGCCGCGACTTCTTCCGCAGTGGGTTCAGGCGCTGTGGCGATGGTTTTGTCCCACTTGGATTCGTTTAGCACGGCGACGGGTGATTTCGTTTCCGCGAGCGAGAGCAGGAAGTCTTGGAAAGCTCGCTCATAGCTGCCGCCGAGCGCGAGATAGGTGCCGTTCCAGCCTTTGACCTCGGTCTTGGGCGCGGGGTTCGCGCTCCAGCGTTTCAACCACGCGATGTGTTTTGGATTCACTGGCCCAGCGGCGCGGCGGAAGAATCGCAGCACTTCATAGCGCACGGTCCATTCGCGTTCGTCGGCCAGTGGTTGGAGCAAATCGAACGCGGCGTCCTCGCCGATCTTCAGCGTGCTGAGTGAGCGCACGGCCTCGCGGCGGAGATCGGGCGAAGCATCTGTCAGGAACGTCGTCCACAGCGCTGCATCGAAGTGCCCAAGCTCTTCCAGCGACCAGAGCGCGTGAATGCGAGCATCGACACTCGTGTTCACGTCCGCCGCCAACTGCGTGAGCGCGGGGATGAGTTTTTTGCCGCCACGCTGGCTGATCTGATGCCATGCAGCACGCATTTCCCAGGTGCTGTCGGCTTTGAGGTGCGCTGGCAGTTCGCTCGCGGACACGCGTGTCATGTCCGGCACCTTGGCGCTGCTCTGTGAGCTGTGGCGGATGCGCCAGACGCGACCGCGCTCCTTGTCGCGTGCGGGATGATCACGCGGGATCTCGTTGTGCGAGATGATGCGATTATACCAGTCGGTGATGTAGAGGCAGCCATCGGGGCCGAAGGTGATGGCGACCGGGCGAAACATCGGATCGGCGCACGAGACGAGATCGCCGCGCTTTTCAAAGGTCCACACGCCGCGTGCATCCAGCGTGGCAGCGACGGCGTGGATCTTGCCGAGGATGGGATTCGCGATGTAGAGCAGCCCATGCCATGGCGCGGGGAAACTGCCGCTTTTGTCATCGCAGATGGCGAGCCCGCTGAAGCCGGTGCCGCCGAGATTGAGGTCCTGCGCTGTCGGCGGATGAATGGGCGATGACGGATGCAGTTTCATCGCCACGAAGCCGGGATAGGTCGAGTCTTCCTCATATGGCACAACACTGTAGCCGAGGTCGTTTGCCTCATGGATGAACACACGCCCCGTGCGCCCATGGGCCCAGGCCCAGATGTTGTTCAGCCCGGCGCTCAGGATGCGCGTGTCGGTGCCATCCGGCTTCATGGAGGCGACGAGCGTGCGATTGAAGACGAAGATCTTTCCTTCCGCATCGGTCATGCGTCCGCTGTTCAGCAAGCCCTGGGAAAACGTCACGCGTCCGCCTGGCATCCACGTGAGCTGATGCGGAACGGTGTGCGTGTCCTGCACGCCGAAACCTTTGGCCAAAACGCGCCGCTCATCGGCGTGGCCGTCGCCATCGCGATCATCGAGATAAAAGATCTCCGGCCCCTGAGCGACGAACACGCCTTTGCCATGCGGCAGCAACGACACGGGCATGACCATGCCCTCCGCAAAGGTGCGAGCCGTCTGCGGCGTGCGTGCGGTGGGCGTATCAAACACGACGATCCGATCCTTGCCCGGCTGCGTCCAGATGATGTTGTCTTTGTCACAAGGATACGCCGTCGCCGTGGCCGACCACATGCGCCCGGCATCATCAAAGGCGACCATCGTGGGCTTGGGCAGCCCGGTTTCCTCGCTCGCCACCAGTTCCACCTCGAAGCCTTCAGGCACGGTGAACTTCTTCCGCTGCTCCGCCGCCTTCAGAGGCTGCACTTCGAGATTGTTGTAGCTGATGTCGCGCTGAGGCTTCGCCTCCGGTGCCGCAGGTTTGCTTGGCTGGGTGACGATCAGCGGCTTTGCCAACGCTACCACATCCGCTTCGGCTCCCGCCGCCAGCACGACGTAATCGAGCCCCAACATGTAGCTCTTCTTTGCCGCAGCATTAGCGCCTTTCACCGTGATGCTCAGACGATGCTCGCCAGCCTTCAGCGTGATCGCTTTGCCAAGCGAAACCGTGCCTGCGTGCATCACGCCATCGTTATAGAAGTCGATGGGCCCCGCGAGCGTCTGCCCATCCAGCGCGAACTCAAACACACCATAATCCACCGCCTTCGTGAAACCCGCGCCGAGTCGATACTCGCCATCCTTTGCCACTGGCAGCGCGAGTTCCAGCACATCCCCCGGCTTCGCGCCCGTCCACCACAGATGCGCCATCCCACTCCAAGTGATGTGACGATACGAGCGCAGATCTTGCGACCGCGCTTGGCCCGTGTGCTTCAAAACCTTGAGCTGCTCGCCTTCAAACAGCACCGCTGGCTCCTGAGCGTAAAGATGAGTTGCCAGCAGCGTGGCGGCGTAGATCAGGCGTCGAGTCATAGAGTCAGGTAAAAGCAGGCGTGGATAAACGTGCGAAGGGTGGAGGTTCCTGCCGTAATCGGGCCATTCCTGGCCCGTCTGGTGCTTGAAACGGGGCAGAAATGCCCCGATTACGTTTCATGCGTTCTTCGGTGCCTTTCAAATGCCCGTGGTGTTGCCATTGACGGCTATAGCGCGTGCCCATTGATGGAGACTTTGGAGGTGTGCCTGAGCGATTTACTACCACCGTGGAATGCCGAATCCTCAAGCGCTTGTTCACTGCCTAGCAGCGGAGACGGCAGACGCGAGGGTCAGGAGTGCGGCCAGCAGCGCGGGCAGTAGGGCGTTGAGCGTGAGTTCAGCTTTCATATCCATTCATTCGACCTCCCGCTCCGCATACGCCAGGGCCATGCGCAGGTAGCGGTGGCTGTGGAGTGGGGCGAGTTCGGGGGTGAGGATTTTGGGTTTCAGGAAGGCTTCCACGGAGGCGAGGCGCTTAGTGAAGAGCGGGGATTTCTTTTCGTGTGCGACTTCGAGCAGCGAAGTAACGAGGCAGGCATACTTCACGGACTCGGCGGCCATTTGGATGCGGGCTTTGACTCCGGCGTCATCGCCTTGCACCGCTTGAGCGGACTTCACGATGGCGTCGAGAACTTGTAGCGCTTCTTCGCTGTAGTAGCGGCGCAATCGGGTGGCGTACGGTGACTTCGGGGCGAGTTGCGCATCGGCGCGGACCTGGTCGCTGATCTGGGCGAGAGTTTCGTGATACTTCATCATAACCTCCGCCGCAGAACCATACGCACTGCGGCAGTAGTCGGCGATGGTGGCGCGGACATCGAAAGAGGGATTCCACAGGGCTTTGCACAGCACGTAGTAATCGAGGCCGTGGGCGCTCCAGTTGCCGTGGCAGTTGTCGAAGTCGAAGCCGATGGCTTTGTGCTCGACGGCGAACTTCACGGCGCTCGCAAGCTGCGCGGCGTTGTTGCGAGGCATGCCGAGATCAATGGCGGGGCCAAGGTCGTTCGGACGAATGTAGAGTCGCGGCGCAATGCGTGACCAGGCCTTGATATCGGCGGGATCGAGTCCTACGTAGCCGATGATGAGATTCGGCTCCAGTGGGCCGAGCTTCACCGGCGGCGTGCGATACACGGAGTAGGCGTAGGCCACCAGGTAGCGGTCCGGCATCTCGCGTCGCACGCGTTTGGCGATCTCGTTGAAGAAGGTGAACACGCGGTCCGTGAGCGCCGGATATTCGGCGAAGGGCCGCTTCGTGGCGGGATCGATGAGGCTGCGGTCGTTCAGGAGCTTCGGCGCATCCGCAGGATCAAGCGCACGGCATGCGGCGCACATGCACCACTTGTTGGCACCGCCGTCATTCGGCGCGAGCGAGGCCATGCGCTTGCGCGGATCGGCCTGGAACTCGGCGATGCGCACCCGCGCGATTTCATCCCAGAGCGCGGGGTTCGATTTGCACAAACGCTCGCGCTCCGGCTTCTGCGTGCGCGTTCCGTCGGGCTGGAGGGCGAACCACTCGGGATGATCCTTCCCGTATTTCTCCCACCAGCCCGCGTAAGCATGACCGCCCTCGATCTCGATCCGCGCACCGAGCCTCATGCGGCGAAACCACGCACCCGTTGCCTCGGTGCCCTGCGCGGCCTTCCAAGCCTCCACGGGAATGCCCCACTGCTTCAGCACCGGCGCGAAGGTGTCCTCGCGCGTCACGGCCTGATTGCGCACCTTGCGCTTCTCGATGCGCGACTGCTCACGGCGGTCGAGATCGGGAATGGTGATCGTCGAGCGCTTCGGCACCGCCTCGCCGTGCTCACCGGGAAAAAGCCAGCGCACGCCGAGTTCGCGCTCGATGAAGTCATACACGCCGTAGAGCGTGCCCTGGCAAATCAGGCCACCAGGAGCCACGTCGCCGCCGCGAATATGCAAGTCCTTGTCCTTCGTGCGAATGACAAACTCCTCCGGCTGCACCACGAGGTCCGCGTTCGCTTTGCAGTGCCCGATGTAGATGCGCGAGGCCACTTCCACACCCTTCTGCGTCTCCGTGGCAATCACCGGCCTCACCCCGCTGACCTTCTGCAAATAGTCCGCCAACTCCACCGCCGCCAACGGCACCACCGCACTATCGCCCGTCAATTGCTCCCCCGGCCTCTGAACATGCTTATAAAGCCCCTCCGGCACGATTATGACCGTCTGCGCCTTGCCATCGCGCACGAGCGTGATTTCGGCGAAGGCGTTCGTGATCGAAAACGCGACGGCGATAAGGATGAGAAGCCGAGCATGTTTCATCGCGATGCTTCCTTGTGATGTTTCGCCACCGCATCCTCAATGGCCTGAACCATCCGCTTCTGAATGCCCGCTGCCTGCTGCATCGCAGTCTGCACTTTGGCATGACCTGCGGCGCGGTCTTCGTGGATGGGCTTGAGTTTTTCCCAGAGCTGCTGGCCGGTGGTCTCGCCGCTCTCGAAGACCCAATCGGTGAGGCCGAGGTCGCGGAACATCTGGGCTTTCACGGTGTCGGCGGGATTGCGCACGTAGAAGGCGGGCGTTCCTTGGGAAAGGGCGATGATGGGCGAGTGGCACTCCGCGCTGACCACGGCGACCGCACGGGCATAAACGGACGCGGCTTCATCGGCGAGCCAGAAGGTGTCGCGCCAGATGACGTTGGGTTTCACATCGGCGGGCAACGGATCAAAGAGGTGCTCTTTCGCGACCGCGATCTCATAGGTCATTTCGGGGCAAAGGATGACCTTCAGGCCGGTCTCGCGCACCCAGAGCGTGATGAGGTCGCGCAGCGGTGCGTGATCGCGGGCGGCGTGCTCGGCATTGATCGCATCGATCTCGTAGTCGCTTTCGTTGCGCGGCAAGTTCTTCACGAGGTAGTAGGGCGTGTAGCGCAGGCGCGGCAGCACGCAGATGAACTTTCCCTCCTCCACGCCGATGCGCCGCAGCCAGTCCTGCGCCCGCTTTTCATCCCGCACCGCGATGCCGAAGGTGCCGTCGAGGCCGAACTCCACGATGGGCGTGCTTAGCTTTTGGCTCTGCAAATACTGAAGCGAATAAGTATCACGGGCGAAGAGGAAGGACGCGCCATCATAGACCTCGCGGGACTTGTAGTGGCCGTCCAAATGATCCGCTGGCAGTTTCGAAATCGCCTCACGCAACTCCTCCAAGGTGGCACCATCCCGCAACGTCGTGCGGCTGCTGATGGGATCAAAGTGCGAGCCGAAGAAGCCATACGGCCTGCCCGTCTTCGCCCAGGCCTGGAAGGTCTTCGCATGACGCGCCGGAGTGATGAAGATGTCCGCATCCTTCCATGCCGTCGCCAGAGCAGGCGTGGAGGCATTGCCCGCCTCATCCACCTCGCCCTCAGCGATGCGCAGCTTTGGAAACGCCCGCATGAGCATCTCCCGCTCGCGTGCATGAAGCTGCCACGGCCAAAGCGTCACCGTCGCTTCCGGCAGATGCTGATACAGCAGCCGGATCGTCCCCGGAACCCGCCCGCTGTCGCCGATGTTCTCAAACTGCAACGCCTCGCGAAGCAAGATGTGCGGTGGCTCGGTGGCAAACGTAGTCAACGGGGCGAGCAGCAGGGCAGTGAAAAGCGCTAGAATGGATTTCATGGCGTTTGTCTCGATTTCACCTCTTCACCGCAGGCACAGGCCAGTCATCGGTGCGGAAAGGCGTCGCAGGCAGTCCAGCGCCGTTGGCGAGGCTGTAGTCGGGCCAGTCTTTCCAGGCATAGCGAACGGCGACAGGCAACGCAACCTCGGCACTTCTGACGAC
>JAGKWZ010000319.1 GCA_021151605.1 Verrucomicrobiaceae bacterium
CCCAGCCACAGCATCCACCCCAGGCACCGCCACCAGTCCTGCCTCTGCCCCCATTCTGAGCTCCCCAGTTACTTCTGAACTCCCAGGCGGCGGACTCACGGTGCCAAAGACCGTCCTCGCTGCGGAATCCAAAGGCATCAACACTAACACCCTCACGCCCCTGCAAAAGCAGGTCCTCGCCGCCAGCCCCGTCGCCAAAATCAAAACCATCGTCAAAGACCAGGGCTTCGTCATCCTGGATGCCGGCTCGAAGCAAGGCTTCAAGTCTGGTCAGCAGCTCGAAGTGCGCCGTGGAAATGGCGTCCTCGGCAAAATCCGCCTCACAGATACGATTGAGGAAAACGAAGCCGTCGCCGATCTCGACCTCACCTCCATCCCCGCTGGCGTCAGCATCGAGCCCGGAGACGAAGTCATCCAGCCCGTCGTCCGCTGATGGCCAGACTGAGACTCGACCAAGCCCTGGTCCAGGCCGGGCTCGCTCCCTCCCGTGAGCAGGCAAAGCGCCTCATCATGGCCGGGGAAGTCATGCAGGGAGACACCGTGCTCACCAAACCGGGCTGGCTGGTCCGGCCCGATGCCCCACTCAGTGTCAAACAGCCGCCCAAGTTTGTCAGCCGCGGCGGGCTGAAGCTCGAAGGCGCACTCGAGCACTTCCAGATCGATGTCACGGGACTGGTTGGTATGGACGTCGGAGCTTCCACGGGCGGTTTTACCGACTGCCTCCTCCAGCGCGGCGCGGTGAAAGTCTATGCCTTTGATGTCGGCACCAATCAGATGGTCTGGAAGCTCCGCAACGATCCCCGCGTCATCTGCCGAGAGAACTTCAACGTCCGCCACATGCAGCCCGCCGATGTCCCCGAGTCTGTGGACATCATCGTTGCGGATGTCTCCTTCATTTCCCTGACCCTCGTTTTGCCAGGTGCACTCAGTGTCTTGAAGCCCGGCGGTCAGGCACTCGTACTGGTGAAGCCCCAGTTCGAACTCACGCGCGAAGACATCGGCCCCGGCGGCATCGTCCGCGATCCTGAGGCCCATGCCCGCGCCTGCCAGCGCATCCAGGACTTCGTCCAAAGCCAGCCCGACCTCGAATGGCGTGGCCTGGTGGAATCCAGCATCCAGGGCACCGATGGAAACCGCGAGTTCCTCGCCTCCTTCAGGCGGAAGGAGGCGTGATCAGGCCCATCTCAGGGAGCCTCGGTGGCGAATAGGGAGCGAAGCTGGGGCCGGGTGTTCAGCCAGCCTGCCGCAGCCTGTGGCGCGCGTGCTTGCCAGGCCTCAAAGATGCTGATCACCGAGCTGCGGGCACGCTCCGGATTTTGGATGGCGAGAGCAGCGTTCAGAGCCGTGGTGGGATTCTCATCCGCCCAAGCCGTGGCTAGATTCTCCAGCCCGAGATCACGGGCCAGACCGGGCTTTTGGTCATTCACCCAGATGGTCAGTGTCTCCGGTGCTGCGGCCGACCATGCCTGGATCGCGGTGCTGATGGCGGCGCTGCGCTCGCCGTCCGTCCCTAATTTTTGCGCCCAGGCCATAGCGGACTCAGGATCATCACTGGCCCAGGTTTGCAGGATGCCGCTGACAGCGGAGGCTTTTTGCTCCGCGCTCAGGCTGGACTCGACCCATTTCATTGCTCCTGCCGGATCTGCAGCCGCCCAGGCGGAGGTAATGAGGTCCGTGGCTTGCTGGCGCGCGACGGGGTCTTTTAAAGTAAGGCTCCAGGCAGAGGCCGCCTGCGGATCTGACTGCGCCCACAGTCCGGCGATCTGGCTCGTCAGATGCGTGCTGTCTGGCTGCTCGGCGGCCCAGGCGGCAGCCTCCTGGGGAAATTGACCCGCCCACTCGCGGACGACTGACTCCAGCGCAGTGTCCCGGAAACTTCCGCGCGGTTGGCTGGCCGCCCAGGCAGCTCCGGCTTTCGGATCGCTATTGGCCCAGAAGGTCATGACTTCTTCGATCGCGGTCAGGCCAGCACTGTTACCCGCCTTTTTTAAAGCCCAGGCCGCAGCGTCCTCAGGAGCAGTGCGCGCCCAGGCACTGGCGGCTTTGGCGATGGCTGCCCGGCGGGCACTGCCCGTCAAATGACGCGCGGACCAGTCCGCCGCCTCCTGCGGAGCGCTCTCTGCCCAGCTGCCCACAGCAGCCGCATAGGCCATGGCTCGCAGTTCACCGGCGGCGATGCCTGCGCAGGCACTGAGAGCCTGCTGGGGCTGTGACTTTGCCCACTCAGCCAGCAGAGCCGTGGCAAAAGCCTCCCGGTCAGCCAGTCCGGTAATTTGCGAAAGGAGTGCCCAGCCTTTCTCCGGCTGCGTCCGGCCCCACTCAGCCCCCATTTCCTGAAGCCGACGCTGGCGCTTCGTGGCATCAAAGTCCGCCAACAGCGCCATCAGCGGGCCTGACTGAATCGCCGCTCCAGAGTTGGCGGCTCTTGGCGTCATGCCCGTGGATTCAGGAGTGGGCACGCTGCCCTGGGTGATGCGCAACGAACTGGCCGCTGAATGCACCGCTTTCTCCCCCGATTCACCCGTGTCTGACCACCACCAAACTGCGCCTCCGGCCAGGGCCAGAAGCGCAGTCAGAGTGGCTGGATGCCGGATGAGGGAGATGTTCATTGGGCTCAGCTCAGGCCAAAGGTGCCTGATCAGGACGCTGGGGGAACAGGGATGTCAAAGCTGCCAAAGTCCGTGTCCTTCAGGACATTTTTGTCATATTCCTTCCGCGTGAAGCGCCCCGTGGCGAAGTCCAGTGTGTATTCGTCATACTTCCCGGGCTTGTAAGTCAGCACCAGCACCGCAGTGCTGCCAGTGGGTGTGTAGGTAAAGGTGAAGGCATCATTCTCCACCTCATCAGCCTCATCCATGATCCCAACGGTGCTGCTGGTGAATGTGACGACATCAGGCCCCTCGGTGGTGTTTTTGCTCAAACGAAGGGTGCCGGTGAGGCTAGCGGGAGCTGTGCCGCCAGCCACCTGGCCTGGAGGGATGACCACTACGCCGTCGTCATCATCATCGTCATCATCTTTGCCGTCGCCATCGTCGTCATTGTCAGTGCCGCCTTTGCGCCCGTCACCGTCTTCGTCGTCATCGAGGTCGTCATCCTTGCCGTCGCCATCGACATCATCTTCAGCCAGGTCGTCGTCGTTTTTGCCGTCACCGTCGATGTCCAATTCGTCCACGCTGTCGTCCTTGCGGTTGTCACCGTCGATGTCGAGTTCAGTCACGGAGTCGTCCAGCCGGGTGTCGCCGTCGATATCTAGTTCGTCTGCCGCGTCGTCGCTTTTGCCATCACCATCGATGTCCAGTTCGTCGAGCGAATCATCCGAGCTCGGCCGTGGACTCATCGCTTCGACCGTCGCCATCGATGTCGCTTTCGCTCGGGCTGTCATCCGCGCTGCCATCACCGTCGATATCGGTTTCATCCACGGAGTCATCAGCCAGGCCGTCACCGTCGATGTCTTTCTCATACACTGAGTCATCCGTCCGGGCGTCGCCATCCGTGTCCAGTTCGGTCAAAGAGTCGTCGTTTTTGCCATCGCCATCGATGTCCAGCTCGTCCGCCGCGTCATCGTTTTTGCCATCGCCGTCGATGTCCAGTTCAGTCACTGAGTCGTCCGCCTTGCCATCGCCGTCGATGTCCAGCTCCACAGGAGAGTCATCCTTACGGTTGTCGCCGTCGATGTCGTCTTCGCTCAGGCTGTCATCCAGCTTCCCATCACCGTCGATGTCATCTTCCTCGGGCGCATCGTCGTTTTTGCCGTCGCCGTCGATGTCATTTTCAGCCACCGAATCGTCGGCCAGACCGTCATCATCCATGTCGAGTTCCGCAGGGCTGTCGTTATTCAGCCGGTCACCGATGTATTTGCCCGAAAGCGTTCCCGAAACCGCCGTGCCGCCGTCGATATTTGGGTCATCGCTGTTCGGGATACCGTCATTGTCCACATCCATATCCGTGCTGTTGGCGATACCATCTTTGTCCAGATCTCGGATCGGGGCCGTAACTGCCATGGCGGACATGGGAAGCAAGGCGATCATGCACAGGCGGGCGATGTGTGCGGCCAGTTTCGAGTGGGGCGAGATGAATTTCATAAAGTCAGTGAGATAACACCGCCAAAATGCCAGCCACCACTTCCGCTGTCACTCCTGCAATCAGGATTTTCGTAACAGACTGTTACCAAAAGGGCGGGGATGAACAGTCCGAAAGGCTAAGGCACAAAGCCAGAAGGTGGAAAGCCTGCGAGATGACGATGCGCTTTGAATGCCGCTGACTATCCGAGCCTGTGGAGGAAAGGGCTGGGAAGAATGACAAATAGTCCGGACTACCTCAGATGCACCACATCCAGACATAAACCTTCGTCCTGGTGGGGTCGACAATCACGGTAAAGTCCCAGCTGCCCTGCTCTGATGAGTAGTGGCGTCCTCCCACCCATTGCTTGGGATCTGGGCAGCCGGGGAGATTCTTGATCAGTGGCAGGTAATGCACGGATTCGTCTGTCAGTTCTGCTCCTGCCACCATCTTCATTTCTGTGGTGAGCTTGTCTAAACTCTCCGGGCTGCATTCGAAGTAGTAAGTGATGGAATAGTCGGCCAATCCCCCTCCGGACAGATGGTAATTCACATTCCGGGCATCCGAAGGAATCTCTGCTCCGGCAAAACGCTTAAAACTGCCATGAGCTGTCGGAGGTGACAAAAACAGTCCGATGACGACGGAAAAGGCCTGAACCACAGCTGGAGCCAATACCCAATGAGGCCGAAAGCGCTGCCAGTTGCGCCAACGGAAGATCGACCAAATGGCCAGGCTCCACGGCAGAATCAGAGCACACCAGTTAATGCCAACAACGAAGACATGAATTACCCCATTCAAAAGTCCATCCCAAGAGTCGCTCCACCGTATGGTTTGATCCATGACAAAACTGCCTGAGCACAAGGCAAAGGAGATCAGCAGTAGCTTTACGAAGCGGATTCCTTTGGGTGATTGAGCCTCGTCGGCACTCATTTGGCGAGTCTTCGTGGTGACTTATTTCCCAAACACTTCCGCCTCTTTTCTAAACCCATCCTTCACTACCGTGTCGCGGATGTTGTCCTTCGTCACGGCGACGATGTCTAGCAGCACGCTCGGCACGGCGATCTTACCGTTGTCCGTCTCTGCTTTGGCGATGAGGGGCTGACGTTGGGCGAGCTTGTAGGCGAGGTCGGCGGCACGTTTGGCAAGCTGGGTCAGCGGCTTGTACACGGTCATCGTTTGTGTGCCAGCGACGATGCGCTGGCAGGCAGCGAGGTCAGCGTCCTGGCCGGTGACGATGACTTTGCCAGTAAGGCCTTCCTCGATCAGCGCCTGGATGGCACCTCCGGCCGTGCCGTCGTTGCTGGCGAGGATGGCGTCGATGTTTTGCCCGGCTTTGGTGATGGCGGCGTTGGTGATCTTCTTGGCGTTCTCGGGTTTCCAGTCTTCGGCCCAGTCTTCAAAGACGACCTCGACTTTGCCTGCCTCAATGAGCGGCTGCAGGATGTTATCCTGGCCTTGCTTGAAGAGTTTGGCGTTGTTGTCTGTCTTCGCGCCGTAGATGCGGATGAGGCGCATCTTGCCTCCGGCGGGGATTTTATCCGCGAGGAACTTGGCCTGGAGTTCGCCCACCTTGATGTTGTCAAAGGTGATGTAGAGGTCCGTCTCGGCATCGGTGATGAGTCGGTCGTAGGACAGGACGGGGATGCCCTCCGCATGGGCCATCTCGACGGCGCGAGCCATGGCGGCGCCATTGTGCGGGATGATGACGAGGGCATCGACTCCGGCGGTGATCAGGCTTTCCACATCGCGGAGCTGGCGGGTGTCGTCGCTATTCGCCGAGCGCACCTCCACCTGCGCGCCGAGCGCCTCTGCCTGGGCGATGAAGAGGTCACGATCCGCGATCCAGCGCTCCTCTTTCAGCGTGTCCATGCTAAGACCGATGACGGGTTTGCCGGAGCCTTTAGCCGCAGCACTTGAGCCCCCTTTGCCTCGGGACAAAACGAGGCCGGTGGCGATGCTGAGGACGCAGGAGACGAGGACCAGGACAATGCGGGCATTCATGATGGCGAACGCTCTAGCCAGAGCCGGACGAAATGGGAAGCAAAAAGGCGGTGCCTCTTCAAAAGCAAACGCCAGGGGTCAAGTAAGCGAAGGCGGGCTAGCCCTTCCGTCGAACGAAGCGCATCGAATAAATGCGAGTGGTGAGGCCTGAGAGTTTTACAGGTTTGTCGTTTTTTCTCAAAGGATCGCGAGCCAGATACTCCAGACCATCTTTTCCAACGATCACCACCCAGTGGGGCACGCCATAAGGAAGAATGAACTTTACCACGGGGTATGCCCCGCGTTTCAAGGCCCCATCAAGCCCGGCATGAGAAGGCTGTGACGCCACATCAACCATCACACGACCTGAGGTGATCTTCGGCAGTGCTCCCCAAACCAGCCAGCCGTCACCAGTGAATCCGCCATTTTGAGTGAGTTGCTGGTTGAGGTCTTTGGGCGTCAGGGACTCTCCCAGATTCACACAGGCCATGGCCACACTACAAACGGCACAGCCAATGCTGGCGAGAGATTCGGTGGTTTTTCCAAGCTTGTCAGAACCCCAGCGTGGATCGTTTTGCAGAAAGGTGCCGCTGGTGTCTGGCAGCAGCACATTCATTGTATCTCCACCGCTGGCAGCGATTGGGGTGCCAGTTCGTGCATTTACGTTTTTCCACACAAGCACAGTCCCTACAGTGAGCAGCAAAAGAGCGAAGATGATGCCAAGACGTTTCATGGATACGGATTTTAGCCGCCTGCCATCGTAAGGCGATCATTATCGTGTTGCCTCGTGCTTCCTCTGGAAAATTGTCTTGTCGCGGACCGTAAGCGTCACCGACCATCTGCTCTCCTCTCTACCGACCATGAAATCACTGTTGCCGATCCTGATCCTTTCCTGTGCCTCCGCTTGGAGTGCCGAAGTCTTCGAAGCCGCGCTAGGGCGTGAAGCAGAACTCCCCAAAGGCAAGGAGGCCGATGGCATCCGCGGTGACTTTGTGCTCCGCAGTGACAAAGTCGAAGCCACCGTCTCCCAAAACGCTCCTCTGCGCCGGGCGAACATGAGCACCTTCTACGGACCTGATGGTGTGACACCGGGCTGCCTCTACGATCTCACTCTGCGTGGTGCCGCGAATGATCAGCTCGTGGTCTATGGCCCGTGTGGGCATGGCGAGGTCTCGTATGTCAAAACCGTCGCCACCAAGAGCGAAAGCGAGGCCGCTGTGGAGTCCGTGACCACCGCCGCAAAGAACGGCGGCGTCTTCAAGCGTCACGAATACCGCGTCCGTGATGGAGCGCAGGGCATCTTCATCACCACAATCCTGCGCAATGAATCCGCCACTGCGCAAAAAGTCAGCACCAAGGATGATTTCACCCGCTTTGACAGCACCGGTGAGACCTCAGATGACATCCGCTGGGCAGACGCCATCAATCCCGCGCACAAAGGCGCTTATGCACTCGTGACGCTGAGCCTGACCGGCATCGAAAAGCTCACCGACACCCTCGAGCTTGCCCCGAAGCAGGAGGTCGTGATCGCCCGCTTCTTCGCCGTGGGCACCTCGCCAGCGCAGGCCGTCGGTGAGGCTCGTGCGGTCAAAGGCGTGAAGATGGGCAGCGTCAGCGGCCAAATCGTCGGCAGCGATGGCAAAGGCATCGCCACCGCCGCGATCTCCATTCCCGATGGCAAAAAGACCCTCACCGCCTATCCCGATGCCGAGGGCAAATACAGTCTGAATCTCCCCCTCGGCCCCGTGGAGTTGCTCGTCGATGATCTCGGTCGCTCCCAGGCCAAGGTTTCCTTCACCGTCGCTGAAGGTGAGACCACCGCCCCCAAACTCATGCTGCCAGACGCCTCCCGCATCCGCTTTGCCATCACCGATGAGGCCGGCAAGCCTATCCCCTGCAAAACCCTCTTTGAGCCGCTGGATCAAGCCGCACCGAAGCTGAATCTCGGCCCCAAATGGCGTGCGCACGGCTGCGTCGATCAATACCACAGCGAGAACGGCCAGTTCACCCAGCAGCTCCCGGTGGGCAAATACAGCGTCGTGGTGGTTCGCGGCCCTGAGTATGGACATCTGAAACAAGAGGTCACCCTCGCTGCCGGGCAGGAGTTTGTTTTCAAAGGCACGCTGAAACGTCTCGTCGATACCAAGGGCTGGATCAGTAGCGACTTCCACAACCACAGCACCCCCAGCGGCGACAACGTCTGCGACACCGACGGACGCCTCATCAACATCGCCGTCGAGCACCTGGAGTTCGCGCCGACGACCGAGCATAACCGACTATACGACTGGGAGCCCACCATCAAAGCTCTCGGCCTCGAAGCTCACATCAAGACGGTGAAAGGCATGGAACTCACCGGGAGCCGCCAGCACTTCAATGCCTTCCCCTTCGAGCCTGATCCTCTCGTGCAGGACGGCGGCGCTCCCGTCTGGAATGACGATCCTCGCATCACTGCTCTCACCCTCCGCCGCTGGCAGGGCGAGCGCGCGGACCGCTACATCCAGTTCAATCATCCTGATCTCAGCAACATGTTCATCGACCGCGATGGCGACGGCATCGCCGATGGTGGTTTCGTCGGCGTCGGCGGCATGATCGACGCCACCGAGACTGAAAACGGCCCCGGCACCGACATCCTTCACGATGCCCCCTTTAAAGTCGGCCGCACTGCAGGAGCCCTCGCCGCCAAAGCCAGCACTGTGCGCGAATTCGTCTGGCGTCAGCTTTTGAATCAAGGTCACCGCCTCGTCGCTGTCGGCGTCGCCGATGCTCACAGCGTGTATGGTAACGGCGTCGGATGCTGGCGCGGCTACATCCCCAGCAGCACCGATGAACCCGCCAAGATCGACTGGGCTGAACTCTCCCCCCGAGTGAAAAAAGGCAACATGGTGCTCACCACCGGCCCCTTCCTCGAAGTCACCACGCAGAATGGCAAAATCGCCGGCGATGATGACCGCGCCACCGGCGGCATCGACCTCAAAGTCCGCGTGCAATGCACCGACTGGATCGACATCGACCGCGTGCAGGTTTTGGTGAATTCCAAGGCCGATCCGAAGCTGAACTTCACCCGCGCTGCGAACCCCAAGATGTTCCAGGACGGCGTCATCAAGTTTGAGCAAACCATCCACGTCCCCCTCCAGCAAGACGCCCACCTCATCGTCGTCGCCATCGACGAAGACGGCGACTCCAAGGTCGGCTACGGCACCAGCGACTACGCCAAAATGCGCCCCTGCGCCTACAACAACCCCATCTACGTCGATGTCGACGGCGGAGGCTTCAAACCCAACGGCGACACCCTCGGCTACGACCTGCCCACCATGGGCATGACGGCGGACAAGGCCAAGGCGCTGCTGGAAGCAAAGAAGTGATCCCAGAGCGCCAGCCACAGCGCCCATGTCCGTAGCCGAGGCGGCAGCCACAGCACCGGTCAGATCGGTGCCCAACCGGGTAGTTTGTCGAAGATGATCCCTCGCGAGAATGATCTGCACGACGCCCAACACACCCGGCCTACGTCCAAGCCGCTCCGCGACTCCGGCGCGACGCGCAGGGCATGCACGCTGGGCCACATCCCCCCTCACCCTGGCCCTCGCAGACGTGTGGGTGCCATCGACCGCCGGGGAAGCCGGGTCGTAGGCTGGGTAGGTTTGGCGGAAAGACGCACCGCAAACACCCACCGCCACCTTCGCCCAACTACCCGGCTGTCTGGAGAAGTGCGCAGACGTGAGGGTGGTAGCGACCGTCAAAGAAGCCGGGTAGTTGGGCGAAGGAGATCCATCGCAGGGCTCATCCGCCCCACGCCCAACACACCCGGCCTACGTCCAAGCCGCTCCGCGACTCCGGCGCGACGCGCAGGGCATGCACGCTGGGCCACATCCCCCCTCACCCTGGCCCTC
>JAGKWZ010000320.1 GCA_021151605.1 Verrucomicrobiaceae bacterium
CCGCAGACAAGCCCAAGGACGACAAGAAAGACGAAAATCTCACTCCCCAGCAGCGCGTCCAAAAAGACTACGACCGCCTCCTCGAAAGCATCAACGAGAACGACCAGGAAGACATCGTCGATTTCTTCCTCTCCAGCCTCTCCATGGCCTATGACCCGCACACCGAGTACATGAGCCCCGCTGAGACAGACAGCTTTAATATCTCCATGAAACACAAGCTCGTCGGCATCGGTGCGCTGCTCGGCCTCGTCGATGAAGTCGCCCAGATCCAAGGCATCGTCGTCGGCGGTCCCGCTGACAAACAAGGCGGCCTCAGCCTCAACGACAAAATCGTCGCCGTCGCCCAGGGAGACGCCGAGTTCGTCGATACCAAATACATGAAGCTCAACAAGATCGTCGATATGATCCGCGGCAAAGACGGCAGCACCGTCCGCCTCCGTGTCGATCCCGCCGACGATCCCGGGGCCCTCAAAATCGTTACCATTGTCCGTGGCGAAGTCGAGCTGAAGGAAAAACTCGCCAATGCCGAACTCCTCCTCACCCCCGGTGAAGAAGGTAAAAAGCCCCTCAAGCTCGGCTGGATCAATCTCTCCTCCTTCTACGCTGACATGGAAGAAGGCACCGTCTCCACCACGGACGATGTCCAAAAGCTCCTCGCCCGCCTGATTAAAGAAAAGATCGACGGACTCGTCCTCGACCTCCGTGGCAACGGCGGTGGCTCCCTCGAAGAAGCCATCCGCCTCACCGGCCTCTTCGTCCCCGCCGGCCCCGTCGTTCAGGCCAAAGACTGGCAGGGCCGCATCTCCTTCCGCGAGTGTGAAAACGAAAAAGCCTTCTACGACGGCCCCATGATCGTCCTCACCGACAAGACCTCCGCCTCCGCCTCCGAGATTCTTGCCGCCGCCCTCCAGGACTACCGCCGCGCCCTAATCGTCGGAGACAAATCCACCTTTGGCAAAGGCACCGTCCAGACCATTCTCCCTGTGGAGCGCTTCATGCCCTTCTTCGCCAAAAAAGACCGCGCCGGGAACCTCAAAGTCACCATCCAAAAGTTCTACCGCATCGCCGGTGGCTCCACTCAGCTGAAAGGTGTCGAAACCGACCTCACCCTCCCCTCCATCCGCGACGTGCTCGACATTGGTGAAGGCTCCGCTGAAAACGCCCTGCCCTACGACACCATCCCCGCGCGCAAATACAACCTCGTGAACGAGAAGCCCTTCCCGCTCGCCGAACTCAGCAAGCGCATGAACGAGCGCATCGCCGCCAACCCCGAATTCCAGATCATCACCGAAGAGGCCAAGCGACTCAAAGAGCGCATCGACAAAAACACCTCCAGCCTGAACCTCGCCGAGCGCGAGAAAGAAACCGCTGAGACCAAGGCTCGCCGTGACAAACAGGACGCCGAGCGTGAAGCACGGGTCAAAGAAATCGCCGCCAAGACCAAGGACGGCGGATTCAAGACCTACCACCTCACCCTCGACAACGTGAACAACCCCGACCTCGTCCTCGAGTCCGACTTCACCCGTGAGCAGAGCACCGGCATGAGAATGGCCAAACGTGACGACGACGAAGACGCCGAGCCCACCGCCGCCAAATTCCCCCACGGCCTGGAGCCCATGAAACTCGAAGCCGTAAACATCATGCGCGACTTCCTCGAACTCACCACCAAGCAGCCCACCACCGCCAAAGCCGAAGCCCCCAGCGCTCCGGTGCCCGTGAAATAAGCTGACCTTAGAGCCCCGATTGCCAAAAACCCAGGACACCTCGTCCTGGGTTTTTTATTGGGTCACTCACTTCCGCTCCCGTGCCAGCAGCGTCACGATCAGGATGAAGAAGCACATGACGACGGAGAAGAGAGGAAACTGCAGTGCCGCCGGCAGGCTGTACACCAACGCCAGTGTCGGGATCCACACCAGCCAGTTCGTCAGCAGCACCGTCGGCAGCGTGCGCGTCCAAAAATCCCGCCCCAGCGAAGCACGCGTGCGGCTCCATGAACCGCCCATGTCCACCCAGCGCAGCGCGATCAGATACGTCGGCACAAACCACAGCGGGCTCATCACGAACTGATCCACCAGCACCTTCGTCAACAGCGTGCCCGCATCATTCCCAGTGCCAAAAAGCCAGCCCTGGAGACGGTAGAAGAGGTCGATCTCCATGCCGCGATAGCCCCAGAACAACGCCAGCAGCCCCACGCGCTTCCAGCGTCCCTCTTTGGGCAAAGTGCCCATCACTACCTGCACCAGCGATGGCAGTAGCACCGCCGCAAAGACCGTCGAACCCAGGGAAAACGCATACGACCAGCGCAGCTTGAACTCCCCGACGGATTCCCACACTCCGGCCACGGAAGGCATCAGGTAGTAGCTGCCCACGAGAGTCAGCACCACCGCATTCAGCACCAGACAAGGCACCCGGTTTTGGCGAAACACCCCGGCGATTGTCGCCACGATGCCTTGAGGTGATGAAGAGGTGTCCGTCATGAAATCTGAGTTCTCCATGACCGCAGATGCCCCACCGGGCAAGGCAGGAGTACGTCGTTCGGGCTTCAGCCCGCTCTTCGACGCTCCCCGGAGGCATCAGAGGGTCTGGTCGGCGCTTCCGAGGTCATCACTAGCGTTCTCTTTGAGCTATCCCTTGCCAATTCAGAACGCTTCCGCTTCGATGTGGGTGGTTTTCCTGAGTTTCGTTATGACAAAAGACGCCTCCTACGACTTCGATGCTTTCATTTCCTACTCCAGCAAGGATGCAGGCTGGGTGCGTGGGTAGCTGCTGGAGCGCATCGAGGCCGCAGGGCTGAAGGCCTTCATCGACTTCCGTGACTTCACGCGGGGGGCTCCGAGCCTCAAGGAGATGGAACGTGGCGTGGTGAAATGCCGGAAGACACTCGCCATCCTGACGCCTGATTATGTGAAGAGCGAGTGGTTTGAGATCGAGAATCTCACGAGGGCCGTTCTCGGCCCGGCGAATCGAGATTTGCGTCTCTTTCCCCTGCTTCGGAAGGACTGCGAGAAGCCGCTGGGCATCGCCGCCCTCACCCACATCGACTTCAAGGAAACTGCGAACCTTGATATGGCCTGGCGTCAGCTTCTCACCGCTTTGGGAGCACCGCCGGAGCTGCCGCAGGCGCCAGAGCCGGAGCATCCGTCATGGCATCTGGTGCATCCGTATCCGATGCCGCCGAATTTCACCGGGCGTGTCTCGGAGCGTGGCACACTCACCCGCTGGCTGAATGAGGACAAAGAGCATCCGCTGCTGGTGTTGCGGGCGCTGGGTGGTTTCGGGAAAAGCGCCCTCACCTGGCACTGGCTCACGCATGACGTGGAGGCCACTAAATGGCCAAAAGTGCTCTGGTGGAGCTTTTATGAGGGAGACGCCATCTTTGATCAAATCGTCGTCGCGGCCCTACGCTACCTTTATGGGAAGAAAATCGAGGGTGAAAAGCTCTCGCCTCTTGAGGCGCTGGTGGCCTTGTTGAATACGATGCAGCAGCCGGGCGTGCTGTTCAGGCCTTCCAGTTAGCCACCCAAGATTCTACGCTCCGTCACGCCACCCTCGGCATTGCCACGAGATGCTAGGCTTCTTTGTAGCTTTCGAGGAGGACGTTGGACTTCACATACGCGCCTGTTTGCTCGGCTGTGACCCGAGGTGGAGATCTTCGAGATACAATCTCGCTGCACCAGTGTACGACTTGAAAAGTCGTTCTACCTCCACACTCAAGCCCGCGGATGCGCGGCCTCATAGACTTCCTTCATCCGCTGGGTGGAGACGTGGGTATAGATCTGGGTGGTGCTGAGGCTGGCGTGACCGAGCAGCTCCTGCACGCTGCGGAGGTCGGCGCCGTTGTTCAGCAGATGGGTGGCGAAGCTATGGCGCAGCTTGTGCGGGGTGACGTGGATGGGCATGCCGCTGGCTTTCCAGTATTTGTCCACGACATCGGCGATGGCCTGATTGGTGATGCGTTTGCGCAGTTTGCTGAGGAAAAGTGGGCCGCTGTGGACGCCGGCTTTTTGTCGGTAGCGCTGGATGGCCACCATGGCGGGACTGCCCACGGGAAGGAGCCGCTCTTTGCGTCCTTTGCCAATGACGCGGATGGTGTCGCTGTAGGCATCCACGTCTTCGACATTGATGGAAACCAGCTCGGCCAACCTCATGCCCGTGGAGTAAAAGAGCTCCAGGATGGCGGCATCGCGCTCCGGGCCCCATTCGGGCGAGCGCGGGCTCTTGGGCAGCTTCATCGGCAGGGAGAGCATGTCATCCACCTGAGTCAGCGTGAGCACGACGGGGAGTTTTTTCTCCTGCTTCGGCAGTTGCACATCGAGCAGGGGATTCGTCTTCCAGCCCTGGCGGCGGGTGAGCCATTTGAAAAAGGAACGCAGGGCGGCGAAGTGCAGCCGGATGGTCGCCCTGCCGAGTTCGCGCTTCATTTGCTCGAAGAGATACTGGCGGAAGTCATCGGCAGTCAGGTCCTGCCAGGTGGTGAAGCCTTTTTGACGGCGGCGAAACTCGCTGAGCGCGTGGTCGTAGTTCTCCAGCGTGCGGGGTGAGGAGCGCCGCTCCACTTCCATGAACTCAAGGAAGGCTGCCGAGAGCGGGTCATCGGGCAGTGGCGGAGGTTTGGCGGCGGGGGCTGGGCGTTTCACCGGTGGCGATGAGAAAGGGGGAAAAGTGGGTCGGCCTTCATAAGCCGGATTTTGTGCCCTCGGCCTTTCGGCCTCCGGCGTGGTCATTTATCTGGCGACTCCTCGCGGAGCCGTCTCCTGCTCACGCAGGATGCGACTATTACCCGGAGCTATCCATCCCCTTTCGGGGACTTGCGGCCAGGCGGGCCGTTTCTCCTGTTCTGTCTTGCACCGCGTGGGGTTTGTCATGCCTCCTTCATTACTGTCGGAGCGGTGGGCTCTTACCCCGCCATTTCACCCTTACCCTTCTTCGCTCTTACGAGCTAGGAAGGGCGGTTTGTTTTCTGTGACACTTTCCATTGCCCTGGGTTGCCCCAGAACCTCCAACGCTTGCGCGCGGCACGCTGCCTTGTGGTGTCCGGACTTTCCTCTCGTCCGCGCCCAGCCGAAGCTGGACCGACGAGCGACCACTCCGGCCGACCCGCCGCCAGACTAGGCGAGGCATTGGCTTTTCCAAACGGGAATTTTTCACCAAATGGAGTGCTGGCTCATGCCCTGTAACATGTGCTAGGAGGGAGCGTTTTGTCTCGCCCACCGCACTCATGAAACGACTCTCCCTCTGTCTTGCCGCTCTCGCCCTTGGTTCCATCGCCCATCAGCCGCTCCAGGCCGCACCTCAGGATGACCAGTACGTGCTAGGGCCAGATTCCCAGGAGCAGGCGGGTGTGCCAAAGGGTGAGGTGATCCAAATGCCAGTCTGGAAGGACTCCAAGATCTTCCCCGGCACGACTCGTGACTGGTGGATCTATGTGCCTGCGCAGTACAAAAAGGACAAGCCCGCCGCCGTGATGGTCTTCTGCGATGGCGCGGGCTTCGTGAAGCGCGACGGGCAGTTCCGCGCCCCTGTCGTCTTCGACAATCTCATCGCCAAAGGCGAGATGCCGGTCACCATCGGCATCTTCATCCAGCCGGGTGTCTTCCCCACGAGTGACCCAAAGGACAAGCCGCGCAGCAATCGCAGCTTTGAGTATGACTCGCTGGGCGATCTCTACGCACGCTTCCTGCTGGAGGAAATCCTGCCCGCCGTGGCAAAGGACTACAACTTGACCACGAATCCCGATGAACGCGCCATCTGTGGCAACAGCAGTGGCGGCATCTGCGCCTTCACCGTGGCCTGGGAGCGCCCGAATGAGTTCCGCAAAGTCGTGAGCCACATCGGCAGCTTCACCAACATCCGTGGCGGGCATGTCTATGCGGCGCTGGTGCGTAAGACGGACAAGAAGCCGCTCAAGGTCTTCCTCCAAGATGGGCGGAACGACCTCGACAACCAGTTCGGCAACTGGCCGCTGGCGAACCAGGACATGGCAGCTTCGCTGAAGTTCGCGGGTTATGATTACCAGTTCGTGCTCGGTGAAGGCACCCACAACGGCAAACACGGTGCCGCTCTGCTGCCAGACACACTGCGCTGGTTGTGGAAGAAGTGATGCCGGAGGGTGGGCGTAAGGTCCTCCATCATTCAATCAGGCGGTCTCATCAGGATCACGCCAGGTTTTCATCTTCTTCATCTTCCCCCACTCATTGCACTCATAAGCCATTGGATAGCCGCTGTTCCCAGATGGGAGGAAAAAGGAAGCCCGTGGGTGCTGAAGGGATCACGAGCTCGGGGCCATTCATCGGGGTGAATCGAGAGCCAGCGGGGCCGTGTGATTCACTTGTCAATTTTTGCTGCCTGACCCCGTTCTCCGATTTCCCTCCTCACGGATCACTATTAATATTAATACCCATAAATTTTTCCTCGTCAACCGTATAGTCAATATTCCAGAATTCCGCACCTCCATCATAGTATAATAT
>JAGKWZ010000321.1 GCA_021151605.1 Verrucomicrobiaceae bacterium
GGTCGGATGGATCGGCGAGGACATGGCCGTTCACGCCTTCTTCAATGAGTTCGGCGGCACCATTGAAGACGCTGGTGATCACGGGAAGTCCACTGGCGAGAGCTTCGGCGATGACATTGGCGCAGGGCTCATAGATCGGCAGGAAGGTCATCAGATCGGCGGCGGCATACGCGTCTTCGACTTTTTTCATCGGTCCGGCCAGGATGACATTCGGCGGTGGGCTGCTGAGGTGGCCTTTGCCGACGACGAGCAACTTGACCTTGGGCTCGGTGCTTTGCCAGAGGCGCATCAAATGGACGAGAAAACCTAGGCCTTTGCGCTCCCAGCCGGAGCCGACGAAGAGCAGCACGAAGTCATCTTCAGAGAGTCCAAAACGAGCGCGGGTTGACCCACGGTCGCCACTTTGAAAGCGGGAGACATCGACGCCGTTGCGCACGAGGTGGATTCGCTCGGCAGGGAAGGGGAATCGGGCCAAAATCTCCCGCCGGACCATGTCGGAATTCACAATGATATGGCGCGTGTTTGCGGGATCAAAGGTGCGTGTTTCCAGCGCCTTCATGTTCGCATGAAAGGCCCCCATCCCAACAAAGGGCCGCCGCCACCAACTCGCGTAGCGCTTCCGCTGCTCCAGCCATACGGAATGGACGCCATCGCCCGCGCGATACACATCCTGGCGCACGGTGCGCTCCAGGCTGAAGACGAGGTCATAGTTCGCGCCTTCGAGCTGACGAGACACGGCTTCAGCAAAAACGACCGGACGCAGTGCGCGTCGGGCTTTGACCGGCACTTCATGCACGGTGACACCTTCCGCTGCGCCCTCCCACCGCTCAGTGTAGAGATGGATGTCATGCCCGGCTGATACCAGTGCTATAAGCAGCCGCTGCAAATACAGCTCAGCTCCGCCCACAGAGGCGAACTGACGGCGGATGAGAGCGAGTTTCATGGCGGAGGATGTGCGGCAGACTGGCTGAGGCGAAGGAAAAAAGAGAGCCTGAAAAAGGAAAGCAGGCTCGGCTCCCTTAGCTCGCTTTTCACGACTCCTCGGTGCTCAGAAACCCGGATGTATCTCAGGGACTTTCATAAAAGATATAGCTCGTGGAGTAGTCGCTAAACTCGAAGTATACGCGCTTTTCAGACGCAGATTTCTCTCCGTCCAGATTCTCGTCGAGGATGCCATAGCCAAAACGGTAGGGTCGTGCTGAGCTGCCGTCAGTGGCCACGGCAGTGGTCAGCTTGTCCACATGGATGAAGCGTTTTACCAGCTTCTCTCCAGCGTAGATTTCGAGGATGCCATTGACGCCCGTCCAGTTTTGAATGGACCGGCCAATCTGATTTTGGCTTTCCTGCGTGCAGGCTGAGAGGAAAACGGTGAGGCTGAGAAGTAGGAGAGCTTTCATGGGTGAATCTGGCCCACTCTCCGGCGGTAGAGCCAGGAACTCAAGTGCCTCGCGCAGACCACCTCGAGCCAGGTCGGTTTAGTTGGCTTAGGGGTCGCCAAAAACGCCCCATTCCTGGCACGGGCCTTGCTTTTGTAGTCCGAATGCCTTGTCGCGGTCCAACCAGCTGCGGGAAGGCTTTCACCAACCCAATCAGCCTACCAACCAACCATGACCCACCCTGCGCTTATGCGTCGCGGGCGTGGCACCACGCTGTTTTCCACAGCGTGCGCCGCGCTTTGCTGTGCCTCCACGTCGTTGCACGCCGCCGAAACGTCCACCATCCAGAGCGGAGACACCGCCTGGCTGCTCGCCTCCACTGCACTCGTGCTCTTCATGATGATCCCCGGCCTCGCGCTCTTCTATGCAGGCCTCGTGCGTTCGAAGAACGTGCTCTCGATCTTCATGCAGTGCTTTGCCCTCACCGCCGTGCTCAGCCTCGTCTGGCTCGTCTGCGGATATACGCTGAGCTTTACCGGTGATAGCGGCTTCATCGGCGGTTTCGACAAGATCTTCCTCAAAGGTGTGACGCCCGCCAGCACCTACGCCGCTTATCCGAACATCCCCGAGCACCTGTGGTTCGTCTATCAGATGATGTTCTTCCTCATCACGCCGGGGCTGTTCATCGGGGCATTTGCCGAGCGCATGAAGTTCAGCGCTATCATGGTGTTCAGCATCCTTTGGAGCCTGCTGGTGTACGCACCCACTTGCTGGGGCGTGTGGCATAAGATGGAGTTCTTCGGCCTGAAGAACGTGATCGACCTCGCTGGTGGCATCGTCGTCCACATCACCGCTGGTGTAGCGGCGCTGATCGCCTGCATCATGGTAGGTCCGCGCAAAGGTTTCCCGCACACGCAGATGACACCTCACAACCTTCCTTTCACTGTGGCCGGAGCTGGCATGCTGTGGGTGGGCTGGTTTGGCTTCAATGGTGGCAGCCAAGTGGCCGCCAACGGCAGCGCTGCGATGACCGTGGTGGTCACACACCTCTCTGCCTGCGCCGCGTGTGTGGTGTGGTCCGTCATTGAAAAGATCAAAGTGGGCAAGCCCAGTGCCCTTGGCATCGCCACCGGCTCCATCGCAGGCTTGGCTGCTATCACCCCAGCCTCGGGCAAAGTCGGCCCGGTGGGGGCCATCTGCATCGGCAGCATCAGTGCCCTCGTGTGCTGGTTCTTCTGCGCCAAAGTGAAGCAGAAGTTCAAATATGATGACTCGCTCGATGTCTTCGGCGTGCATGGCGTCGGTGGCTTCATCGGCACGATCCTCGTGGCCATCTTTGCCTCACCCACCTTTGGAGGCCTCGGCTATGCCGAAGGCATGACCATGGGCAGCCAGCTTACGACACAGCTCCTCGCCTCGCTGTACACGATCCTCCTTTCTGGCGTAGTCAGCGTGGTGCTGCTGAAAGTCATC
This sequence comes from Verrucomicrobiaceae bacterium, assembly GCA_021151605.1. Lineage (GTDB taxonomy): Bacteria > Verrucomicrobiota > Verrucomicrobiia > Verrucomicrobiales > Verrucomicrobiaceae > Prosthecobacter. The sequence continues at coordinate 2,850 of JAGKWZ010000321.1, forward strand.
GCAGCCACCATCGGCCTCCGCGTCGATGCAGACCAGGAAAGCCAGGGCCTCGACCTCGCCGAGCACGGCGAGAGCGGCTACAACGCGTAATTGTTACCCATTAATGAAAGCTGCCGGACCAAATCGTATGGTCCGGCAGTACGCATCGACTTGCATTTCTTCCCGAAGACTTAGCAGCTCTAGTTTTGTCTTTGTCTCTCTTTATGTAGGGGCTTCAAAGTTCGACTGAGGCGCTTACATCCCTCCAAACAAACACGTCGGCGTGATCTCCACGGACTTGTCACCTTCGCTGATCCAGAGGGTGCCTTCTTGGAGGGTGATCTGGAGGGTCATGGAGCGAGCGGCCAGGGTGCCGAGGGCCTGGACCTGATCGGCGGGGTATTGCCAGACGATGAGGTTGTTTACTCGGGAGAGCTTGTTCATCACGGAGGCCCACCACGCGGCGGAGGTGCTGCCGTAGGTATAGACGGTGACTTTTTTCGCCCGACCGCAGGCGCGGACGAGCCGCTTTTCCTCGGGCTGGCCGAGCTCGATCTCGTGCATGAGCAGGCCGGTGAGGTCTCTTTGGATGAGGGCGGGCTCATCGGCCTCCCACATGTCTTTGCCGAACTCCAGGGTGCCGAGGTCGTTGTTGGGAGGCACGTTCAGCACATAGGCCAGCAGCCGCACCATCATGCGCTCCTCGGTCTCCGACGGATGCCGCGCGATGGTGAAGGAGTGGTCGCTGTAGTTGTTGTTGTCGAGGTCCGAGACGTTGACGTTCGCCCGGTAGATGATTGCCTTGAGTGCCATGGTAGCTCCATAGCGCAGGGCGGGCGGATGATCCACCAGCGTGTTCGAGCGGGCTTTGCTAAAGTCTGCCCTCGTTCAAGGCAAGACCTGCATAAATCGGACAAGATCGGTGCGCGCTGCGCAAGATTGAGCCAGCCATGAGCAAGCAGAGCTGAGATTGACCGCTGTGGCAGTGACATGATGGGCGCGAAGAATGAACACCCCCAACCTCGTCTCTCTCGGCTCCATCAACGATGACGGCAGTAAGAAGACGCTGCATCCAGCAGATGTGTCCGGGAAATTTAGTCGTCTGCGCCGTCTGATGGCCTTGGGTCTGCTGATCGTTTACGTCGCTTTGCCTTGGATTCCTGTGAATGGCTTTCCGGCGGTGTTCCTGGATGTCTTGAATCGCCGGTTCCACTTCATGGGGCTGACGCTCGCGGTTCAGGATCTGTGGGTCGGTTTCTTCCTCGTTACAGGGCTTGGGTTTTCACTCTTCTATGTCACAGCTCTCTTTGGACGTGTGTGGTGCGGGTGGACTTGCCCCTACACGGTGTTCCTCGAACACGTTTACCGCCGCATCGAGCGGTTGATCGATGGTGATGCCAACGCTCGCCGCAAGCTGGATGCCGCGCCATGGACGGCTGGGAAGATCGCCCGGCGTGGGGTGAAGCACCTGCTCTACATCCTGACCTCGCTCATCATCGCGCATATCTTCCTGAGCTACTTTGTCTCGCTGGAGGGCCTCTATGATATGATGAAGCATTCTCCCAAAGCCCACATGGTGTCCTTTGGGGTCATGATCTTCCTGACGGCAGGTCTCTATGGTGCTTTCAGTTGGTTCCGGGAGCAGTTCTGCGTGATCATGTGCCCCTACGGGCGGATGCAGTCGGCCTTGAGCGATGACCACACCGTCATCATCGGCTACGACAAAAAGCGTGGTGAACCACGCGGCAAGCCTGGCACCTCGGGCGTCGGCGACTGCGTGAATTGCAAGCGCTGTGTCCAGGTCTGCCCCACTGGCATCGACATCCGCAATGGTCTGCAACTTGAGTGCATTGGCTGTGCGGCCTGTGTGGATGCCTGTGACACGATCATGCTCAAGCTGGACCGGAAACCTGGGCTCGTGCGTTATGCTTCCTATGTGGCTTTGAACGGTGGCAAAACTCGCTTCATCCGCCCACGCATCATCTTTTACACGGGGCTGCTGTTTCTCGGAGTCGCTGCTTTCGCCTTCGCCGCAAGCCGGATCGAGCCCATGCGAGCGAATGTGCTGCGGATGCAGGGCTCGCCCTATTATGTGAGCAATGGTGTGCTGAGGAATCAGTTCCTCATCCGCCTGATCAACAAGCGCAATGAACCACGCACCTTCAGCCTCTCCATGACAGGAGATCTGCCGGCTGGCTTGGCCGCAGCGGGGGCTGATGCGCCTGTGACCATTCCGGCTCAGGGTGAAGAACTCAAGCCGCTGATGATCACGATGCCCGAGGGGAATTTCAAAGAACCCTTCAAGCTCAGTATCAGCATCACCGACTCCAAAGACGGCAAGACCTACACCACGAAACCCTTCGAGTTCGCCGGACCCGATGCCCTTTTGAAATCCAATGACCACCTCGATGCCAAACAATTCCTCCAGCAATAGTTCACCCGGCTTTTTTGCCAGCCGCCCATGGTTGTGGGTCGTGTTCGCCTTTGTGGTGCTGATCAGCGCGTGGTCCGTGCTGTTTTACATCGCGCTGAACAATCAACCCGAAGTCGTCCCGCTCCAGCAGCTTCATTCATGATGCAGATCGACACCAGCGCCGCAGCCTTCATGGCAGGCATCGTTACCAGTATCCACTGCGTGGGAATGTGCGGGCCGTTGTCTTGCTCCTGGGCTATCTCGCCAAAGAGCGGCGACTTCATGCGGAACACGGCTTGCTACCATGGTGGGCGTTTAGTCGCCTATGGCATCGTTGGTGGCATCGCCGGAGCCATCGGCACGATGCCGCTGAGCTTCTTCCAGCATGGTGCTGGCATCGTGCTGCCATGGCTACTGGTGCTCGCCTTTGCCATCGTCGGCGTCGGTTTGGATGCCTACCTGCCGAAGCCCAAGTTCCTCTCGGGTGGCCTGCGGCGCATCCAGACGGCTGCTTTCAAACTCAAAGGTAGTTTGCGAGCTTCAATCCTCGGACTTGCGACACCGTTGCTGCCCTGTGGACCGCTCTACATGATGTTTGCGCTCGCCATGGCGAATGGGAGCCCGGCGAAAGGTGCCGAATTTGCCATGTCATTCGGGCTTGGCACCCTGCCGCTGCTCTTCCTCGCCCAAACCCAGCTTCACTGGCTCGGTGGACGCCTTCAGCCCTCAACGATGCGGAAGGTGCAGCGCAGTCTCGCCTTGGTCACGGCTGTTATCCTGGCTTGGAGATTGCGTGGAACTCTCGACTTCGGCAGCGATGCCGTGCCGAGTTGCTGCCATGCTGGGCTGTGATTGTTGGCAATTCCCGCCTCCTCAATGCCAAGTCTGGGGCAGCACTTTACCTCGCCTGCAGGCTGGAGGCCTCCACCATCGCGGCTGAGGCCACTCGTACAGACACCACTTTGGCGGCGGAGATGAGTGTCTCGATTCAGGGCCTTTCCTGCATGGCCTGCATCTGGCTGATCGAGCGCGTCTTTGCCAAACTAGGCGGCACGAGCGTGGATGTGGACATCACTCGCGGGGAACTCCGCATGGCTTGGCAGCCGGGGCAATTTCAGCCGGTGGAGTTTGCACGCGAGCTTCAGCGCTTCGGTTACCTGCTTGGCGTGCCGCGTGCGGATGCTGGAACGACGGCCGACAACACGCTGGAGCGTCGCACCGGTGTCTGCGGAGCCTTCGCGATGAATGCGATGGCCTTCTCTCTGCCTGCCTACTTTGGGATGCCTGCCGACTTTCCCTTTGCCCACTGGTTTGATCTCGTGGCAGCGGCCTCGGCCACGCTGGCGCTCTTTGTCGGCGGCAGCTACTTTGCCCAGCGGGCCTGGCATGCGCTACGGGCCGGAGTGCTGCATATCGACACACCGATCACGCTCGGCATCCTCGCCGCATATGCGGGGTCCATTGTTGGCTGGATAAGCGGGGAGCAGGGGCTGAAATACTTCGACTTTGTGGCGATGTTTATCTTCCTGATGCTCGGAGGTCGCCTCGTGCAGCAGATGGCAGTGGCAAGAAATCGCCGCCGCCTTGTGCGCGACCCTTCCATCCCGGACAACTCTGCACAAGCTGCTCGAAGCCCGCCGTGGAGGTGACAATCGCGATCTGCGTCTGGAAAAACTCCTGCGCGGCTACCTCATCGTCGTCGTGCTTGCTGGTGTCATTGGGGCCATCTGGTGGTGGCAGCATACGGGTGAGTGGACGCGCGCTTTGCAGGTCATGATCTCCGTCTTCGTCGTCTCCTGTCCCTGCGCGCTCGGCGTGGCGGCACCTCTGGCGGATGACATCGCCGCGAGTCGTGCTGAGGGTCATGGTGTCTTTGTCCGCACGCTCGGATTGTGGAAAAAGCTCACCCGCCTGCGTCAGGTCGTCTTTGATAAGACGGGCACACTCACGCTGGAGAATCCCGTCCTCGTGAATCCCGAATCACTCGCCGCGCTCGATGACACATCGCGTCAGGCTTTGCGACACCTGACCAGCGGCAACCTGCATCCTGTCAGCCGCAGTCTCTTTGATGCTCTTGGTGGCACGCCAGATCGTCTGCTCGATGTGGAGGTCATCGAGGAAGCCGGGCACGGCCTGCGCTTTGAGCACCAGGGCTCCACCTGGGCTATCTCCCGCCCGAAAGACCAGTCAGCGGATGCCATCTTTACGCGCGATGGCGCTGAAGTCGCTGCCTTCCGCTTCCATGACGCGCTGCGTGGTGAGTCGGGTGACGAAGTCCGCGCATTGGCTCGACGTGGCCTTCGAGTCAGTATCCTTAGTGGCGACCGTGAAGCCAAGGTGTCCGACATCGCGGCTCAGCTCGGCTTGGCGCGTGACCAGTGGCACTACAGCCTCACGCCAGACGAAAAAGCCGCCTGGATCAGCTCTCATGATCCGCAGGGCACGCTCTACATCGGAGATGGTGCCAATGACAGCCTCGCCTTCGATGCGGCATCCTGTGCCGGCAGCCCTGTCACTGGGCGCAGTTTCCTGGAGCACAAGGCAGACTTCTACTTCCTGGGCCACAGCATGAGATTCATGAGCAGTTTGCTCGACATCGCTGCTACGCACCGGCTCGCCGTAAGTTCTGTTTTCGCCTTCTCCGTGACCTACAACATCGTCACCGCCATCATGGGGCTGATGGGCCATCTCAGCCCGCTTTTGGCGGCGATTTTGATGCCTCTCAGCTCCGTCTGCACGCTGTCTCTCGTGGCGCTTATCTTCCGTGGCAGCGCAAGGACCGTTCAGAACTCCGCAAGCCGGGGCGCGCCTCGGGCAATCCAGTGCGCTAGCATCGAGCCAGCATGAAAATCTATTCCCACATCATCACCGCCATCGATTTCACCCCGTCCAGTCGTGCGGCTTTACGCGAGTCCGTCCGCTTGGCTCCAGCCCTGGGAGCAAAGATCACCGCTGTGCACATCATGGACGAGTTCCTCGTCAGTGAACTCAAAAAGGCACTCTCGGAAGATGTCTTTGATATCATCGCTGAGTGGCGTGAGCGCCTGCGCAAGTTTGTGGATGAGAGCGATCTCGGAACCGCGCATGTAGATGTGGAAGTCACGGCCGGACATCCTTTCAACGGCCTGGTCGCCGCTTGCGAGCGTCATCATGCAGATCTGCTGGTCATGGGCACAAAGGGCTCACGGGACCAGCCCGGCAGGGTCGGTGTGATCGCCGCCAAATGCGTGCGGAAGGCCCCAGTCGATGTCCTGCTCGTCCGCGAGGATGCCCGCGGTGCCAACAAGCGCATCGTCACCTGCACCGACTTCTCCGAGCATTCGGCCCGCGCCATGCACCGAGCTTTTGATTTTGCCCGCATCGACGGCGCCGCGTTGGACTGCGTGCATGTTTATCAGTCCGCACTGGCGCTGACGATGGACGCAGGTGGTCTCGGCGCGCCCATTCCTTACATGCCAGACCCTCACGAGGCGGACACCTGGCGTGAGATCCTGGCCAAAGCGGTCGAACCTCTGCAAAAGGAGGCTCCTAGCCTTTCGATCACGCCCGTAATGATCGAGCGACTGAATATTCGTGAGGCCATCACCAGCCATGTCTTGGAGACAGGTGCCAGCCTGGTGGTCCTGAACACTCGCGGCAAGACCGGGCTGCGTGAGATGCTCATCGGCACCACGGCGGAGAATATCGTCTCCCATGCACCCTGCTCGATCTTGGCCGTGAAACCGGAGGCTATGCCGACCGATATCGACTGATTTTATCTGTCACGCCTGATGAATGAGCCCCTTCACCGTGCTTTTGAAGATCCGCCGCCCGGTGACAGCAGTGGGGCTCAGGCTGTTGACAGTGACCCACAGGCTTTACAGGATCAACTTTCTACCCGCAGCATGTGCCCTGTTTCCGATCCAGCCCTCTTTGAAAGCCTCGTCGATCATCCGGGGATGCTTGTGCTCGGGGTGGATACGGAGGGCCGGGTGCAATGGATCAGCCGTGGCATGGAACAGCTCACTGGCTACACCTTTGATGAAATCAAGGGGCGTGACTGGGTGACCACCCTGGTGCCACCAGAGCATCAGGCGGAAGCCAGCCTTTACTGTAGAGGCCGTGTTGGAAAGGATCGCACGAAGAGCCATCTGAAGCCGTTGGTGACCAAGGATGGCATTTTGCACCACATCGAGTGGATGCACTCGGACATCAAGGATGCTGAAGGCAATGTGACTGGCATTCTCTGCGTGGGGCGTGATCTCACAGATCTAATTGCCGTCCGCGAAGCGCTGCGTTCTTCGGAGAAGAAAAGCCGCGCCATCGTGGAAACTGCGGTGAATGCAATCATCACGATGAGCGAGGATCGGCTCATCGAAACGGTGAACACCTCCACGGAGCGCCTCTTTGGCTACACCCGCGAGGAGATGGTCGGAAAGAACATCCGCATGCTCATGCCGGAACCTTACCGGGCCAAGCATGACAGCTTCGTGCAGAACTACCTGAACACTGGGGTGAAGAAAATCATCGGCATCGGGCGCGAGGCCGTAGCTCAGCGCAAAGACGGCAGCATCTTCCCCATCGATCTATCTGTGGGCGAGGCTCATCTGCCGGATGGACGACGTATTTTCACCGGCATCATTCGAGACCTCAGCGACCGGAAGCAGCTTGAGGAAAAAATTCTCCACATCAGCGAAGAAGAGCAGCACCGCATCGGTCAGGACATTCATGATGACCTGTGCCAGCAACTCGCCGCCATCGGGTGTCTCGCCAAAGTCGCTCATCAGCAGATCATGCGTTGCGGCGTGGCACAGGCGTCGAGTTTGGAGGAGATCGTGAGACTTGTTTCACAGGCAAATACCCGTGCCCGAGAGATGTCCCGCGGCCTCATGCCTGTGACTCTGGATGCTGCTGGGCTCATGGCCGCGTTGGGCGAGCTGGCTCAGGGCACTGAGCGCATCTTTCGCGTCAGTTGTCCCTTCCGCTGTGAGCGACCAGTCGAAGTTCCTGACAACAAAATGGCCACCCAGCTCTTCCGCATCGCCCAGGAGGCAGTCGCCAACGCCATCAAGCACAGCCATGCCGAGCGGATCGAGCTCAGTCTCTCTCAGGATGATATCAATATCCACCTCACGATTCGTGACAATGGTGTGGGTATTCCCGACAATGTGTCCGGCAAAAGCACCGGCATGGGTTTGCTGACGATGAGTCACCGGGCACGGATGATCGGCGGGCATCTCACGGCGGGGCCGGATGATTTTGGTGGAACTATCGTGCGCTGCACCCTACCGATAGCTGCCGCCTAGCGGCTACCTATCACTGTGAACCGGATCCTGCTTATCGACGATCACCCCATCATGCGCCACGGGCTGGCCCAGCTGCTGCGCATGGAAGAAGGCCTCGAAATCTGTGGCGAAGCAGGCTCCGCGCGGGAGGGCATGGACATCATCCCCAAGGTGACTCCAGATCTCGTCATCCTCGACCTCACGCTGCCAGATAAGCACGGCTTGGAACTGCTGAAAGGCATCCAAGCACTTTATCCAGGCCTGCGTTGCCTTGTCCTCTCCATGCATGACGAGGCGCTCTACGCTGAGCGCGTCCTGCGTGCCGGTGCCCGGGGTTACATCATGAAGGAAGTGGCCGCTGACCATCTCGTCAACGCAGTGCGGAAGATCCTTTCAGGCGGCATTTTCCTGAGTGACGCCATGTCTGCCCGTATGATCGAGCAGCTCAGCAGTGTCCGCAGTCGCGGCGGGCCAGCGGGCATCGAGACGCTGACTGACCGTGAATTGGAGGTGCTTGGCATGATCGGGTCCGGAACGGCCACCAAGATCATCGCTGAAAAGCTTGGCATCAGTGCACGCACGGTGGAGGCGCATCGTGCTCATATTAAAGAGAAGCTGGCAATCACTGACGGAGCCGCCCTTGTGCGCTACGCTGTACAGTGGGCGGAGCACCAGAAGGCCTGAATCAAACCTGGGTCGCCACCGTCAGCAGCACCTGATCCAGCTCAGACAGGGAGTGAACCCATTGAATCGTGAGGTCAGAGAGGTGCTCCTGATATCCTCTGGAGGCGCGCCCTCCCACGATCAAAGCCACTGATTCCGGCAAAAGTTGGCGGATGCGGATGAGCTTATCTCGGATGATGGGGCATTTCTCAGGGTAAACCACGCTCAGCGCCACCGCCCTGGCTTTGCGCGCCTTGGCACAGGCTGAGATTTCCTCAATGGGCAGGTTGGGGCCGAGGTAGGTGATCTTCCAGCCGAGGTCACGGGCGGAGGCGGCGGCTAGCATCGCTCCCAGCTCATGCATTTCACCTGCGGGAGTGGTGATGATGATCTCCGGCGCACTCGGTGCGGTTTGACTGCCTGGGACGGGCGTCATGAGCATCTCGCGGATCACGGAGGTGGCCACATGCTCGTGGGCCGGACGCAGATTGCCAGCCTGCCATTCGTTTCCGATATGTATGATGAGCGGGCAGATGACATGGTGCAGCATCCCTCGCTGACCGAATTGCTGGCGAGCGCGCTGGAGGAGCCGGCGGAGGCGATCGCTGTCATAGACTTTACTGGCCTCAATGCAGAGTTTGATGAAGTCCTCGTGACTCTCCAAGGCCGGGGTGGCGTCAACGCTGAAGGTGGCGATGCCTGCCGATGGGCCACTGCGGGTCAGTTGCTGATCGACGAGTTTTTTGAGGTCCTCGGTCGAAAGGCTGGCCACACGGCCGATACGGTGTCCGGCTTCGGTCAGCTCCCGGAGCAGCTTGAGCCGCTCGATCGACTCTTCACAATACATGCGCCGGTTCGTGCAGGTGCGACTAGGGTTGAGCGCATTGTAGCGGCGCTCCCAAATGCGGATCACATGAGGGCTGAGTCCGCTGAGCTGGCTGGCCATCTGAATCGGGAAGGGCATGATCGGGAGTCGGGACGCTGAATTGGAAAGTAGGAATTGTCTAAGCCGGGGGTTGCCTCCTGTCTAAATTTCAGGCAAGCACTTTCTTCTACGCCCTTACCGGTAGGGCGGATACACTCCCTTTCTCATTATGCTGAACTACATTTGGGCCACCTTGCTGTTTGTTGGGTTGATCGTCGCCGGTCTTGTCGGCCGGATTTCTGGGGAGGCGAGCGTGATCGATGCGGCCATGAAGGGTGCTGAAAAGGCCGTCATGGGCATCGCGCTGCCACTGGCGGGCATGATGATGTTCTGGCTCGGCGTGCTGCGCCTTTTGGAAAAGGCAGGCGTTCTGGAGGCCGTGGTGCGGGTGCTTTCTCCACTCCTCCGTCGACTTTTCCCCGACGTGCCGACCGGCCATCCGGCGATGAGCGCGATGGTGATGAACCTTTCTGCGAACATGCTAGGCCTCTCGAACAACGCGACGCCGCTCGGTTTGAAGGCCATGGGCCATCTCCAGGAACTGAATCCGCACAAGCAAAGTGCCAGCAACGCAATGATCACCTTCCTGGCGCTGAACACAGGTGCCTTTACGCTGATTCCTATGTCGGCCATGAACTTCCTGAACGCCGCCGGAATCCGCAACAGCTACCAGGTCATCGTCCCCACCATCCTCGCCACCGCCTGCGCCTCCATCGGCGCTGTCATGGCGGCGAAGAGCTTCCAACGCCTGCCTCAGTTTGTCCCGCAGCCCGATGAAGAGGAAGTGGAGTCCAAGAGCGCGTCCACAACGACCACGACGGGTCGAATCTCCACCAAAGCCCGCACCTGGCTCACGATCCTCACCATCTTGTTTGTCGGTGTCTCCGCTCTGGAACTCGGCCCTCCTGCTTGGCGGAAAACGGTGCTGGAGAAGTCTGGTCTCGCCGCCGTGATTGAAAAGTCTGCTCAGCGCAAAGCCGAGGCCACCGCCACACTTGCCAAGAACAAGGAACTCGCCGCCCAAGCCGCCGACGCCATGCCAGTGAAGCCCGAGCCGCCCGTCTGGCGCCGCA
>JAGKWZ010000322.1 GCA_021151605.1 Verrucomicrobiaceae bacterium
CTCGGCCGCCACGCTCACGAAGAAAACATCCATGCGGACTCCTTGCTCTACATGATCTCATCTCTGGGAATCAATCCTCATGAGTGCGAGGCTATGTTCGAGCAGATCCCGACCATCGTGAAGAAAAACGAGTTCGTCACCGGCATCTCCGGGAACATGCGTCGCGACCTCGACCTCACGAAGCTGGAAAACAAGCAGCTCCTCGCCCGCAACATCTTCATGTTTGGTCAGTGCATGGAGGGCACCCAGTTCTACGGCCTCTTCGGCATGATCCTGGCCCTCTACCGCCAGAACAAGTTCCCCGGCATCGGCCAGATGTTCCGCTACACCCTTCGGGATGAATCGAACCACATCGAAGTATTCCGTAACCTCTTCATGGACCTCGTTGAGGAAAATCCCGACCTCTGGACTCAGGAGTTTCGCGAAGAACTCGTCAACACCATGCGAGAAGCTGTCGCGCTCGAAAAAGAATTCATCCGCGACTGCCTCCCAGTGAATGCCGTCGGCCTTAGCGCCGATGAATTCTGCCAATACATCGACTTCATCGCCGACCGCCGCCTCGCCGGTTGTGGTCTGCCCGCCCTGAGCCCCGGTGCCACCAATCCGCTCCCCTGGCTGGCCGAGATGATGGATCTCCGCAAGGAACAGAATTTCTTTGAAGGCAAGGTCACGGATTACCAGAAGTCGTCCGCCCTCGTCCAAAGCTCTGACGACGACCTGTAAAGTTCCTCTCCCGAAAGTCTGCGCCGATCCTTCTCCAAGCGGTGCGGGTTTTCTTTTCCTCCCAAATAGCCCGCATCCGTTAAGCAAACTCACTCCCATTCCGCTCCCGCCATGATCGCCAACCTTCTCCAAGAAGACAAAGTCCTCCGCACTGTCACCAAGACTCCCAAAGACCAAAAGCCCCGTTTCGACTGGAGCGCCTTGGCTGCCGGAGTCACCACCGCTCCCACCCCCAGTGCCATCAAGGTCAACGTCGGCGGCACCGAGCGTGACTTCGACATGGGTGAGATCGCCGACACCATCGGCAGCACTTTGACCGACCTTTTCCTGGCCCGCAAGCAGGAGGGCAACATCTACAATGACGCCAACCGCCAGCTCGTGCAGACCATCGCCCGTGCTGTGGCCGAGGAACTCCACCAGCGCACCACGCAGCTTGCCGAAGGGAGCGGCAAAGCAGCCACCCTTAGCGCACGGGACATCCACCATTGCATTGAGCGGGCTTTGGTGAAGAACAACGCCCACGACGTCGCCCGTACCCTCGCTGAAAAGCGTAAGCACAACTCCGAATACGACCCCTTTGCCGACAGCGCCACCCCGCAGCCCCTCATTGTGAATACCAAAGTCATCCGCCGCAGTGGCCAACTCGTCCCCTGGAACCACAACAAGATCGAGATCGCTGTCCGCAAGGCCTTTCTCTCTCTCGAACTCGACTCCTCCCCCGCTGTGCAGGTCGCCGAAGCCGTCAGCCAGGCCATCGCGGATGAAAACAAGCAGTACGTCCACATCGAAGACGTCCAAAACCTCGTCGAAGAAGAACTCATGAAGGGCGGCTTCTTCAAAGTCGCCCGGGCCTACATCCAGTATCGCGCCCTCCGCTCCAAAATGCGCGAAGTCGAGGAAGCCGAAACCGCCGCTGCCAATGAGCAGGAGAGCGAGCAGCAGCAGGCCCTCATCCTCGTCAAAACTCCCGACGGCAATTCCTTCCTCTGGGACGGTGCCGACCTCAAAAAGCGCATCGACTTCGCCCTGCTCGGCCTGGACCTCTGCATCCCGCGCAATGAGATCGAGATGGAACTCCGCCGCTCTCTTAACAGCGACATCACCATCGAGCATCTCCGCCAGACCGTCATCCTGAACGCGAAGACGCTCATGCAGAAGGACGCCGACTTCGCCAAGTTCGCCGCTCGCATCCGCCTCAGCTATATTTATGAGGAAGTCCTCGGCTGGGACATCGTCCGCGATGGCATCGAAGCCCTGCGCGACTTCCACCGCCGCGCCTTCCGCCGCAATCTCGCCCGTGGTGTCGAGATCGACCGCTACAATCCCCGCCTACTTGAGTTCGATCTCGACAAACTCGCCGACGCTCTCGATCCCGCTGCCGATATGGACTTCGACTTCCTCGGCATCCAGACCCTCTACGATCGCTACCTCATCGTCGATAAAAAGGTCAAGCCCTCCAAGCGCCTCGAAACGCCCCAGCTCTTCTGGATGCGCGTCGCCATGGGTCTCAATGTCGGCGAAAAAGACGGCAACGCCGAAGACAAGATCATCGGCATCTACAAGATGTACAAAGGCCGTCGCTTCTGCTCCAGCACGCCCACCCTCTTTAATAGCGGCACCCACCACAGCCAGCTCTCCTCCTGCTACCTCTACAAAGTGGACGACAGCATCGAGTCCATCATGATCCGTGGCATCGCCGAAAACGCCTTCCTCTCCAAATGGGCAGGCGGCCTCGGCGGCTCCTGGACCAGCGTCCGTGGCACCGGCGGCTACATCAAAGGCACCAACGGCGAATCCCAGGGCGTCATCCCCTTCCTGAAGCTGCACAATGACCAGCTCATCGCTGTCAATCAGGGCGGCAAACGCCGTGGCTCCGGCTGCGCCTACCTCGAAGTCTGGCACAACGACATCGAAGACTTCCTCCAGCTCCGTGTGAACACCGGCGACGAACGCCGCCGCACCCACGACCTCAATACCGCCAATTGGATTCCCGACCTCTTCATGAAGCGCATGGAGTCCCGCGAAGGCTGGACCCTCTTCCGCGCCAACGAAGTCGCCGACCTCCACGAGCTCTACGGCTCCGCCTTTGAAAAGCGCTACGTCGAGTATGAGGCCCTCGCCAAGACCGGCAAAATTTTCGGCCGCGAGATCCCCGCCATCGACCTCTGGAAAAAGATGCTCAAGTCCATCTTCGAGACCGGTCATCCCTGGGTCACCTTCAAAGATCCCTGCAACGTCCGCAGCCCGCAGGACCACGTCGGCGTCATCCACAGCTCCAATCTCTGCACCGAGATCACCCTGAACACCTCCGCTGACGAAACCGCCGTCTGCAATCTCGGCTCCGTCCTCATCGACAGCCACCTCGACGACGCCGGCGGCATCGATCACGCCAAGCTGCGCGAGACCATCCGCGTCGCCGTCCGCATGTTGGACAACGTCATCGACATCAACTTCTACCCCACCGACGCCGCCAAGACCGCCAACAGCCGTCACCGCCCCATCGGTCTCGGCGTCATGGGACTCCAATACGCCCTCTATCGCAAAGGCATCGCCTTCGCGTCGAAGGAAGCCGTCGAGTTCAATGACGAGATCATGGAAGCCGTCGCCTACTACGCCTACGAGGCCTCCTCCGACCTCGCCGCCGAGCGTGGCACCTACTCCACTTATAAAGGCAGCAAGTGGGATCGCGGCCTCCTCCCGCAGGACACCCTCGACCTCCTCGCCCAAGAGCGCGGTCTTGAGATCGACGTCCCACGCGGCGGCAAAATGGACTGGTCCGGCCTCCGCGCCAAGATCGCCAAACAGGGCATGAGAAACAGCAACGTCATCGCCATTGCCCCCACCGCCACGATTTCAAACATCATGGGCTCCAGCCCCTGCATCGAGCCTCTCATGAGCAACATGCTCGTGAAGTCCAACCTCTCCGGCGACTTCATGGTCCTCAATCCCTACCTCATCCGCGACCTCAAAAAGCGCGGCCTGTGGACCGACGAGATCCAAAACAAGCTCAAGTACATGGACGGCGAGATCGACGCCATCGAAGAGATCCCCGTCGATCTCAAGCGCCGCTACGCCACCGCCTTCAGCATCGACTGGGCCTGGCTGGTGGATGCCGCCGCCCGTCGTCAGAAGTGGATCGACCAATCGCAAAGCGTGAACCTCTTCTTCGGCGGCACCGAAATGAGCACCCTCAGCCACATGTATCGTGGAGCCTGGAGAAAAGGCCTCAAAACCACCTACTACCTCCGCACCCGCAGCGCCTCCAACATCGAAAAGAGCACCGCCGAGATCGAAAAAGAAATCCGCAGCTCCGTCATCGCCGGCACCAAACGCGAATACACCGCCGAAGAAGCCCAAGCCTGCAGCATCGAAGCGATGCGGAATGGCGGGACGTGTGAGGCTTGTCAGTGAGGCTGTCAGTCTTCGCTTTCATGATTGTTACACCTTCATCAACAGGGTTAGGCCAGATGCAGAGATCCTTTCTATCAGGGTCTATAATTACCGACCGCAGAAAGCCCATACGGAGTCTGACTGACCAGAACCTCCGAAATCGAATTCTAAGCGCCTATTACTATTTTGCTGATGAAGAGGCAGCGGCTGCAAATACGTGGTATACGCCTGCCTTGGCTATGTCTATGGACAATGTAGTTTTAGGAAACGAGATGCGGCTTCAATTTCAGCCACTTATATTGTCGCTGCCAACGCACATATCCCAATGCTTCTATGAGATGGCTAGCCCGGAAAAGGAGAACTCTTTGAAAGCCCTTAGTGAGCTATTGCGCGATGCATTCGAGAACTTTAAGCCTGCAGTTGTTATCGGCTTTAAACCCGGTTTCTGGGGAGGCCAAAAGCCCGTTACTATGCGTATGAATCTGCCATTGGTGGAAGGGATAGGCCGCGTTCTCGACTAGTAAGAGTTGTCTGGCAAAAACACGCCTCAAACGCTCGCCATCGCTTGTCACGACATTGTTTCCAAGCGTCACGTCAATCACGAAACAAGCTTAATTATTCACCATTTAATCGATGAACACTACGGCTGAACGAGTTATACGACGGGTAGTTGGTTCGTTGATTATATGTCTCGGAATATATAAACTGATAACTGCCGACCTTCAGTTTGATGCGCGTGACACCTACCTGAGAACAACGTATCTTCGTAGCAGTCGGCATGTTGTCGGAAATGAAATTGTGGCTGGTCGAGATGCTGTTCTGAACGAGAGGCTGGAGGGGTTGGTATGTGTTGTATTTGGTGTGTTTCTAGTCTGGACAGGGAGAGCTAAAAAAGCTGAAAGGCTAGGAATTGTGCAACCACCCAGCCTTCCAAGTGTGCAAGAGTTCGACCATGCTCCGAAAGGTGTAATATCCAGCCCGCCCAAAACGGGTTTTGCTGTGAGGATAATTGACTTTAAAATCTCACGGGAGGCATATTTGATTGCTGCACTTGTAGTTTCAGGCGCGCTTTATAACCGCAGTTCCCTTGGAGACTACTCGGGGATAGTGATATTTGGTGTTTGGATAACCTTCCTTATTATAACAGCATTTAGGCTACATGAAGCTGGCTCGTCTCGCAGGTGGGCTCTTGCTGCTTTAGTTCCACCCTTTCTATTTTTTGTTCCAGTTTTTGCACTGATCATGCCCAAAGATTACAGCAGAACAAAAAAGCTAGACTCCGCCGGTTTTCTTCTTGGCATTATTCTCCTTCCGTTGGCGAGCATTGCAGCCATAAACTTCTTTCAAGGGATCCTGCCCAAGTAAATTAACCTCTCTGCGGCATGGCACAGATGTTTGATTCAACGCTCGAATGTACTGCAAATCCTATGGCCTGAGATTTTCACGGCTACAGGCCAAAAGTTGGCACTGCGCGTAAAACTTTAGCGGGCACTGAAATCACAGCCTGTACTTTTGCAAGTCAGCCGTTGCTCGCAAAATGCTCCACAACACGATCTGAAATCTGAGTTTCAATTTTCCGAATTGCCTTTTTCCAAGGTTGCTTCAAACTCTTCCCAACAACACCCCCCACGCCTCTCAACGATGCGCACCAAGGGGGGTTACTTTTTTTCGGGGAGTCACCCCAGGACGGAACGCCACTGTCAGCCATGAGCAAGCCCGCTAAAAACTACCTGGAGCAGCTCGACCTTCTGAAGGCACGTGGACTGGTGGTCACTGACGAGCCCGCCGCCCTGCACTGTCTGGCGCATCACAATTACTATCGCGTCTCGCCCTACCGCTTCCCTTTCACCCTGCCAGGGAATCGAGATGCCTTTCTGCCCGGCACAACCTTTGAACAGCTCTGGGCGCTCTATTCCTTTGATCGCAGTCTGCGGCACCTGGTCATCGAAGCCTGCAAGGGCGTGGAGATCTCCCTTCGTTCGCGCTGGGCCTACGAGGTCGGGCATCGGCTGGGGCCGCTGGGGTATCTGGAGAACACGCACTTCTCCACCCCGCTCGTCCATGCGCGCACACTCACCAAGCTGCACGATGAGATGGAGCGGAGCCGGGAGGACTTCATCAAGCATCATCGGGGCACGCTGTTCATGCCCTGGCCACCGGCCTGGGTCATCGTGGAAGTGGCTTCTTTTGGGAACGGAGAACGGGGTCAGGCGACATGAAGCACCTAAAATCAAGGGTTCCAGCGGCATTCCCTGGGTAAAACGGAGTTTGCTATGATGGCGATGCCATGAGCA
>JAGKWZ010000323.1 GCA_021151605.1 Verrucomicrobiaceae bacterium
AGCCCACCATCGCCATCATCGGAGCCGGACTTTCCGGTCTCGCATGTGCGCGATTATTGGCCAGAGCAGGGGTGCCATTCACCCTCTACGAATCGGCAGATGCCGTCGGCGGTCGCGTGCGCTCGGATCGAGTCGATGGCTTCACCTTGGATCGCGGCTTCCAGGTGCTTCTGCCAGCCTATCCTGAAGCCCGCAAGGTGCTTGATTATGACGGGCTCGATCTCTGCCCACTCTACCGCGGCGCTGATATCTACTTTAAAAATCGCCTGCATCGCCTCGCTGATCCTTTTCAGCATCCTCTCGATGCCTTGAAGAACCTGGGTGACGACTTCATACCCTGGCGGGACAAATGGCAGACCCTGGTGCTCTGGAAAGAATCTTCAGACACCAAATCTATCGAGCGGCGACTGCCTGAAATGGAAACCGAAGACTATTTAAGCGACTTCGGCTTCAGCGACATCATGATAGATCGCTTCTTCCGGCCCTTTTTTGGTGGTGTCTTTCTGGAAAAAGACCTCCGAACCTCGGCACGGATGTTCCTTTTCCTCTACTCCATGTTTCGGCGAAGTGGAGCTGCCATTCCCGCTGCAGGCATGCAGGCCATCCCTGATCAGCTCGCTGTCGCCCTTCCACCTGGCTCACTGAGGCTCAACACTCCCGTAAACGCCGTCCGTAGAGGTGAGATCACCCTGTCCACAGGCGAGATCGTGCGCGCAGATCATATCATTCTCGCCGTCAGTGAGGATGTAGCTCATCGACTCCTGCCTGAAACAGGCGTGGAAAAACCCAAGCCGGGGCGCAGCACGACATGCCTTTATTTCACCACGGATCAGCCCCTACCGAGTGAAGCCATCCTCTATCTCGATGGTGATAATCGCGGCCCGGTGAACAATGCCTGCGTGCTCAGCAATGCCTCGCCAAGCCTCGCTCCGGTAGGTCAGCATCTCATCAGCACAAGCATCGTCGGCGCCCCATCGAGCGCCGAACTCGAAGACGTGGTGCGTGATCAAATGACACGCTGGTTTGGCCCTGGTGCACGCAATTGGAACCACCTGCGCACCTATCAGATCCGTAACGCCCAGCCTGAAAGTCGCCAGCTCCAGCTTGGTGAAGCGTCGCTCGCCACAGTGCTCGAACCCGGCCTGTATCGCTGTGGAGATTATGTGGAGGATGTCTCCATCAACGGCGCACTCCTCAGCGGTCGCCGAGCCGCCGAGGCCGTGCTCGCGAGTATCGTTTGAAAGACCAGCGCTTGGGTTCCCGTCGCAGTCTGGTAATGAATCTCCGACTGCCTTTCCTCCTCGCGTTTGTCCTCAGTCCAATCCTTGCCTCCGCCGCCACCTTCCGTGCCGGAGTGGCCACGGTGGACATCTCGCCGACGGAGTTCCCGCGCATCATCGCAGGCGGTTTTCTCGAAGGACGGGGCGAAAAGCTCGCGGACAAGCTCTTCGTGCGCAGTTTCGTGCTCGATGATGGCAAGATGAAGATCGCCTTTGCCATCGTGGACACGTGCATGATGGAGCAGTCGCTCATTGATGAGGCCAAAGGCATCGCGGCGAAGCAGTGCGGCATCCCGGTGGATCGCATGATGGTCAGCGCCACGCACACGCATTCCGCACCCGCCGCGATGGGCTGCCTCGGCACGCGGAAGGACACCGTGTATGCGAAGTTCCTCACGCCGAAGATCGCCGAGGCCATCGTGGCGGCGAATGCGGCGCTGCAACCGGCACGCATCATGGCAATGGCCCCTTCGTCTGCGCCATGAGCCAGGGCACCAGCGGCGACCAAATGTGGATGGACTACGGCGCAGAGAAAAAGACCCTCACCATCGACCACTACGCCTCCGAGGTCGCCGAGAGCGCCATGAAGGCCCTGCAAACCGTGAAGTATGTCGATCACGCCCCGCTCGGCATGATCGAGAAAACGCTGGAGCTCAAGTATCGCGTCCCCGATGAACAACGCCTAGCCTGGGCAAGACCCATCGCCGCGAAGATCGAGAATGATGTGCCGAAGAGCAAAGAGGAAGTGTATGCCCGCGAGGCGCTGATTTTGCATGAGCGTCAAAAGACGAGCGTGAAGCTCCAAGCGATTCGGATTGGTGATCTGAGCATCGCGACGCTGCCGAACGAGGTGTATGCGATCACGGGGCTGAAGTTGAGGGCTGCGTCGCCAGCCTTGAAACACTTCAATATTGAACTCGCGAATGGGGCTGAAGGTTACATTCCGCCACCTGAGCAACATGCCCTCGGCGGTTACACAACTTGGCCGGCCAGAACAGCTGGTTTGGAGGTCAACGCAGAACCCAAGATACTGAAAACTTTTTCATCTGCGCTCGCCTCTCTCGCCCATGAAGGAGCAACTCCGCTGTCATCTAACAGCCCTGGAGCTGGAGTTTATCACCGAGAAGTTGGTGCAACCCAGCCGAAGGAATATTGGTCCCTGCATATTCCCATTCGTCACGATAAGGCTGATTCCGTCTTTGACCATCCCTTGGGGATCCATGGCCCTGTCGCCTGGGGTGTCCCAGGGGTCGGGTCAGGAATCGGCTACGGTGAAGAATCAGTCCTGACACCTAGCGCCTTTGCCGCAAAGTTTAACATCAACCGCTCTATCCACCTCGCTGGCGGTCATCTTGAAACTTCCAACCTGAAACTTGGAACCAAGTCATCCATCGCCCTCTGGTTCTGGCTCGGTCACGAGAGCGGCGCGAGTGATCGCACGGGCGAGTTGATCAACGCGCTGGGTGTCAGCTTGAAGGCGCATCAGTTCGCGGATCACACGGTGAGCTTAGAGTGGTCCGCACAGTCCTCTGTGCGGTCTGAGCCAGGGGGCGCACCTGCCGCACAGGGGACTGTGCGGACCACTTTCGCCGACGACTGGCATTTCGCCGTGCTCATCCGCGATGGCGAAAACGGGCGTGTGCACCTCGATGGCTCGGAGAAGCCCGTTTTGACCGGAAAGGCCGGGGAAGCGGCGAATGAGGTGCGTTTCGGCCAAGGGCTCGAAGGTCGGCTGGATGAGATCACGATCTGGGATCGTGTCATCGAGCCTTCGCTCATCGCGAAGCTTTGGAACATCTCGAAAGTGGGCGAGGAGAATGCACAGCGGGCTGTTTCGCGGGCGGAGCGGAAGAAGCGTGGTGCAGCCGTCTCGGCTGCTCAGAAAGACGCAGTCCAGAGGACTGCACCACATTCTGAAAACTGGTCCGCGTCGATGCGCTTCAAGAACACGAAGGCGAACAATGTCAGCGCCGTGACCGCTTACCTCATCTCGCGCGGGCCGAAGGGCGATCATCAGGCTCCCGGCGATCATCTCGGCATCGGTGGCAACTACAAGGATTCCGAACCCGGCAAGCTCTTCGTCTTCAATGGCAACGCGGCGTCTCAAATCGTGCGCGGCAAGACCGTTATCGAGCCCGGCTCGTGGAATGACGTGAAGCTGGAGCGCCTCGGCTCGCGGGTGAAGGTCACGCTCAACGGCAAGGTCGAGATCGACGCCGAACTGCCCGTCACCGCGCCCGGCGCGAAGGACTTGTTCTTCGGCAAACGCTGCGATGACTTCGCGCCGCTGGAAGGCGACTTTTCGAATGGGGTTGTCGAGGGCGCGGCAGCGTCGTGGAGTGCGGTGGGAAGCGATAGCGCCACACCGCTGTCGAAGGCTGGCAAGTCATCGAACACCAAAGACCGCTCGACAGCGGTGTCGCCGATGCCGGGTGGCCCTGGCATCTCTGCCACCGCACTCCACGACGCTGGCGCGAAGTCGAAGGTGCCAACAGCCACTCCACCCCTCTCCCCAGAAGAATCCGCGAAGAAATGGCATGTGCGTGACGGTTACCGCATCGAACTCGTCGCGGCGGAGCCGGTGGTGCTCGATCCGGTCGCGTTTGATTGGGATGAGAAGGGCCGCCTGTGGGTCATCGAGATGGCGGACTACCCACTCGGCATGGATGGCAATGGCAAGGCTGGCGGACGCGTCGTGCGACTGGAGGACACGGACAGCGACGGCCGCTACGACAAGCGCAGCGTCATCGTCAGCGACTTGAGCTATCCCACCGGCATCTTGACCTGGCGTGAAGGCGTCATCGTCACCGCCGCGCCGGACATCTTTTTCATTTCGCCCGATGGCACGAAGAAAGTGCTCTACACCGGCTTCAGCACCGGCAACCAGCAGCTCCGCGTGAACGGCCTGCGCTGGGGCATGGACGGCTGGGTGTATTGCGCCGCGGGTGCGCATCACGGCGGCTACAACAAAGGCACGCAGATCGAGTGCAAGCTCACCGGCGAGAAGATCGACCTCGGCAGCCGCGATTTCCGCTTCAAGCCGGACACGGGCGAGTTCGACCCGCAGAGCGGCCCCTCGCAGTTCGGCCGCGCCCGCGATGACTGGGGCCACTGGTTCGGCGTGCAGAACAGTTTTCCGCTCTGGCACTATGTTTTGCAGGATCACTACCTGCGCCGCAATCCGCACGTCATCCCGCCGGACCCGATCCATCAGCTCTTCCCGCGGAATCCGCCCGTCTATCCCGCCAGCAGCATGGAGAAGCGCTTCCACAGCTTCGATCAAGCCGGCCGTTTCACCAGCGCCTGCGGCATCGAGGTCTATCGCGATGTCGTGCTGTTTGATGATGGGAAGACGCACGCCTTTACCTGCGAGCCCTTCCACAACGTCGTGCAGCATCACATTCTCGAAGATGATGGCGTCACTTTCAAAGCCGTGCGCGATCCCGCCGAGTCGAAGATGGACTTCCTCGCCAGTGAAGACCGCTGGTGCCGCCCGGTGATGGTACGCACGGGGCCCGATGGAGCGCTGTGGGTCGCGGACATGTATCGCTACATGATTCTCGCTCCGCGAGATGAGCAAACAGCGTCCATAAGCGGGAAGGCGTCCGGCAAAGGGAGCGTCCCGTTCATCTCGACGGAGCGAGATGACTACTTTGCTTCGCCGAATGGCTGGCTGAGGGACAAAGCGCAGATGATGGCGTTGTGGACCAAGCCGAGCACGGACAAGCTAGCGCCTGCTTTTGAAGTGCTTTCCGAGAAGAAGCGTCCTGCAGCAATGGTGCAAGCTGCATGGACGCTGCTTCAGCTAGGCCATATTATGCCGGAATTCGTGCAACCGCTTTTGCTAAGTGATAACGATGAAGTGATTGTTCAAGGCCTCCAGATCGCTGAAACGATGCCGTGGTCGAAAAACGAAGAAGCTCTGCTCTTGCTCGTGAATAGCAACAAAGCGCGTCATCCTCGGGTTTGGATGCAATTGGCGCTTTCTGCGGGTCAATGGTCTGGAGATTGGCCTGCGGACATCGTCTCTATGACTTTGGATGAAGCCGAACCGGGTAGTCCAATCTGGGGTGCCGCACTCAGTTCAATCTTGCCGCATCTCACACGCACCTCTGAGCAATCCGCAGCTTACGACGGCAAAGTCGCACCAGGCCTGATTGGCACACTCTTGCGCTGCGCTTTGACGACGAAGAACGACAAAGCCATCGCGGCGCTGGTGACGCGTTTGGAGGCTCAAAACGGGTTGGAGGAGCTTCTGGCTGTTTTGGATGAGAAAAACCTCTCGCTGGCCGAGTTCGCGAAGCAGGTCACGGACGCGAAGGCGAGGGCGGCGGTCGATCAAATGGCGGCGAAGCTGCAACAGGCCGCGGAATCGCTCAAAACGGCTCCGACGATGGAATCGCTGGCTTTGCTGGCGACAGATCGCGGGCATCGCGAGACGGTGAAAGGCATGCTGCCGGAGCTTTGGGCGAAAACAGGTGGCGCGGAGGTGCTGCGGCTCGTCGCGAAGCTGCAACCGAAGGGCGGCGAGCAGTTTTTACTCGAAGGCTGGGACCAGCGCACGCCGGCGCTGCGCACGCAGATCCTCGAAACGCTGCTCTCGAATGACGATTGGGCTCTGGCGCTGCTGAAACGGCCGGAGGCGAAGGCTTGTGATGCGGCGACGCGGGCGCGGTTGATGAAGCATCCGAAGAAAAACATCGCCAAGCTGGCGGAGAAGGTCTTCGCGGATGCCACAAGCGCCACAAGCGCCGCAGTGGTGGAGAAGTTCAAACCGGCACTGAAGCTGACAGGCGATGCAGCACACGGGAAGACCGTGTTCGCGAGTGTGTGCATCAGTTGCCACAAACTCGACGGCGTAGGCCTCGAACTCGGCCCGGACCTACGCAGCGTGGCGCAGCACGATGCTGAAAAGCTCCTCAACTCCATTTTGGACCCGAGTGCGATCATTGAGCCGGGGTTTATGGCGTATCACTGCACGCTGAAGAGCGGCGAGCAGCTTTATGGCGTGATCGCGACGGAGACGAGCGCCAGCCTCACGCTGAAGATGGCCGGAAACGTGACGAAGTCCGTGCTGCGCAGCGATGTGGCGTCTTTGAAGAGCGCGGGCATTTCGCTCATGCCCGAAGGCCTCGAAGCCGCGATGACGCCGCAGGCGCTGGCTGATTTGATCGCGTATTTGAAGCTGGCTCGCTGACCAGCCTTACTCTTTGCCGAGTGCGTGCTTCACGATCTGCTCGGCATGTTTGATCGGAAGGGAGTAATGCCCTTCATGCTCGAACCACTGAGTGGTGGTATGAGGCATAAGGGCCGAAATTTGCTCCGTGTATTTCCAGGAGATGTTTCTATCCTCTTTACCGTGCCAGAAGTGGATCAGCGTGTCGATACTGCTGACTTCAAAGCCCCATTCGCTGAGGTAGATATCAGCATCGGCGATGACCATTCGAGGTCCCCGACGAAGTGCTTCTATGATTCCATGGCGCACGACACTGAAAATATGTGGGTCGGATAAAACAGCGCGGTCTTCCTTTCCTAACATGAGCATGAGCCATTTGAGTGGAGCCTTGTCCGGACTGCCACTGGAGATGACTTTTCCTAAACGCAGCAGACCACCTAGCAGCCAGGGACAGAATGTCCGCAGGCGGATCATGAGTCGATAGACCCAGAACATATGCTGGAAGCCCAAAAACATCAGCGGTGGTGCACCACAGACGACTGTGGCGGTTAGCACACGCTTGGGAAATGCCTTGGCTGTCGCGAGCACGTAGGGCCCACCCCCTGACCAGCCCATGAGATGAAATTTATCCGCGCCTAAATGAGCCGCGAGCTGCTCCAGAGTGTCCGGCCAGTCGAGCAGTGTACGTTTACTCTGAAATTCTGAGAGACCGATGCCTGGTCTGTCTGGAGCGATCAAACGGAGGCCATATCGCTTTGCCACGTCATCCATGAGCGCCCCTTGCACACGAGCGCTCGGCCAGCCGTGATAGTAGAACATCACGGTGCCCTTGGGGTCACCATACTCGGCGTAGCCAAGGGTGAGTCCGCTCTGAAGCTGAAGGGTATGATCTGCCATGGAAAAGGGCGCGGAGACTAGACTGGGTGAGCGGATGTGCAAGACACGGTCTTAAGTCACAAATCAGAGACTTTTCTCTCCCAAAAGAACGCTGCTGCTTGGCACCGGTTCATGGCGCAGTCCGAACTGCTTCACCGCACGATCCTGGAGATGCGCGATGGCCTCTTCGACGCTGTCGGTCCAGCAGATAAGCTCGACGTCCTCTGGGCTGATCGTGGAGCCTTTGAGCATGTGGTCCACGAGGTTCTTCATCTCGCTCCAGAACTCGGTGCCCATGACCACGACAGGGAAATTTTTGACTTTCTTTGTTTGGATCAGGGTGAGCGCCTCAAACATTTCATCAAGTGTTCCAAATCCGCCGGGCATGATGACAAAACCGTAGCTGTATTTCATGAGCAGCACTTTGCGGACAAAGAAGTATTTCATGGTGACCCAGCGGTCGAGCCACGGATTGTGCTTCTGCTCGAAGGGAAGCTCAATATTACAGCCGACGCTGCGTCCGCCGACATCCTTGGCACCACGATTGGCTGCCTCCATGATTCCTGGGCCGCCCCCAGTCATGACAGTGAAGCCCATTTTCGCGATCTCCGCTCCAAGCTTTCGCGCCAGCATGTAGTATGGATGATCCTCTTCAAAACGAGCTGAGCCAAAGACGGTGATGCACGGCCCCACGAAGTGGAGCGCTCGGACCCCTTTGAGGAACTCCCAGGCAACATCCATGATCTGACGTAGTTCCTGGAGGCGGCGGTGAGGGCCACTAAGCATCGACCTATCAACAAGCTGCCGGATGAATATTTCCTCTTCATGCTTTTCTGCAGGAGTTGGTGGCTGACTGACCGGGGAGGGCAACACACCTGACATGGATTCCTTTTCTTTTCTCTGCAATGGAGACTGGGGAGCAATCATAATGATGGCACATCTGAGTCAGAATGAGGTCGATGAATTCAATTTTACTTTTTGAGGCTGGCTCTTTTTTTGCTGAGCGAATGTTTGCACGAGAGCTTGATTGACTTGCGTCTCGCACTTCACACCGTGAATCCTCTATGGGACTATTCGACTCTCTCGCCAAACAAGCCATGGGCAGCCTTTTGGGCGGCAGCGGTGGCCAAACTTCCGACTTTCTATCATCACTCCTCAATCAGGCTGGTGGTCTTCCAGGCCTCAAGCAGAAGTTTGAGCAGGCCGGGCTTACTGAAGTCTTTGCCTCCTGGGTTTCCACGGGTGAAAACAAGGCTGTTCAACCCGACCAAATGGAGCAGGCGCTGGGTGCGGATGCAGTAGCGGATCTAGCCAGGAAGCTAGGGCTGAATACTGGCATGGTATTGCCACTCATTAGTCAGTTTCTTCCCCAGGTGATCGATAAACTCACCCCCAGGGGTGTGGTCGAAGATCAGCAGCCTTCCGGCGCACAGCTTCAGGATGTTCTCGCCAGTGTGATGAAGGGTGGTTTGGGTAGTATCTTTGGGGGGCGCTCTTAATCCTATTTTATGGCCACTGACGTCCAGATCACCAAACGCAAGGAGTTCCTCCCGCTTTCTGATGAACTGGAAAACTACCTCGATCAGTTCGGGCGTCGCTACTCGCTGCCTGCGACCTACCAGGACCTGCTGAACTTCACCGAAAGCTATCCGCTCGACGACAAGAACGGCAATCCCACACACTGGTCCACGGTGCTGTATCCTCGTGAAGTGCAGCAGGACCTTTATCCACGACTGACGAGCATCTACTCTCTGCTACGCACGGGCGATCTGCATGCAGTGCCACATCTTTACGTGGAGCGGCTGGACTACTGTGAGTTTGGTAACTCGCGGCCATTCCGTGTGCGGGTGGTCAATCAGTACAATGACAACTATGACCATCTGTACGTGAAGCGCGCCGATGCTTCGCGCGTTTACGGCCTGGAACTGGAGCATCTTTTATCACCGAACCGGATCAACTATCTCGCGCACAGTGGAACCTTGGTGGAGGAGCACATTGCTGGCATCCCGGGTGATGCCTTTATTCGGGATTATCTGGATCGCCCGGACATCAACGAAGTCCGCATCGCCAAAGAGTTCGTGAAGTTCAGCGAGCGCTGCTTCATCCGTCTGTTGGGAGACATGCGCAGCTACAATTATGTCATCGACATCACGCCGGACTTCGAGGACGTGCAGTATCGTGTCCGCGCTATCGACTTTGACCAGCAGAGCTACGAAGGGCGCCGAACGCTCTACCTCCCGCAATTTTTCAAAGAGAACAATCCTGTGGTCAAACTCTGCACCAAATGTCTGAACGTGCCGACCATGCATCAATATCAGGATGAGGAGCGGACGCTCATCGCTCGTCGCTACATTAGCGAACATCAGCGAATTCATAACCTGCTCGACTGTATGAAGGCCAACCCCATGGAGCCGAGAGAAAAAATGCAGCAGCTAGCCAACGAACTCGGCGAATATCACAAAACTGATCGTTTCAAGTCTTGTCTAAGCATGGGCGATGTGGTTGAGCGGAATCTCGAGTTCACTCTCGGAAGACATCTGACTTAATGTAGAGGAGAGAGCATCCTCTCCACACTGCCAATGTCCACCCGCCGCTCCTTTCTTCTCACGTCCGGTGCCGCTGCGCTTAGCAGCTGCCAGATGCCATCACCACAGATCATGCCGCCTGCACAGGGCGGCCCATTCATGCTGGGGATCGACATGCTAGCTTCGCGGAACTTTGACCTGCTTCGAGGGCGCCGCGTGGGACTCATCACCAATCATACCGCCTACAACAGCCGGGGTGAAATGACCCGAGTCGCGATGAAGCGAGCCCTCGGCCCCGGGCTCGTCGCCCTCTATGGCCCGGAGCATGGCATCGATGGGCATGTCCCAGCGGGTAAGCATATCGCGACCAAACGCGATTCTGTCACGGGTCTGATTGTTCACTCCCTTTACGGGCCAACTCGCAAGCCAACTACTCAGCAACTGGCCGCCATCGACACTCTCGTCTTTGACGTTCAAGACATCGGCTGCCGCAGCTACACCTACATAAGTACGATGGTTGTGGCGATGGAAGCCGCAGCCGAGCAGGGTAAAGCATTTGTCGTGCTCGACCGTCCGAATCCCATAGGCGGCTGGCGCGTTGAAGGGCCACCTGTCCAGTCACGCTGGAAGTCCTTCGTTAGTCAGATCCCCATCCCTTATGTCCATGGCATGACCGTCGGAGAGCTTGCCATGATGACTGCCGCCAGCGGCTGGATCTCACGATCTCCGAAGATGACCGTTGTTAAAATGCAGGGTTGGAATCGGAACATGGTCTGGGGAAATACCGGGCTGCGCTGGCACGCCACTTCGCCAAACATCCCACATGCTGCATCCCCTCTTTATTATGTAGCCACAGGTATCCTAGGGGGAGCCGCTGCCGTGGATGTCGGTATCGGCACCGAAAATCCCTTTGGCTATGCTGGCGGCAATGGTGTGAATCCCCACGCGATGCTCTCGGCGTGCCACAGCTTTGGTGCCAGTGGAGTCAGTTTTTCCCCTTATTCGCGGAATGGATTTGGTGGAGTGCGGCTAAACATTCACCCCCACGCCCCGGCAAATCTCACGGGGCTGGATGTCCAGATGCTTGATGCCTTGAACCGGCTTACAGGAGGTCGGGCTCTCTCACGGATGGGAGGGGACAAGCTCAATCTCTTCCATAAAGTCTATGGAAGTGAGTCCCTTTATGGGAATCTTCGCCGGGGAGTTCCGCCCAATCAGATCATTGCGGGATGGGGCGGGTTTACTGCGTCCTTTAGA
>JAGKWZ010000324.1 GCA_021151605.1 Verrucomicrobiaceae bacterium
TCTATGTGGAGAAGCCCTTTTGTCGTAGCCTGGAAGAGGCGGATGAGATCCTCGCCGCTTGTGAGAAAGCAGGAACTAAACTCGCCATCGCTCACCGGAATCGACAGCATCCCGTGTTGCCAGTGATCGCCAAATGCATCCAGGATGGCCTCATCGGGCGGGTGCTTGAGATGCGTGGTCGAGGCAAAGAGGACCCACGCGGTGGAGCGCTCGATCTCTGGGTGCTTGGCTCCCATGTCAATAATCTCGCCTGTTACTTCGGTGGTGATCCGGTGGCTTGCAGCGCCGAGGTGAAGCAGGATGGTCATCTTATCACCAAAGCCGATGTCAAAGACGGCGATGAGGCCATCGGCCCACTCGCCGGCAATGAAGTTCATGCACGCTATGAACTTGCCAAAGGCATCACGCTTTACTTCGACTCCATCAAGGAAGCTGGCGTGAAGGAGGCTGGTTTTGGACTTCAAATCATCGGCACCAAAGGGATCATCGACTTCCGCATCGATTCCGAACCTCTCGCCCACCTCTTGCCGGGAAGTCCCTTCCAGCCCAAGTCGCCGCCTCGCGCCTGGGTGCCCATCACCACAGGTGGCGTCGGAGTGACTGAGCCCATCAGAGACCTCGGCAGGCAGGTCTCCAGTCACGAGGTGGCTGGGCGAGACCTCATCGCCAGCATCGAGGAAAATCGCGCCCCCCTCTGCGATGGCGCGCAGGGCAGGCAGACCATCGAGATGATCAGTTCCGTGTTTGAGTCCCACCGCCTCGGCGGCAAGCGCGTGAGCTTTCCGCTCCAGACACGCGTGAACCCGCTCACTCTGCTATGACCCTTCCGGCTCGGGCTAAACGTCTCAAAGAGCAACAACTGGGGCCAGCCGAGCGATCCTTTGGTCAAGCGTGGCTTTAGACTGATCCATTTCACGATTGCCGCTGCCAAGTGCCCGAAGCAGATCAATCAATCGGGCTTAATACCTTCATCGACATCGCCCTCAGATGCGTCCGGCTGATCTTTGCCACCAAAGGCACGCGCCAGATCCTCCATGTAAGCACGCATGTTTTCCTCGTTGATGGCAGCTTGGGCAGCCTGCTCGTCTGCATCAGCCTCCCACTGCCGCTCGGAGATAGATAGACTGAAGTCGGTCGTCTGGATGACGACGCGTCCGTTGCTATTGCTGAACCATTCCAGGTAGAGTGAATTCGACAGCACCCAGGGCACTTCATGAAAGCGATTTTCCGCCAGCGCTTTCAGCCATTCCTCTTCTGGAACCAACAACTTCTTAAGCTTTTGAGATGCGGTGATGTCACCCACTGAACCGGTTTGGATCATCGAAAGTCCGTTATCGTATTGCGGCTGAGGAATGGGATTGGGGTTTTCAAAGCTCAGCTTGCAGCCCGCTAGGTCAGGCCAGGCATCGCCATTGAGATCGAGGGTCATTGGTTGTTCTCGCCCGAGCAGCCAGAGGGTTCCCGTCACGCTTCCGCGCACAGTGTTGTCGATTTCGCCCCGGATCACCATTTTGTCGAATCTCCAAGCCATAGGGTGGAAATAAGCAAAATAAGGAAGATTTCAAGCCCACAAGTCGAATGCCTGAAGACCACCCACTCACAGGCGCTTAGGCTAGGAGGCTCGACACCACTTTGCCACCCTGTAGTCCCGTGAGGCGGATGCGGCGACCACCACTGACGACGGCGAGATTTTCGTGATCGAGACCGAGCAGATTTAGGATCGTGGCGTGCAGATCGCGGAAATGAACCGCGCCATCGACGACGCTGCTGCCGTCGTGGTTCGTTTCGCCATGGGCGTGACCGGCCTTCACTCCGCCACCAGCCATCCAAAACGTGAAGGCACGGTGCTGGTGACCCGTTTGGTCCTTGTCCTTGTCCGGTTCGAGGCCTGGACGGCCAAATTCACCGCCCCAGACGACGAGTGTGTCCTCCAGCAGCCCGCGCTCATCCAAATCATCCAGCAGCGCGGCAATCGGCGCATCTGTCGTAGCGCAGTTCGCGGTCAAATCACGGCGGTGATCCGTGTGTTGATCCCAACTGCCGTGTGTGATCTCGATGAAGCGCACGCCCGCCTCGCAAAACCGCCGCGCCAGCAGGCACTGGCGGCCAAAGTCACTGTCTTTGCAGGTGCCGGCTTTGTAATTCTTGCCGACCGCATAGCGCTCCAGCGTGGCTTTCGATTCCTGGCTGATATCCAGCAGCTCCGGTGCCTGCGCCTGCATGCGGAAGCCAAGTTCCATCGTCTGGATGACGCCTTCGAGCTGCGCGTCATCGCCACGCAAGCCTGCATGGTCGCGATTCATCGCCTGAATGAGATCGAGCTGCCTGCGCTTCACATTCATCGGCAAATGATCGCCCGTGATGTTGCTGATTGTCGCTTTGGACATGTCCTCGCCATTCACACCGATGGGCGTGCCGCCAAAAACGGCCGGCAACTGCGCTGCGGCATATTCTGCAGGCTTCGCGGTGTTGAAGCTGATGAAGCCAGGCAGGTTCTGATTCTCCGTGCCAAGACCATACGCCACCCACGCTCCCATGCTCGGGCAGGGCCGCAAGCGGTCGCCCGTGTGCAGTTGCAGCATCGACTGCGCGTGGATGCTCGTGTCCGCCGTCATCGACTTAATGACGCAGAGCTTGTCCGCATGACGTGCGATGTTTGGCAGCAAATCCGAGACCCACAGGCCGCTGCTGCCGCGCTGCTTAAAGTTCGCTATCGAGCCCGCATGAGGCTTCTGGCCGACCTGCGGCTTGTAATCAAAGGTGTCGAGCTGCGCCGGTCCGCCCGCCATGTTCAGAAAAATCACCCGCTGAGCCCGAGCACGCACGCGTGGAGACCTGGCGTCCAAACTGGCACCAGCGATCCCAGACATCGCCAAATAGCCAAAACCACACGAGGCAGTGTGGAGCATCTGGCGGCGGGAGAGGGCATTCATCACACACACAACGCCCCGGAGATCGCCGCCCTTTCTTGCCATCAAGGAGAGGTCATCAACCGACCATGCCCCCGTACGAAGCCACCATCCATGTCATTGACCGAGAACCTGCGCCTCGATGTCGAGTCCCACGCGCTCGCTCCACGCGGCGAGCGTCTTGTTAAACCAGGGCCCCGGTTTGCCATCGGCGATGGGCGTGGAGTTGATCTTCGTACACGGAGCGATGCAGTAAGGCGTGGTCGTCAGCCAAGCTTCGTCGGCGTTCACGACGTCGTAAGGCTGGAAATCGCGTTCGATGAACTCCATGCCGATCTTTGGCGCCAGTTCGCGCACGGTTTGCAAGCTCACGCCGGCGAGAATATTTCGCGGCGAGGGCGAGATGATCGTCCGGCCCTTAACAATGACGAAATTCGAGCCTGCGCACTCGGTGACATTGCCATCGAGGTCGAGCAGCAACGTGATCGCGCGAGGATCGACGGCCTGCGACTGCTTGTCGGCCAGCCACCAGTGCAGGCGGCTGCGGTTCTTCATCTTCGGTTCGATGCATTGCGGCGGGATATGCCGGATCGACGGCGTGACGACATGCGCACCCTCGGTGAAAAGATGCCGCCACATCTCAAAGCGCAGCGGAAAGCTGTGGATGCAAATCGTCGGCCGCAGCGACCCTGCCGAGCCTGCGCTGCCCGCATAGAGCGCGTTTTCACCCGGCGTGACGAAGTGCACGATGCCAATGTCCTCGTTTGGTCCGATGAGCTGGCAGTTCGCCTCCGCCAGTTCGTTCGTGCGTGCCAGCATCTCATCCGGCGTGAGCGGAGCGGAGATGCCGGAGAACTTTAGCGAGCGATACAGCCGCGCCACATGCTCCTCCGCTCGAAATGGTCGATGCCGAAACGTGCGTGTCATCTCCGTCAGCGTCGCGCCGAGCACAATGCCGAGGTCGTAGATGTTCAGCTTAGCCTGCGATGCGGGCAGAAAGCGGTCATTCAGATAGACGATGGGTTCGCTCATCAGACAGTGGCTGATTGTTGGATGCGTTCGAGAATGTTCCGCGTGATGCGCTGCGCACGCGCATCAGGCCCAGGCGGCTCGGTATAGACTTTCGGTCGTTGATAACCCGGCGGCGCGGAAAGCGCATTGGCCCACCAAATCGTCGCTGCATTGAAGACGACGTTGCGTTTCGGTCCTGGATAGATCGTCGCGGCATACTGGCCCTTTTTGCCCTTCGGTCCGGTGCTGGTGGGGCCGGTGGATACGACTTCGAGGCCGGGGATGTCTGCTGGCATGCCATTGTATTCGAAGCCGACTAGCCCAGGAATGCTCTCTCCCGCCTTCATGCCCGTGCCTTGGAAGATCCAGTGGTCTGGCAACGAGCACACCCACGAGCCACCACCACTCACGGGTGGGGCATTTCGCGCACCGATGAGCAGGGACTCACTCGGCGTTTGATACGGAAACTTGTTCGTGCCAGCCCACGCATCTGCGCCAGGAAGGCAGGGGCCAAAAGCATCGATGCGGCTAAAAATGCGATTCGGCACGCCGCTGGACGACGGGCGCGGATCAATGCGCCCCCAACAGGTATCTCCGCTGAAGAAGCAGGCACTCACACCCGCCGCGACGGCTGCTTTGAGGTTCTCATACATCTCCAGCGAGTAATATTCGTCGTGGCCGATGCTGAGCACACCTTTTGTTCGCAGCAGGCCCTTGCCACCGGCATGCGTGTCGAGGTTCGAAATGTAGCTCACATCAAAGCCGTGCTGCTCCAGCCAGAAAGCGAAGGGAAACTCCCACAGGAACCACGATCCCGAGCCAGTCGTAAGCGGTGCGTCGAGAATCTGACAATACCTGCCGTAGGGCCGATCAAAGCTCACATCCACGCCGGGGCCGCAATACCACTTATCCTTGCCGTCATCGTAGAGCGCGAACTGATCGGGCCAGCGGTTGTAGGCCTGCCAGGTGGTATCGGAGCACTGAAAAAGAAAATCCGTACGGCGGTCATCGCGCACGATAAAGATCACGTAGCTCTGCCAGCCATCGCGTTCGGCAGTCAGCTTGCCCAGGTAAACACCGCTCACCCAATCCTCCGGAATGGTGATCTCCGCGCAGGCCTCCCATCGGCACTCGCGCACGCGATTTCTGCCCACAGGCGGATCTGGCTGCGTCTCGCCCTGAAAAGGTCCGAGCGACATCAGGAGCCGCCCGCCATCGCCCGCATAGTAGCCGGAGCGGTAGATATCGATCGTGAAAGGCGAAGGCGGATTCGTGCTGACGTGAAAGCTGATCTTCTCGCCCGCCTTCACACTCGTGCGAGAGCAGTAACCCTCGATCCACGGGCAGCGATACTTCGTCTTTGGATCGACACCGGTCTTCGCGAGCATCCAGTCACGCGTGCCGGGCTTCGCATTCTCTCGCTGGATGGCATTCGCCTGTCCCTCCGCGGCCAAAAGCGGTCCAGACAAAGCCACCGCACCCGTGGTGGAGAGAAAACGGCGGCGTTTCAGCGCTGTGCCGCTGCGATGATCTGGGAGATTATGCATGCCAATCATACGCGAACATGCTCCAAGGCCTCTCGAAGATCACGGATTCGGTTTTGACCAGAGAATCCGCGCCACAAAGGTCGCGCCCTCGGCACCGCGCTTGGCGGAGTCCTTCATGAACATGCCTTCGCAGACGGTTACCCACGATTCGTTCTCGTTGATGCGGACGCAGCCGAAGTTGCCCAGCTCCGCGCCGCGCTCGGGGACGATGACTTTCTCGCTCGAGCGAATGACTTGAAGCTTCTCGGCATCGACGCGGGCCATGAAAAGCGGGGCGCGATGGCGGACGATGTGGTCGTTGTTCGCACCGCGTCGGGTATAGACGAGGAAAAGGCCGTCGCGATGCGCCAGCCAGTGCTGCTGCGTGTTGTAGCTGCCCAGTTCCGCGCCGTCGTCAAAGGTCCACGGCTTCGGTTCGGCAAAGTACAGTCCGTCATCGCTGACGCTGACATAGCCGCGCACATCATTGCGCAGCGTGAGATAGTAGCGACTGCCAAACGCGATCAATGACGGTTCATAAAGCCCACGCGCCACGTCGAGGCGCAAAACATCGCCGTTTCGCTCATAGACGAGTTTTTCGCCATCGAAGCGGCATTCGGCCACCGTCGTGCTGAAGCGGCTTTTGGCGCTTTTACCGATGTAGAGCGGCACGAGCAGCTTTCCGTCGTTTTTGACGACCCACTGCGCACAGGCGTTGCGGGCGAAAATGAACTCCTCGCCCTCCGGCAGCTCCAAAATCTGCCACGGCGTCCATTTGGATGTTTTCGGCTCGAAGACGGCATAAACGGTCTGATGCGAGCGCTTCACGTCATCGAGTTGCTTGCCTTTCGGGCTGTAGCGCACGCGGCAACCGATAGCGATGAGTTTGCCCGTTTTCTCATGCCCAAAGAAACTTCCCATCATCATGCTTCATCACCGTTTCGAGCTTCACCGTGAAGTCCACGGGCTCTAGGGCGGGCAGAGCTTGCACCGCTGAGATTAAAAGGACGCAGAGAACGTGTTTCATGATGTTACTCCATCCAGCGAATGCACGAAGCCATCGGCACCTCGACGGGGTTGCCGGTGGCGGTGATGGCTCCGCTTGTGGGGTCGATCTGGAAAACGACGACATTGTTCCCCGGCATGTTGGCACAGAGCAGCCAACGGCCATCCGGCGTGATGAGGAGGTTTTGCGGGCCTTTGCCGCCGCTGGGCTGGACGGTGAGGAGCGTCAGCGTTCCGTCGGGGGCAATGCGGTAGCTGGCGAGGCTGTCGTGGCCGCGGTTGGTGCCGTAGAGATGTTTTCCGTCGGGTGTGATCTTCAGATCGGCGGTGTAGCTTTTGCCGGTGAAGTCTTTGGGCAGCGTGGCGATGGTTTGTTTCTCCTTCAGCGTGCCATCGGCGGCGTTCCAATCGAAGACAGTGACCGTGTTGGCGAGTTCGTTGATGACATAGACGAGCTTGCCGCCGGGATGAAAGGTCAGGTGA
>JAGKWZ010000043.1 GCA_021151605.1 Verrucomicrobiaceae bacterium
CCCCTTTTATGGCCAACATCCGTTCCTCTGAAAAAGACATCCGCCGCACACAGGCACGCACCGCACGCAACCAGACGGTAAAAAGCCGCATTCGCACCCTGCGCAAGAAAGTCCTGACTGCCGTCGAAAAAGGCGATGCCGCAGCCGCCAGCACCAGCCTGAGTGAATTTGCCTCTGCCGCTGACAAAGCCGCCAAGACCAAAGTGCTCCACAAAAACACCTCCAGCCGCCTCAAGGGCCGCTTGGCAGCCAAAGTGGGTGCATTGACCAAGAAGGCTTAATCGGCCTCTCTGCCCAAATTTATTCCAAACCCGCTGAGCTAGCCGCCAGCGGGTTTTTTGCTGGGAAAAATTTGTCTCCTCCCAGTTTTAGATTCCGCCATACCATCACGCAGGCTAAAAAGTGCACGCTACTCCTCCCTACCATGATCCCACGTCTCCCCATCGCCCCGAAAGGCCCTTCGTTTTCCAAGCTCATCTACGGCACTTGGCGCATCCTTGACGACGCCGAGACGGCGAATTCCGACGACCTGCTGAAGCGCTTCCACAAATGCCTCGAGCTCGGCATCACCACGCTCGACACCGCCGAAATCTATGGGCTCTACAAGGTCGAAGAATTCATCGGCCAGACTTTGAAAAAGGAGCCCGGCCTGCGCGACAAGCTGGAAATCGTCACCAAATCCGGCATTTACGTCCCCTGCGACTTCCACCCCGACCGCAAAACCGCCTTCTACAATGCTGAGGCGGCTCGCCTCGTGAAAAGCGCGGAGAAAAGCCTGCGCCTCATGGGCATCGACCACATCGACCTCCTCCTCGTGCATCGTCCCGACTGGCTCACCAGTGCCGATGAAACCGCCGCCGGGCTGAACAAGCTGCTGAAGGAGGGTAAAATCCGCGCCGCCGGTGTCTCGAACTACAACGTGCATCAGTTTGAGCTTCTGAACTCCCGCATGGACCAGCCCCTCGTCACCAATCAGATCGAGTTCAGCCTCCTTCACATGGACCCGATCTACGACGGCACTGGCGACCAATGCCAGCGCCATCGCATTCACCCCATGGCCTGGTCTCCGCTCGGCAAAGGCGTGCTCATGGACAAGACCGACCCCGCCGCCGCCCGCATCCATGCCAAGTGCGCCGAGCTCAGCGCCAAGTATGGAAATGCCACGGTCGATCAACTCGCCTATGCCTGGATCATGGCCCACCCCAGCCAGCCCCTGCCGATCATCGGCACGAACAAGCTCGACCGCCTCATCGCCACCGCGAAATCCGCTGAAATCAAACTCGAGCGCGAAGACTGGTATGCCCTCTGGACCGCAGCCAAGGGGCACGGGATTCCGTGATCCAGCCTTCAAAATGCCATGAACCCGCTGCCTGAGCCGACCCGTGAACTGCTCAGCTTCTTGACTGCCCAACCGCATGAGGTTTTCGACATGGCGGGACGGATTGATTCCCGCCGATATCTTCCACGCACCTTTCCAGAAGCGCTGCCATTGCGGCTGAGCCATCAGCGCTACCCGGGCTACCGACGCATGATCGGAGAGAACTGGATGCACTGGCATGACTACTACGAGTGCTTCATCGCCCTCTCCGGGCGGGGAGAATTTCGGATGGGCAATGACTGCTTCCATTTCAATCCAGGAGACCTGGTCATCGTCGACCCGCTAAAGATTCATGGTGTGATCGAGATGGAGGCCGCACACACGGCCCTGGTTGTCCTGTTTCCTGCGCACATCATCGTCTCTTCACCTGGGCAAATCGATCAGGGCTTCCTCTCAGCTTGGGACCAACGCAAAACTGGCATTTTGCCCATGCTTCGTGCTGGAGAAAAAGGTTCGTCGGAGGTGCATGAAGCACTGCTCGAACTCACACGCCTTTGGTTTGGCCAAAAGCCACTGCTGGAGATGAAGTTGCATTTTTTGCGCCTTTGTTTTCAGCTAGGCCAGGCGATGGGCAGTCAGGAGGTCACTCCGCCGACGCAGCAAGATCGACCATTGCGCGAGGAACGTCTGCGGCGTGCGCTGGATCATATCGCCCTTCATGCGCATGAGCCTCTGAGCCAGCCCGCCGTGGCTCGTGCCGCAGGCATGAGCACGAGCCGCTTCCGCGAGTTCTTCAAAGGCACGACTGGCTGGGGCTTTGCCCAGTATCTGCGTGAGCTGCGTGTCGAGCGAGCGGCGAAGTTGCTTCGTGAATCCAAGGACAGCATCGCCACCATCGCTCACATGACCGGTTTCGCGGATCAAAGCCACCTCATGCGCTGCTTTAAGGCCAAATATGGCGTGGCCCCGTTGGGCTATCGGAAAAAGCACTGCGGGTAGAGTTGCGGGCGAAATGTTCTAATTTTCAGGCGAATCGTCCAAGTCGAGATGCCACACGGGCCGCTATTTTTCACGGCACCAACCCACCCTTGGTGCTCCCATGAACCCAACCCGCCTTCTCCTCCTCGCGGCAGCGCTTTGTCCTGCTGCCTTTCTTACCGGCCAGCAGGCCGTGCCTGACTCACCTGCCATCTGGCGTGAGGTCACAGGCGTCATCAAAAACTATTCAGGTGCCACTTACCTGAACAGCAGCTTCACCCGCCCGCACATTCCTGGCTACCGCACCACGCTGGATGGCCGAGTCGGCATTTGTGTCGAGGGTGGTGGCCCGGATGGCGGCACGCCACGCTAC
The DNA here is from genome assembly GCA_021151605.1 of Verrucomicrobiaceae bacterium. GTDB lineage: Bacteria > Verrucomicrobiota > Verrucomicrobiia > Verrucomicrobiales > Verrucomicrobiaceae > Prosthecobacter. The sequence continues at coordinate 2,670 of JAGKWZ010000043.1, forward strand.
ACGCTTTACACCCCGGAAAAGATGACGACGCCTTTCCTCAATGCGGCGGCGGGTTCCTACACCATGACCAGCAGCGCGGTGAAGTGGATGGACGGCTTCGCCAGTGCCAGTGCCAGCCGTCTTCAATACACGGACGGCGTCCGCAGTGTGTCCCACGCCTGCCTGTGGGATGACACACCGGCCACTGTGGATGCCAGTGGCAACGACGTTTACAATGTGAAGGTCGTGGTCACCAGCATCACCGGCTCGGGTAGCACCGCGCGCACGAGGTTGTTTTCGACTCCGATCCGCATCGTTGTCAGCAATCCGAAAACGACCACAGCTGCGATCACCTCGATCACGAAAACAGGCACCACCACGGCCAGCATTGAGTTTCCATTTCAGGCAGGTGGCTTTGAACCGATGGTCGTTGGTGATGGCAGGCTGCTTGTGTTGCGTGTGGGTAGTCCTTCGATGAGTTGGACAGATCCTGTGTCCGGCGCGGCTGGCATCACAAGCGGCCAAGGCTGCGATGTCGTTTACTGCTACTACACTACGGGTGCCACGGCGGATGCCTCCCAGTGGAACAACTGCGTCCCCATCACCCACGCGCCTTACGACACACGAATCAACAACCTCTTTGGCTTTGCCCGTGCGCCTTTCCGTGATTCCGAGGGCAATCTCATCGCCGATGGCGAAGACATCGGCGGCAGCTATCCCTGGATGGATCGTCATGCGAAGATGCTCTTCATCGAGGCGGGTTTCGACCGTCTCCACTACCTCTCCGGCGGCACCTGGAACAACAGCCGCTATCCACAGACCAGTGTACCCGAGGAGCCTGCTGACTACCTGAGTGCTGAGGATGGTGGTAAACACCAGTGTGTTTCCGTGATCGGCCTCTGGACGCATGGAAAACTCGTGCAGCTCGATAACTTCCTCAATGACATCGACTACGCTGTCGGTGGTGGCGATCCCGCCGGGCCACAGTCACGCATGGTCACGCTTTTCAATCCCAACAGCGGCCCACTCGGTAATGAAAACGGTCAGCTGCGCCTCGGTTATGGCCGCGCCACGATCAAAATGCCCGCAGGTGAAAACGACAATGGCAACATCATCGACTCCATCGAAAACCTCTTCAATTATCGCAAGTGGGCACGCCCCTCAAACCTTCGCGATGTCTCCTGGCTCATGACAGATGGCAAACAGGCCGACGAAGTCGCTTTCGATGATTACCTGGATCCCGACGCGCTGATCATCGCCCCAATGAATGGAGCCCTGACCTTTGTGAACAGCGGCACTGGGATGAACTACTACACCCATCACAGCGGCTGGAGCACGACGACGAACACCTTTGTCAATCCGATCAAACTCGCCAATGCCGCCACACCAGTGAGCACGCGCTGGGTCACGCCCAAGCACGGTCTCGTGGTAGGCAATGGCCGGCTCGAGCCGGCTGCCACGGGCGGCGTGCATGGCAAAGGTTTCTGGATGAATGGCAACATCGGCCTTGAGTTTGATGTGCTGGCTCAACCAAGCGATACTCCCACGGTGAAAACGGTGCGCCAAAAGAGCTGGTACATCAGCCTGTTTGTGGATTGCCGCTTCACCGATGACACCACCGAGCGACGCCTCGTCACCTTCCCAGATGGCACCAGCATTCGCCTCTATGGTCGTCGTCAGATCCTGTATGCCAACAGCGCTGGTGTCATCGTGAACCGCATCACGCTGCCGACTGCACTGGCCAGCGTGCCAGCCAATGCCATGGACGACCTTTTGCCCCAGAAAGGCTGGGCACACCTCGCCTTCCAGACACGGAACAATGGCACTGAGGTCGATTTCCACCTCAACGGTCTGCCTTACTCACGCTGGCGCGACATCTACACCAGCCTCTTCATGCCCGTCGTGGGCAAAGTCAGCCTTGGTAAACCTTCCGCAGGCACTGGCATCACCGGATTCAGCGGCTGGATCGATGACTTCAAGATGATCGCCCATGCTGTCGATTTCGAAACCTGCTGCAATCACGCGGGCGGCACGCTCGTGGGCCTGCCCACAACTTACACGGGAGACTTCAAAACCAAGTTTGCCGACCGTTTCCCCGCCTGGACGCATGAGGTCATCTCTGCCCATCTCAAAGACTACGGCGAGGCCACTCATCCGAAGTATGCCTGCTTCTACAACTATAAGCAGGACTTCGCCGTGCATCTCAACAACATCCCCAGTGGCACCGTCAGCCTGAGGCAGAGTGTTCATTTCCCCGAGGGGCCACTTTTCCACAATGCTCCTCGTCCGCACAGCGTGCAGAACCAGTTCTGCATCACCTGCCACCACAGCGCTGGCAAACCCGGACTCGATCTCGATGCCATCACGCTCGACACCGCTTTCCACGCAAAGGATGACAATCGCCGTCAGCCGCTCCAGCCGCCAAAGCGCATCTATGGGCGCATTCCTGCGGGCTTGATCGATACCCCAACAACGCCACAGCCGACGACCGCCATCGACCTTCCCGCAGGTGGCAAATTGATCGACGAATGGATGCTCGGTGCCTGGACGGGGCCTGCCACGGTGCAAAGCTGGACCGTTGTCGATGCGAATGGTGATGAACTCATGCCGCTCGTTGCCGGGGCCGTCATTGACCCTGCCAAAATCGGCACGGACAGCTTCAGTATCCGCGCCAATCTCAACAGTGCTCAGGGCAGCGTCGTGCTTCAACTCGACACCGCAGCAACAAACACGCGTCCCGAGCCCCCCTATTCCCTCTACGGCACGGCGATGAATCCGAATGCCACCCAGGTCATGAGCATCGGGGCCCACACCATCAAGGCAACACCTGCGGGTGGTGCTCAGGTCTCTCTCGCCTTCACCGTCGCCAGCGGCACTCGTGTCATCGCCGACTACCGCGATGACTACAAATCTGGCAGTCCCAAACCCGAATGGAGCTACTGGTGGAACGCCAATGGGATCGTCAGCAATCCCGATAACTTCCAGGCTTTAAACTGGAGCGTCGCTTCAGGGCGCTACATGCTGGATGGACTCGCCTTCCCTGCCACCGGCACGGATTGCAACTACGGCTCCATCCACAGCACGGGCGGCCATCCCGGCAAAGGCAGCACCCAGCAGACGGCAGGAAAACCTGACCGCGTCGTGCTCGCCGCCTACACCGTGAAGCTGGCTGGTTACTACGGCATCAATAACAGCTTCGTCAGCGTCGGCAGCACTGCGGGCAATGGCGTGCAGCTTCTGGTATATAAAGACACCGCCATCGGCACCGTCTTCACGAACACATTCACCAGCACCTGTGCTCCAGCAGCCACGCTGAGTTTCAATCACAACCTCGGTCAGCTTCAGGTGGGAGACATCATCTACGTCGGTGTCGGCCCGAACACGACCGACGGCAACGACAGCTTCAACCTCGATTACAGCATCGTCTTCAATCCCACCGCCAATCCCGTGCCCTAAACACGACTGATTAAGATCCACCTATCTCGGAGCAATACCGCTCCGAGATAGGTTCTTCAACGGTTTGAGGACGGGCTGGTGCCAATCGCCCCAGCCTTAAGATCAAAGTGACGTGAGCGAACTTTAGGTGCGGTTGTAAATCGGGATAGACCCGGCATTCCCCGCCCGTCATACAAGGCCCCGCTTTGATCTCGAAAACTCTTATCCTCCTCGCACTCTCGCTACCGCTCTCGACTCTACCAGCCGAGGATAAAGAACTGGCAGCCATGCAGACGGCAGCCAAGAAGGCCTTCAAGCAGGACGTCGAGAAGTTCGCAGCCAAGTATTGTTTCGAATGCCATGGCAATCGCCGCTCGAAGGCTGGGCTCAATTTCGAGATCGCCATTCGCAAGCCGGGTGATCCAGGCCTTTCTCGCAAGTGGATGGACGCCATCGCGAATGTGCAGGCACACGACATGCCGCCCGAAGACGCGGATCAGCCCTCCGACGATGAGCGGAAGCGCTTCCTCGATGCGCTGGCGCAGATCAAATACCTCAGCGCCCGCGATCCGGGACCGTTTGTCATCCGCCGCCTCACCAAAGTCGAGTATGGCAACACGCTGCATGATCTTCTCGGCGTCGATGCCGCCATCGCGAAGGAATTGCCCGATGAAGTGCCCGGCGAGGGCTATCTCAACTCGCTCTCGCCGATGCAGACCGAGCAGTATCTCGGCATCGCGAATGCGGCGCTGCAACAAATGCCCGCCGAGGCTCAGAAGCGGCTGTTTGGAGCAAAAGAGGCGGATGTCCGCGATGTCGCGCGAAAACTTGCCCGCACCGCGTATCGCCGACCGCCGACTGAGGAGGAACTCAACGTGCTCGTGAAGGTTTTCGAGCTCGGCACGGCCAACAAGCTCAACCGCGACGCTGCGCTGCGCTTCATGCTGAAGGCCGTGCTCGTCTCCCCGCAGTTTCTTTTCATCACGCCGTCCAAAGACGCACCCACGGGCGAGAAGATCGTGCCGCTGGATGATTACCAGCTCGCCAGCCGCCTTTCGTATCTGCTGTGGGCCACCATGCCGGACGCAGAGCTGTCCAAGCTCGCCGATGAAGGCAAGCTGCACGAGCCCGACGTGCTCAAAGCACAAACGGAGCGACTTTTGGCCGACAAACGCTCGCGAGCTTTGTTTGATGGTTTCGGTGCGCAATGGCTCGGAACGGCCGAGTTGAAGGACAAGACCTTCGACGCCGCCAAGTTCCCCGAAATGACCGCCGAACTGCGCGCCGCGATGTATGACGAGGCGCGGCTCTTCTTTGAAAGCATCGTGCGGGAGAACCGCAGTGTCGTCAGCTTTGTGAACAGCGACTACACCTTCCTCAATGGCACGCTCGCCAAGATCTACGGCCTCGAAAAGCAGATCACCGGCCCCGACATGCAAAAGGTGAAGCTCACCGATGCGAATCGCGGTGGCATCCTCGCCATGCCCGGCGTGCTCGCCACCACGTCCTTCGCCACGCGCACCAGCGCCGTGAAGCGCGGCGTGTGGGTTTTGGAACAAGTGCTCGGCCAACGAGTGCCGCCCGCACCGCCGAATGTGCCTGCGCTCGAAAAGCAGGACAAACGTAAGGTCGCCAATCTCACGCTGCGCCAGCGCACCGAACTGCACCGCACCAACGCCGTATGCGCCAACTGCCACAAGCTCCTCGACCCCATCGGCTTCGGTTTGGAGAACTTCGACGCCATCGGCCGCTGGAGAGACCAAGACGAATCCGGTGGTGCCATTGATGCCGTCGGCGAACTCCCCGGCGGCAAACGCTTCTCCTCGCCGAAGGAACTCAAAGCCCTCATCGCCGCCCGCGAGACCGACCTCGCCCGCAACCTCACCGAAAAGCTCCTCGCCTACGCCCTCTGCCGCCAACTCGAAGGCTACGACCACATCATCGTGGACCAGATGCTCCAAACCATCGCCAAAGACGGCCACAAGATGCAGACGCTGATCACCGAGATCGTCACGAGTTATCCTTTCCTGAACCGCCGGGTGGTGGAGTGAGTGGAAGGCAGCGAAAAATTTCACAGGCTGAACAACTCTCGGCATCATGGGACTTCAGCGCCAAATAGATGCCTATTTGACGGCGATGCCATGAGCCGATAAGCCTCCCCAAATCATGCAGCCCACCAACCCCGAAACCACCCCCAAGGCAGCTGTCCCAGCCGACCTGGAGATCAAAGATGCCCAGCTCATCTTCAACCATGTGTGGAAGCAGCTCGAAGCGGATTACGGTCGCGTGAATCTGCGCTTCCCGAAGGAGCTGATCCTGCTCGGTGGTGCGCCCGGAGCGGGCAAAGGCACGAACACCGACTTCATCCGTCAGGTTCGCGGCATTGATGCGCAGCCCATCGTCGTCAGCGCCTTGCTCGACACGCCGGAAGCCCGCGCCATCAAGGCCCAGGGTGGTATGGTAGGGGATCGCGAGGTCGTGGGCATCCTCATGCGCAAGCTGCTGGAGCCCGAACAGCAGAATGGGGCGATCCTCGACGGCTTCCCGCGCACGAAGGTGCAGGTGGAGTGTCTCAAGATGCTCTTCGACAAGATGGTGCGCCTGCGCCGTGACTTCCTCGACACGCCAGATGCCGCGCACTTCAAGCAGCCCATCTTCCACATTATGGTGCTCTTTGTCGATGAGACCGAAAGCATCGCTCGCCAGCTAAAGCGCGGTCAGGAAGTGCTCGTGCACAATGCGGAAGTGCGCAGCTCCGGCCTCGGCGAGCTTTGGGAGGAACGTGCCACCGATTTCGATGCCGCCCTGGCGCGGAACCGCTACAAGGTCTTCAAAGAGAAGACCTACGATGCGCTCGTCTCGCTGAAGGAGATCTTCCACTACCACTTCATCAATGCGCAGGCTCCGCTGGAACTGGTGCAGGAAAACATCGTCAAAGAGCTGGAGTATCAAAGCTCGCTGGAGCTCGATCCGCGCACCTTCGACCTCCTGCGCAAGCTGCCGCTCGCCAGCGAGATCATCCGCCATGCTCGGCAGGACCTCGTGCGCCGTTTGGATGCCTACAAGGTCGAGAAACCGGAGCTGATGGAAGCCGTTGTCGCCTTCATCGAAACCAAGATGATGCCCATCATCGTCCGCCACGCCATCTCCGGTCGCGCCGACATCAACACCGAGGACAAACTCTTCCACGACCCCGAGGCCCTCGCCATCCTCATCGACATCTTCTCCGAACGCGGCTTCCACGCGAAGACTGATGTGCACCTCATCGAGATCCCGGATCGCTTTGACCTTCAAACCGGCAAGATCGAGTGCCGGAAGAAAAAAGTCTTCCGCATCGCGGTGCAGTTCAAAGGCTCGGAGATCCGACGTGGCTGATGAGCAAGGAGAGGCTTGTCATTTGCCTCGCGAGTCATACGTTCAGGTCATCATGGTCGCCCTAGCCTCCAAATCCGTGAAAACCGCCCGGCGCAGTGCTTCGCCGAGATCCCGGCAGAAAGGTGTTATGCAGCAGGAGGCACGTCCACTTCCGCCGCCGCAGCCGTTTCGCTTCACGGTGAAGGATTACTACCGCCTCGGCGAAATCGGCATCCTCAAGGAGGACGACCGCGTGGAGCTCATCCAAGGAGAAATCGTCATGATGCCGCCCATTGATCCAGGACACGCCGAAAGTACCGACCGCAGTCTGCTCAAAGTAGGCCGCAAGCTCGGCCCCGAGTTCCGCACCCGCTGTCAGCAACCCGTTCGCCTCAGCGGAAGCAGCGAACCGGTGCCTGACATCTCCATCGTTCGGGAGAAGAGCTACAGGAACGGCCTCCCAGCGCCGGAGGACATCTATGTGATCGTCGAGGTGTCCAACACCTCTCTCAAAGAAGACCTGGGCCGCAAAAAGCTCATGTATGCCGCCGCAGGCATCCCGGAATACTGGGTTGTCGATCTAAATGCTCGGGTGCTTCACGTCTTCGCCCGTCCAAAAGGTGGTGACTACATGGAGCACCACATTCATGAGGCCAAGGAAACCGTGCAAAGCATCACCCTGAAGCCGCTGAAGCTGAAAGTGGCGGAGTTGCTGCCCTGATGCCTCCCTCCCGTCTCGATTTCCAGCTCCAAGCCCGAACCAGCGGCTCACGGGCGCGTGCGGCGACGTTTCGGACGTTGCATGGCGTCATTCAGACACCGCTTTTCATGCCGGTGGGCACGCAGGCGACGGTGAAGGCGCAGTTGCCGGAGGTGCTGCATGAGTCGGGCTCACAGATCCTGCTGGCGAACACTTATCATCTGCTACTGCGGCCGGGGCCGGAGGTGTTTCGGAAGATGGGCGGCATTCATCGCTTCATGCAGTGGCCGGGGTCAGTGCTGACAGACTCGGGCGGGTATCAGATCTTTTCTTTGCCGCACTCACGCTCGATGACGGAAGAGGGGGCGGTGTTTCAGAGCTATGTCGATGGGCAGCGCATCTTGCTCAGTCCGGAGCTGAGCATCCAGACGCAGATGGCCATCGGCAGCGACATCATAATGGTGCTGGATCAGTGCATCCCGAGCACGGCGGATGAGAAGGCGGCGCGTGCTGCACTCCAGGTGACGCAGCGCTGGGCGGTGCGCAGTCTCGCGGCTCGGGAGGACTCACCGCAGTCGATGTTCGCCATCGTTCAGGGCGCGTTGTATCCGCATTTGCGGAAAGAAAGTGCCGCTGGGCTGGTGGAGCTGCCGTTTGATGGATTCGCCATCGGTGGGCTGGCGGTGGGAGAGGAGAAACATCAGCGTGAAGATGTGTGCGAACTCACTGCCACGCTGCTGCCGGAGGATCGCCCGCGATATCTGATGGGTGTCGGCACACCGCTGGATGTGCTGGAGGCGGTGCATCGCGGCGTGGACATGTTTGACTGCATCATCCCCACGCAGGTGGCAAAGCGTGGCTCGTGCTTCACCTCACGCGGGATCGTGGAGCTGAGGCGCAGCGTTTATAAATTCAGCGAGGACAAACTGGACCCCAACTGCTCGTGCCCCGTTTGTGCCAAGTATTCGCGGGCTTATCTGCATCATCTCACGAAGACACAGGAGCCGCTGGGCTGGCAGCTCATGGGGCAGCACAACATCCATTTCTACCACCAGATGATGCGGGAGGTCCGCCAGAGCATTTTGGAGGATCGCTTCCTGCCGCTCTACCAGGAAAAGCGAGAGATCCTCCAGGTGGATGACTTGGATCACCCGATCACGAATCCACGCCCAGCTCCACCTCCAGTAGCGCGCGTGGGTGACTACGAATTGCATCTTGAGGAGGGGCATCCGGTGAGCATCCGGCACTTGATCACAGGCCAGACTTTGCCCACTTCAGGCGGATTGGAGGAAGCACATCTACTGCGTCGTCTTCGCCTTCCTGAAGGTGCCAACCCAGAGGTTGCCGAGCCAGTCATTATCTGGGACCTCGGTCTAGGTGTAGCAGCGGCGGCACTGGCAGCGATTTTACTTTTTGAAGAGGAAGCTGGGAGGGGCCCCGTTCGCCCGATGCACATCATCAGCTTCACGGAGGATCTTTCGCCATTGCGGCTGGCATTAAGTCAAAAGAAGCACTTTGAGTACCTGCGTCACGGCGCGGCGGACACGCTGGTGCATCGGGGAGAGTGGCAGTCACGATTCAGAGCAGGTCTGCGCTGGAAGCTGATGCAGGGGCCACTGGAGGAGATGATGAAGATAGCGCCAGGTCCGCCGGAAATGACTCTGAACGACTCATTCCAGGCACAGGTGACAACCGTGTGATTCCGTCTAAATAAAGCAGCCATTGCTTTCATTTATGCCTGATGTCTCCCATCACTTCCCCGCCACCCGCTGGACACTGCTCCAGGCGTTGCGTGAGGGCGGAGAGGAGGATGTAAAAATGGCGATGGAGGCACTCTACCAATCCTATTGGTCGCCGCTTTACGTCGTTGCACGGAGAAACGGTCTCAACGAGCACGATGCCGAGGACTCGGTGCAGGGATTTTTTGAATCCATGCTGGAGCGTGAAACCTTGCTGAGGGCGGATCAAAGCCGCGGCAAGCTGCGAACCTATCTGCTGAACTCCTTTGAGTTTTATCGCTCGAAGATCTGGCGGAATGCTGCGGCCAAGAAACGTGGAGGTGGTATCGAGCATCTCAGTTACTCTGCGCCCAGTGACGCTGAAGAGCGCTACCTTCAGATCGCCGATGAGACTGCGGACATGGAGACGCTCTACAATCGTGAATGGGCACGCAATGTCCTGGAACGGAGCCTGACGGCATTGAGAGAGGAGCATCTGGCAAAAGCACAGGGAGAGCGCTTTGACATGCTGGCCATGCATCTCACCCAGGCAGAGAGTGAAGAACCCCTGGCTCATTCCGCAAGGCAGGCTGGGATGAACGAAGCTACCCTCCGCCAAGCTCTCTTTCGCTTACGCCGCAGCTACCGCGAGAAGATTGAGGACGAACTGGCGGTCACTTTGGGCACCCGTGACCCTGAGCTGATTCGATGTGAAATGAGGGATCTGTTCAAAGCCTTCGAATAATGGCCTGCCAAGTTTCCAAACTTATCGCCGGACATGAACGGCACATCCTGGCTCAGATGCTCGCTGACGATGAGATGCAGGAGGTCGGGCTCGACGGCCACATCGGTCCCTACCGGCTGGCCGAGTGCCTGGGCGAGGGTGGTTTTGGCTTTGTCTGGCGTGCGGAGCAGGCGGAGCCGATTCGTCGAGAAGTTGCGCTGAAAGTGCTGAAGCGTGGCATGGACACGGCGCAGGTGCTGGCGCGTTTCAGCCTGGAGCAGCAGGCGCTCGCCAGCATGGAGCATCCACACATCGCCGCACTTTTGGATGCGGGTGCCACACCAGATGGAAGGCCGTTCTTTGCCATGGAGCTGGTGCGTGGCTCTTCGATCACCACTTACTGCCGGGAAAAAAACCTGCCCTGGCAGCAAAGGGTGGCGCTCTTCAAAGATGTCTGCGGGGGTGTGCTTCATGCACATCAGAAGGGCATGATCCATCGTGATCTGAAGCCCTCGAACATTCTGGTCACTGAGTTGGACGGGAAGCCAGTGCCGAAGATCATCGACTTTGGCATCGCCAAGGCAATGACAGAAGGTTTTGTTCAGGAGGCATTTTTCACCCGTGCCGGACATGTGATGGGCACACCGCTTTACATGTCCCCTGAGCAGCTCAGCGGCAGCCGCGATGTCGATGTCCGCAGTGATGTCTATGCCCTTGGCGTATTGTTTTATCAAATGCTGACGGGCTCCCTTCCCTACCAGGCACTTGTTCGGGAAAACACGTCTCATGCAGAGATGCTGCGCATCGTCAGCGCGAAGCGCCCGGTGCGGCCCTCCGTGCAAATCACGGAGACGGTGAAGATGGCAGCGCTGCGAGAGAAGCGGATGCAGCCATTCCTCTCCATGTCTGGCATCCCGGCGGATCTGGACTGGATTATTCTGAAGGCTTTGGAGCAGGAGCGTGATCGCCGTTACGACAGCGTGGGCGCGTTGATCGCAGATGTGGAGCGTTTTCAGAACAACGAGCCCGTGCTCGCTCATCCGCCCAGCGTTGGCTATCTCACGGGACGTTGGGTGCGGCGCAACCGTCTGGCCTTTGCTGCCGCCTGTGTGAGCCTTGCCGCCATCATTTGCGGGGCAGGAGTGGCGCTATGGCAGGCCCACGAGGCGCGTCTGGCTCAAGGACAGGCGGAAACTGAGGCGGCACGTGCCAGGCAGGCGGTGGGATTTCTCACGGCGATGCTGGATCGTGTGGCGGATGAGATCGGCCACGGAAGGAATCCGGAGGCTCTCCAACTGGCTCTGGCAAATAGTCATGAAGAGATCCAAAAGCTCAGCAATGACCCCGCGCTCCAGGCAGACCTCTTCAAGCGTGTCGGCTGGCTCTACGACAAAATGGGGGAGCGTAAACACACGCTGCCTCTTTTAAAAGCACAGGTCGAGGTTCTCGGTCAAATCCATGGACCAGAAAGCCAGACAGCCTTGGAGGCGGAACTAGCTTATCTGATCAAAATGGTGGATCACGGTGCCCGCAGTTCGGCCCCACCTTTGATCGAGGCTTTGCTCAACCGGCTCGAATCCAGCGGCCAGCGTTACTCTGATTTTTGGTTCCTCGTGAAAAGGCAGGTTGTGCGTGTTTGGACAAAGCTGCGACAGCCGCAAAAGGCTGCTGTCATCGCGAAGGAGCTCCTACGCGAGCTGGCAGAACACCGTGTATCCGTTAGCACGACTCTCTTCATCAAGGCGTCGTGTTTCGATGCATTCAAAGACTCACATGACCACGCCATGGCGGAGTCCCTGATTCAGGAATGCCTGGAACTCGCGCGGGCTGAGCCCGCACAAGGCATCCAGCTGGACTGGGTGGAGGACCGCTATCTTTCACACCTTCGCGCCAAGGGGGATCATCAGCGTGCTGTGCAGTGGTTGCACCAGAGGCTGGCTGAGCTGAGAAACTCCGAAGGCGCAGATCAAAGCCGGCTCATCCAATTGTTGCTTGCCCAGGCGCAGTTTGAATTCGATGCGGGACTTCGCACCGAGGCCATTCGACATGCGGCTGAGGCCTCTGCCATCGCGCAACAGATGTCACCTCGTGATGATCCAAAACAGGCCACGGATACGGCTCGCCAGCATCTAGTGGATACGCTCTGCTCCGTTGCCAGCTTGGAAAGCCTCACCGGCATGCACCAGCCTGCCATTCATCATGCGCGCGAGGCGTTCCGTGTGGCGGATGAGCAGGGCCATATCAATCGGCTTCAAGATGCACTGCTCGTCCTCGCGGAAGCCTACCAGCGCTCGGGTGATCTTGAATCTACCTATGAGACCTATCGCCTGCGCTATGAACGCACAGGGCAGCGCGGCGCCAACTACCAGCGCTGGCATGAAGACCTCAAATCCATGGTGGAAGTCCGCCTCAAACAGAATCGTGCCGCAGAGGCGATGACTTTGGTTCGCGATCTGTGGGGCAAGGAGATGACCAGCCCGCAGGCACGGGCAGACAAGGAACACATGGCTGGTGTGGCAAATCTCGCCCTGAGTTGCCAGCGATCCTTGCTGCAAAAACAGCCAGATGCATCCATACCAACCGAAATGCAGGCATGGCAGCAGGCGGTAAAACCTGAGTGACGATCTGTTCTGCTCGGATTTTCCATAGCCAGAGCAGGCAGTCGGCATGGCGGGCGGCGTTGTTATGGTCATCCTTTGTCATGCTCAGCCGCGCCCTACTGCCCATCTTCCTACTGATCCTGCCCTGCATCGTCAGTGCTGCGCCCGTTTCCTTCAGTCGGGATGTCCTGCCGATCTTGTCTGAGAACTGCCTCTCCTGCCATGGCCAGGATGAGGGGCATCGCAAAGCAGATCTGCGGCTCGATACTCGCGAAGGCGCTCAGGGCGTCATCAAGTCTGGCGATCTCATCGCCCGCATCATCACGGATGATCCAGAGGAGATCATGCCGCCGCCGAAGTCTCACAAACCCAAGCTCAACGGTGAGCAGATCGACCTTCTGAAACGCTGGATCAGCGAAGGTGCTGCCTGGGGCAAACATTGGTCTTTTGAGAAGCCCGTGAAGCTACCTGTGCAGGGCCATCCCGTGGATCATTTCGTCAAAGCACGGCTCGCCAAAGAAGGGCTCAAGCCTTCGCCGAGGGCACCGGACCACACATTGAGGCGGAGGCTCTCTTTTGACCTCACAGGTTTGCCGTCGTCGGATTCATCAGACGAGTCGGACATGTCTGCATACACCGACCAGCTTCTCAAATCCCCCCACTTCGGTGAGCGCATGGCCATGTGGTGGCTGGATGTGGCGCGTTACTCAGACACGGATGGCTTTCAATCCGACGCCACCCGCACGAACTGGCCCTGGCGCGACTATGTGGTCGAGTCGTTCAACGCGAACAAACCTTTCGATCAATTCACGCTCGAGCAGTTCGCAGGAGATCTCCTGCCGAATGCCACACCCGAGCAAAAGCTCGCCACATGCTTCCACCGCAATCACATGACCAACGGCGAAGGCGGACGAGATAAAGAAGAGTCCCGCATCGACTACGTCATCGACCGTGTGAACACGATGGGCAGCGCCTGGCTCGGGCTGACGCTTGGCTGCACGCAATGCCACACGCACAAGTTTGATCCCATCACTCATGCTGATTACTACAGCCTCAGCGCCTTCTTCAACAGCATCGACGAAGACGGGGCAGCTGGCACTGGCGCAAAGCCTTATCTCAGCTACCAGTCACCTCATGCGAAGCGTGCTGTGACCGAAGCCCAGCAGCTCGTCGATCAGCGGAAACCGATTGAAGCAAAAGCTCGCGAGGCTGCGGAGAAGCCATTTGCCGCATGGCTCAAAACCCGTGAAGCAGAAGTGCGTGGTGGATTCCAGGCATGGCATGTCCTGCATGGCTCGCTGGAATCGCAGGAGGGCACGAAGCTCGCCCAAAACAAGGACGGCGTCGTGACCGCCAGCGGACCGAATCCCAAACAGGACGACTATCGCCTCATCACCTACATCAAGCTGCCTCGCCTCTCCGGTTTGAAGCTGGAGGTGCTGCCACAAAACGGAGTGCTTTCGCGGGGAAAGTCGGGTGAGTTCATTCTCACAGACATTAAGGTGCAGGTGCGTCGCCGTGGCAGTTCGCAGATCCGTGACATCCTGGTGAAGAGCGCTGTCTCAGACACGAAAGTCGAAGGCAAGGCCCGCGAGTATGGCGATGTCAAAGGCACTCTCGATGATGATCCGCGCAATGGCTGGACCACGAAGGGCTTCCCCAAAGACCAGCCCCACACTGCTTTGTATGGGCTGGCCGAGCCCATCGTGCTGGAAAGTGATGAAGAACTCATCTTTGAGCTCCGGCATCGCTCGACGAATGGAGACGCGAATATCGCCAGCTTCCGTTTATCCGCCACGGATCAGCCAGGACCTGCTGTGCGTGAACTCGGCCCCACTCCACTGGAGCAGCTCGCGCAGGGCAAGATCGAGCGCGAGCGACTGATGGCGCAGTTCCTCGAAGACCATGCGCCTTATCAGATCGCCAAAGCCTCGCTGGATCGAGCTAATGCGCAGCTCAAGGAAGTCACCGCGGCGGCGGGGAAACTGAACGTCATGGTCCTGGCTGAGCGCAAAGAACCGCGCGAGACCCATGTACTCGTGCGTGGCGTCTGGGACAAGAAGGGTGACAAGGTCAGCCAAGGTGTGCCGGCGGCCATCGCACCATGGCCGGAAGGTCTCGCCAAAGATCGCCTCGGACTCGCGAAGTGGATCACCTCGAAGGACAACCCGCTCACGGCCCGTGTCTTCGTGAATCATGTCTGGCAGATGCTCTTCGGCGCTGGCATCGTGCGCACGCCGGATGATTTCGGTCTCCAAGGCCAGCGCCCGACACATCCCGAGCTGCTCGACTGGCTGGCGGTGGACTTCATGGAGCATGGCTGGGATGTGAAGCATCTCATCAAGACCATCGTGACGAGTGAGACGTATCAGCAGAGTTCTGAGTTCGTAGTTCGGGCGTCAGCCCGTTCTGGAAGCGCTGCTGACGGGCTGAAGCCCGAACTACAAACAGACCCGCAGAATTTGCTGCTCGCACGTGGGCCGCGTTTTCGTCTGCCTGCATGGATGATCCGGGATGCGGCGCTGGCTTCTTCAGGTCTGCTGAATCCCGCGCTCGGTGGCCCACCGGTTCGTCCGTATCAGCCGGGTGGAGTCTGGGAGGAGATCTTCATGGGCCGATACACCTATGAGCCCAGTGAAGGTGCGGCGCAGCATCGCCGAACGTTGTATGCTTTCTGGCGGCGCAGCATCGCGCCAACCTTCCTTTTTGACAGTGCCCAGCGCCGCGTCTGTGAAGTCGGCATGTCACGCACGAACACACCACTGCAAGCGCTGACCTTGCTCAATGACCGGACCGTGTTCATGGCGGCACAAGCACTCTCGAAGAAGATGCTGGTGCTGCCGGATGAGCAACGCCTCGGCGCGCTCTACCAGCACGTGCTTTCACGCCATCCCACTGGCGATGAACAGGCAGTGCTGTCGCGTGAGTGGCAGCGTGCCCGTGATCATTATCAAAAATCACCGCAGGAGGCGGCGAAGTATCTGGAAGTGCCTTTCGTCAAGGAGGCGAAGCTCGCGGAGCTCGCCGCAGGCACGCTGGTGGCGACGATGGTGATGAACCTCGACGAAGCGATCACTCACGAGTGAGGTTCACCACTTCAGGCTCGTCACTGGCAGCCGCTGTTCATTGTGGTGTTCTTTGATGATCTGCCCGTCTTTGAGATAGAGCACTCGGTCGGCCATGCCGGCCATATCGGCATTGTGGGTGATGACGACCACCAGCGTGCCTAGCTCGCGATTGATGCGCTCCACGGCTTCGAGCACGGTGATGCCGGTGTTGATGTCGAGCGCACCTGTGGGTTCGTCGCAGAGCAGCACTTCGGGGCGTTTGGCGATGGCGCGGGCGATGGCCACGCGTTGCTGCTCACCACCACTGAGCTGGCTGGGGAAATGGTCCATGCGGTGTTCCAGATTCACCATGGCCAGCGCTTCCTCGGGTGACATGGGATCACGCGCGATCTCGGTGATGAGCGCCACATTCTCCCGTGCCGTGAGGCTGGGGATGAGATTGTAGAACTGGAAGACGAAGCCCACGCAGTTCCGGCGGAAGAGCGTGAGCGTGCGTTCATCACCTTCGCCGAGATCCCAGCCTTTGTAGCGCAGGTGACCTTCGGTGGGCACATCGAGTCCGCCGAGGATGTTCAGCAAGGTCGATTTGCCACTGCCGGAGGCACCGAGCAGCACGACGAGTTCACCCGCGACGAAGTCGAGATTCACGCCTTGGAGCGCCACGACATCAAGCTCGCCGGTGTGATACACCTTTCTCAAGCCACGGGCCTCGAAGATGGGCGCTGCAGCGGAAGACACGACGGAGATTGGGAGAGGGCTTTGCGTTTGAGCGATTAGTTGCAGCCGCAACCGCCGCCACCACCACCGCCACAGCAGCCACCACCGGAACCCACGACTTCTTCCAGGGCTGGGACGCGGCCTTTTTCGAGGGTCTTGGTGATGAAGCCATTCACCGTGCTCGCCACGGTTTGAAGGGCATCCTGGGCGGACATGAAGCTCTGGATCAGCTCGTGCTGGTCAGCCTGATCCTGGAGGCTCTGGAAGCGGCTGATCTCCGTGGGCTCAAGCTCCACACCACTGCGGTGGCGCTGCTCCAGCGTGCGGCCCAGGGTCATGACTTCGCGGTAGAGGGTCACGGCTTGCTCGTCGGCGAGGAAGGTTTCCGCAGCATTGCGGGCGGACTGGATGTCAGGATCAGCGGCAATGGCAGCGCAGAGGGCTTCGACCTGGGCGGAAATGGCGGGGGCAAGGAGCGTGGACATGGACGCTGAGAGTAGGCCGTGTTTCCGAACTGGCAAGGCTGGCCTCATTCGAGCAGGACATACTCGGTCCCTCAATCAGGCTCAATCGGCTATCCTTGACGCCTTCGCAGGCTCAGGAGTAGCTTCGCACATCCGCGCCTCTCCTGGAGAGTCCGTTGCGGGCGCTCTCATGGTTGCTCTTTGTTTTCTGCCTCCCTCCCGTTGGCTGCTGGTCTCGCTGCTGTTGCTCGTGGTCTGCGGATGTGTTTCTACGGGACCGAGCGAGGTAAAAAAGGCGGCATGGACGAACAGCCTGGGGATGAACTTTGCTGAGGTTCCGGTGGGGGATGGGAAACTGCTCGTCGCCTGTGAAGAGACACAGGAGAGGCACCTCGCGCTTTTCCGTAGATCACGGAATCTGCCTGCCTCGAATAAGGCGCGACCAGCCTCGTGGGTGAGCTGGACGGAGGCGATGGAGTTCTGCGAGTGGCTGACGAAATGGGAGCGCGCGGCAGGCGTGATCGGCGCGAACCAGCGCTACCGCCTGCCATCGGATCACGAGTGGAGCTGCGCGGCAGGCATCGGACATCTCGAATCAGCGGCACAGGGGCCAGAGGAAAAATCGAATCGAATCGCGAATCATTTTCCCTGGGGCACAACCTGGCCTCCGCCGCGTGGGGCGGGGAACCTTTGCGGGAAAGAATCCGCGAGGGATTTCCCAGATCACTTCATCGCGGAGTATCGTGATCCGCATTCGGGTGGCGAGGTGAAGTCGCAGGCTTCAGTGGCGAACGATCTCGGCATCTACGACCTCAGCGGGAATCTGTGGGAGTGGTGCGAGGACCGTTTCCGCGAAGGAACCAACTGGCGGGTGCTACGCGGCGGCTCATGGAAAAGCCTGCGGCCAGAGACGCTGCTAAGTTCTCACCGCACCCATGATCCCGAGGGCTACCGGAGCGACAGCGTGGGCTTCCGCTGTGTGCTGAGTGGCCAGTGAGATGCTGGGATGCTTCGCCCCTCCCTCCTTCTCATCCGCACCGGCCACAGGACCAGGAACGCGCCAGTCCATCGGGTTTTTGAACTAATGGGGCGTTTGTTTGAGCGGGCTAATTTCTTGAGTTTTCATCCACATTGCCTGTGTTGAAGGACCGATTTCTCACATAGTGCATACCATATGCTAGCGGGCAGATGGTGAAGATCTTCCTTGATGATGTAAGCTATACCATCGCGCGCTGATTGAGGCTGAAAGAGGCTCCGCGAGTGCGAGTTTAAGGGGACGCGAAACATGAAACAAATCCTCCTCTGCCTCTCCCTGGCTGCCTTGTCCTTTGGGGCATACAGCTTGTTTGCCCAGGTCGCCAATAAGAAGTCCGGTGTCGAAGCGCGGCTGGCGCAGGCGCTGAAGATGTTCCCCGATGCGGATGCGGACAAGGATGGTGCGCTCTCCATCAACGAGGCGCTCGCATATGTGGAGAAGCATCCAGAGGCGCGAAACAAGTTCATGGCGAAGACGGGTGGCAGCAAGAGCAGCTCGAAGCCTGCCGAATTCGCTCCTGGCGCCGAGGGCACCAAGGTCTTCGTATGCGCGCACAGCTACATGATTTACACCGCTGACTGGCTGCCGCAGATCGCGAACGCGGCGGGTGTCACCCATTTGAAGGCGGGGCAGCAGATGATCGGCGGCTCACGAGTCCTCCAGCACTGGGATCTGCCGGATGAGCAGAATCAGGCGAAGAAAGCGCTCAGGGAAGGCATCGTCGATGTGCTCACGCTCTCGCCGCATCTGCTCATGCCAGATGAAGGCATCGATAACTACACGAAGCTCGGCCTGGAAAAGAATCCCAACCTGCGAGTGCTGGTGCAGGCCTCATGGGCACCGAAGGATGGCAGACTCGTCGGCAGCTTTACCAACGTCATGAGGGACAAAGTCACAGCGGAAGAAATTGATGGGATGTTGAAATCTCACGATGTCTGGCTCAAGCAACTTGAGGCACAAGTCTCGGCACTAAATTCAGCGGTCGGCAAGGCCTGTGTCTGTATCGTGCCAGCAAGCGATGCTCTGCATTCTCTACGCAAACATGTCGCTGAAGGGAAAGCACCCGGTGTCAGCAAGCAGAGTGAGCTATTTCGAGATGACCACGGCCATCCCTCGGACATCTCGGCGCTGCTCGTGAGTTACTGTCACTTTGCCGCCATCTACCAACGGACCCCCGTCGGCCTTCCAGTGCCGGAGAGATTGAAAAACCGCCCACAGGCTGCGGAACTGACTCGACTGCTACAACAGATCGCATGGGACTCAGTGACCAGCCATCCCCTCAGCGGCGTGAAGGATGTCGCTGCAGTCAAATCCTCCCAGCAACCTTGAAACCCGTGCTTTGGTGGCTAGTCCTTCGGCGCGATTTGAAGTATGGATTGCCATGACAAATTTCACTGCGCGTAATCCGCTCCACTGAGGCTCTTGAGCACGGATTGCTGCCATTCGTGGAGTTGGCTTTGGAGTTTGGAGGCGGTTTCGGGCTGTTTCTCGATGAGGTTGGCTTTCTCAGCGGGATCAGCGTCCAGGTCGAAGAGTTCACGCTTGGGCTCACCTTTCCTTTGCTCATGGATCACGAGTTTAAATCTGCCATCAATGATGGCGCGAGGACCGAGGAAGTCGGCGGCCGTTATTGGCTGCGGGTGTTTATAGTTGGTGAAGTCGCGCGTGGCTTTACCCCCCATCTTTTTTGCAAGCGGCGTGGTGCCTTTTTGCAGTTCAGGGTCGATGTAGGGCTCTAGCTTGTTGTCATTGAGCCGCTTGGTGTCGTAGGCCCAAAAGTGTAGCGCCTGGGAACGGGACTCCATTTCACCTTCGAGCAATGGAGTGAGGTCGATGCCATCCAGCGGACGCTGTGGGACCGATTGGCCAGTGAGTGCGGCAAGTGTGGGCAGTAAATCGCTCGTACAGGCACGGACGCGCGTGCTGCGTGGTGACCTGATCCGCGCAGGCCACTCGATAAGGCCGGGGACGAGTGTGCCGCCGTCATAAACGACGCCCTTGGCTCCGCGATGCGGCGTGGCGACGGAGGACTCGGGCGAGGTGCCGTTGTCACCGCAGTAAAAGAGCAGCGTGTCATCCCGCAGGCCGGTTTGCTTTAAATGCGTTCGCAGGGTGCCGATGGCGCGGTCCATGGCCGTGATCTCGGCGTAGCGCTCGCGTAGAACTTCGCCCTGCGGGCGCTGGGTTTGGCCACCGGTTTCATTGGAGGTGAGTTTGACCTTCTTCGTGTATTTAGCGGGCAAATCATTATATAGCGCCAAATCCTGTGGCAGGCCGCTGTAGGGTTCATGCGGCGATCCAAACCAGATGATCGTGAAAAAGGGCTTTTTGTCTTTTTGCGCCGCATCGATGAACTGGATGGCCTCGCGCACGAGGATGTCGGAGCTTTCGCCTTCGAAGACCTGGGGTGGGCCGCCGTCTCTTGAGAGGGAGGGATTCAGCTCGAAGAAGTTGTCGTGTGAAAGCCAGGTGTGAAAGCCCATCGCGCCTGGATTCACGGGCGAACCAGCTTTGACTGCGCCGACGTGCCATTTACCGAAATGAGCACACTGGTAGCCCGCCTTTCTCATCACATGCGCCACACTGATTTCCTCTGGTCGCAGCGACCAGCCAGGAGCGAAGGTGCCCATCCGATTCGGATACCGACCGGTGAGAAAGCTGGCCCGCGTGGGCGAGCAGCTTGGGTGCGCTGCGTGAAAGGCGTCCATGCGCAGACCGCTGGCGGCCATTTCATCCAGCACGGGCGTCTTCACATGCGGATGGCCGTGGTATCCAGTCTCCTCCCAGCCGTGATCATCCCCCATCATGAGGATAACGTTTGGAGCGGAGTGCAGTGAGGAAAGGAATAGCGAGAGAAAAAGGGCGAGGCGTTTCATCGGTTGGGGGTATGAGCAGCAGTTACTCTACGAGACGTGCAAAATTCCGAATGATCGCACGCACATTGCCGCCACTGCAGGAGCGGTCAGGGGCAGCGTGTTCGCGCCAGTATTCCGGTGAGGAGAACACTTTGCGCTTAGCGAGCACAACGAAAGCGGCTTCGAGGTCTTTGGCCTCGGGATCGAGATGTCCCGCCATTTTTTGCAGAAGCATCGAGACGCGAACTCCGTCGCAGTTGCGACCTTTTTCGGCGTTTTGCAGCCAGTAGTCGGCGGTGTCGATGATGTTCAGCGTGACGAGCTTTTTCACGTCATCGGCGGTTTGGGTGTTGGGTACTGTTTGAGGCGCGGCAGCAGGTTTGGCAGCTCGTTTGGTGTGCTCGAGGATTTGATGCTCTTTGACCAAAAGATCACGCAGCGTGGCATAAGACACGTCTTGCACGCTGGTTTTGTTTTCGATGGCGAGACTGGCCGCCGCACCGGCAGCGTGCCCGACCATCATGAAGACGGGCTCCATGCGCACGCTGCCATACGCGGCGTGTGAGGCACTGAGACAACTGACGACGAGCAGGTTCTCGCACTCGCCCGCTTTCGGTCGCAGCGAGCGGTAGCTGATGGGAAAAGCGCTGAAGCCGCCGACAAAGAAGCCGCGCTCGCGGTGGAGGATGCCTTTTTCATCGACATAAAGAGTGACGCCGTGTGAATCGAGCGGATACGAGGCCAGCGCGATGCCGTCCTCGGCATGGCGACCGCTTTTGGCATCGTGCTCGGTGACGACGTAGTCGCTGATCATGCGGCGTGCCTCGCGGACGTAGATTTGGTGCGGCCAGTGGCCGGTGTCGGCGAACTCATCCTTGGCGAGCCCCCAACGCTGCATTTCGCTGCGCACTGCAGCGGGCAGCCGCTCGTCATGACCGAGGAACCACAGCAAGCCGAGCGTGTAGTCTTTGTGGATCTGGAAGAGTCGCTCGCGCGTGGTGTGGTCGCCCTCTGGCCATGCGTAGCTGGCTCCGTACATGTCGCTGCCAAATTCGCTGCCACAGTTGCTGTCGGTTTTGCGATTGGGCACGAGTTCAAAGTTGATGCCGAGATCGCCGCCATTGCCGCGCAGGCCGATGGCGGCGTGTTTGCGAGGGCCGGGCCGCACGTTTTTCATCGTGGCGATGTGTCGGGCGAGCAGTTCGTAGTCGAGCGAGTTGTAGCTGGCGGGTTTTTCGATGGGCACTCGGTTTTCAGGCACATCGGTGAGGCAGACGCGGAAGTTGTAGGCCTGCACACGATGATCGGCGCTGCCTTTGGGCGCGGGTGGTTTCGGCTCAACACGCGGTAGCAGGCCACTTTTCGGATCACCACCGATGACGTAAGGGCTGATCTTCGGGAATGGCGCTGGGGTGAAGGGAAAAGTGCCATTGAGGGTCTCACCATACTTCGCATTCGCCTCACGACCGACGATGTAGCTCACGCCCGCCTTAGCCATGAGGTCACCTTCATAGCTAGCGTCAATGAAGACCTTCGCTTCAACTTCACGCCCACTTTCCATGACGATCTTGATGATCCTTTGACCTTCTTTGACCACGCCCTTCTTCAAATCAAGACGCTCACCGAAGACGACCTCCACGCCCGCCTCTTTGGCCATTTCGTCGAAGACCGACTTCGCCGCACGCGGTTCAAACAGAAACTGCGCCTGGATCTCCTCCATGCGCGGACCGTCCACGCCCCAGATCTTTGGCAGCCAGGCGTGGTAGTCCGCACGCTGCTGAAACTTCCAATTCCCCGGCTTCTGGTAGAAACGGAACACTCGCTGATAAAACTCCCGCGAGAGGCCTCCGATAGTGTCGGTGGAGCCATTGTCCGTCATGCCGAGGCCGCCGCTACTCATGCCGCCGAGACGCTTGGTCGGCTCGATGAGCAGGACGGTTTTACCATGCCGCGCTGCTTCAACTGCAGCGATCACTCCGCCACTGGTGCCACCATAAATGCAGAGATCAGTGGCGGCCCATGCGGGAAGACTGACGAGGAGAAAGAGAAGCGGCTTCATTCGGCTAAGGGAACGCCGACCACTCACTTTTTCTCCTCAAAATTGCCGACGAATGCGGCAGCAAGATCACGCCACCGACTTCACCACTTCATCCAGCAGCGCAGCATCCATCTCGGTGAGGTGGCAGCGCTCGGGGAAGCGGCCTTCCTTCACATCGGCGACGTATTCGCTGAAGGCGGCGATGCGTTCGTTTTGCAGGCGGCGGTTTTCTTCGGCGAAGTTGCGGTAGCTCTTCGCGTGGCGCGGGATGCGCTCGTCGTAGTCGCCGAGGATGTCGCAGGAGAAGAGGAACTGCGTGTCGCAGCCGGTGCCGGAGCCGAGAGACATGAGCAGCATGCTCGTTTGTTTCGAAAGCCACGAGGCGAGGTTGTGCGGCACGATTTCGATCTCGGCTGCATACGCACCGGCGTTTTCGAGATCCTTCATCTTTTGGTAGATGGCCTTCGCTTCATCGACGGTCTTTCCGAGGCTGCGGTAGCCGGTCCAGGTGACATGACGCGGCACCATGCCGATGTGGCCGACGACCGGAATGCCTTCGCGAGCCATCGCCTCGATCAAAAACGGACTGCCGGAGCAATAGACGGAGCTGGCACCCATTTCGAGAGCGCGGAAGCCGGTGCGGATGGCCTCCTCCTGCGTGGCCATGCCATGCGGCGTGGAGCCGGAAAGAAAAGCCGTGGGCGCAGCAGCTACGAGCAGCGGCAGCCGAGCCTGCGCCTCTGGCGAGTCAAAGCTGCAACTCATGAGGTCGATCCCCGCCGCCTCGGCGGCCATGGCCTCTTGTGGCGACTTCACGTGGATGTGCGTGAGCACACGTTTGCCTTTGAGCTTACGGAGATCGTGAACGGTGTATTTTTTGCGCGGGCGGACCATGGTGAGGCTAGGTTTACGAGAAGGCTGTGAGGGTTGCAATGGTCGGAAAGTGCGTCCCAGCAACTTCTTGCCAATTTTGGCGTGATTCGTCAGACTGCATGCTTTTCGCGATTTTGCCGATCGCTCGTTTGTCATGATCAAATCGCCTCTTTTTGTCTTGGTGTTGCTGTTGGTGGCCTATGCCGGCCTACAGGCTCAAATCCCTGCCTTCCCCGGAGCGGAGGGCTTTGGGGCTTATGCGACGGGGGGACGCGGTGGAGATGTTTATATGGTCACCAACCTCAACTCCAGCGGCCCGGGGTCGTTTTTTGAAGGGGTGACGACGATCCCGGCGAGCGGGCGGACGATTGTGTTTGCGGTGTCGGGGACGATTCCTCTCGCGGGCGGTGTGGCGACGCGTGTGACGGCGAACAAGCTCACCATCGCGGGGCAGACGGCTCCGGGGGATGGGATTCTGTTCAAGGGCGGCACGATCCGCTTTTCCAGTGATGACATCGTGCTGCGGCATGTGCGCGTGCGGCATGGGGTGGGCGGCAGCGGCGGGGATTGCATCAATTTGGACTCGGGCTGCCTGAATGTGATCTTGGACCACATATCGATGCAGTTCAGCGCGGATGAAAACATGTCGTCCTTCGGTTCGCCGCCGGAAAATCTGACGTTGCAGTGGTCGATCAATTCGTGGGGGCTGGTGCCGCACTCGATGGGCGGGCTGTGGGATCAAAATCACGCCACCTGCCATCACACGCTGTGGTCGCACAACAACTCGCGCAATCCGAAGTCACGCCCGAATGGCCTGCTGGAGTGGACGAACAATGTGACCTTCGACTGGGGCATCGGCTTCATCATGGGCGACTCTAACACGCCCGCCGCGTGGAAGGCGAACGTGATGGGCAATTACTTCGTCTGCCCGCCGGGCAACATCCGCACCTGGGCGCTGCAAAAAGGCTGGCTGGACCGCAGCAGCGTCCGCAAACCGAACTTCACCGTGCATGTTTCCGGGAACCTGCATGACATCAATGGCGATGGCGTGCTCAATGGCACGGATCGCGGCTACGACATCGTGCAGGGGCAGGAATACAATGCGGCGGAGGTGGTGCCGGATGTGACCACCGCGCCGGATTTTCCGCGTTACTACAAAAGCGTGTCGCCCATCGCGGGATCGGCGCTGCTGACGGTGGAGCCTGCTTTGCTGGCTTATAAAAAGCTGATCTCCAGCAGCGGGGCGCTGCGTCTGGACGCGGCCTACACCGGCGCGGTGCGGGATGAGGTGGATGCGCGGGCGATGAGCAACGTCACGAATCAGGTGCGGAACATGATCAGCAGTGAAACGGCGCTCGGAGTGCCCAACGGCGGCTTTGGCACCTTCGCAGCCTCCACCGCGCCCATCGATACGGATCGCGATGGCATGCCGGACAGCTATGAAGCAGCGCTGGGCTGGAACAGCAGCGTGCAGGATCACAACACGACGGTCAGCGGCACCACTTACTTCCCCGCAGGCTATCCGGCGGCTTACACGCGGCTGGAGGAGTATCTGCATTTCAAAAGCGTGCCTCATCTCATGATGCTGAAAAACACTGTGACGAGCCCGGGCATCGATTTGAGCCGCTACACGTCTGGTTTTGCCAATGCACCGGTTTTTGCCATCGCGAATGTCACGGGTGGCTCCGCGACGCTCACGGGCAGTGTGGTTCAATTCACCGCGCAGGCCACTGCAGGCCGCGGTGGCTTTGATTTCACCGTCACGGATGCGCAGGGCAGTTCATGGACGCAGCGTTTCGCCATCTGCATCGTGAACAGCCTGGAGCCGAGTGATCTCGTGTGGCAGGGCAATGGATGCGAACACGGCGACGAACAGCTTTGGTGCGGTGCGGATCGAGCAAGGCACCGTGCAGGCAAACGTGGCGGGCAGTCTCGGCAGTGCGAAGGTGACTCTCGCCGGAGGCAATCTCGGCCTGTCGCCCGCGTCCAACTCGACCGTGCCCACGACAACGCTGGAGTTCCTCGCGCCCGCCACGATCACACCGACCACGCAACACACGCTGAACGCCAATTGGACTGGCACGAACCAAACGGTGACCATGGCAGGCGGCGCGGTGCTTTGGACCGTGGGCGGCACCTGGTCCGGCTTCACCGGGAGATTGCAGTTTGGAAATGGCAGCACGCGACTGCGTCTGAACAATGGATCCAACTTCGGCAGCACGGCGGTGGCGATCGATCTGGGCAGCAACAACGCGCAGTTCATGAACCGCAACGGCCATGCGACCACGCCTTTCAATCTCGGCTCGCTCGAATCGACGGGAGCGAACACGCAGCTCATCGGCACGCAGACCTCGGCGCTCGCGCCCACCACCTACAGCATCGGGGCGCTGAATACGGACACCACCTTCGCCGGACAGATCGTCAATGGAGCCACGCCGCCCACGCACATCATCAAAACCGGCAGCGGCACCTGGACACTCACCGGAGCGAGCACTCACAGCGGCACCACGACGGTGAGTAGCGGCGCTTTGATCCAAAACGGCAGCTTCTCCGCCTCGCCGGTCGTCGTGAGCAGCGGTGCGCTGCTCGGTGGCAGCGGCAGCCTCGGCGCACTCGTCACGGTGAATGGTGGTCGCGTCTCACCCATCGGCACTCTCACGATGGGCGGCGGACTCACCCTTACCGGCACCAGCACGCTGGAGTTTGATCTCACCAACACTCCCGCCAGCGGCAATGACAAGATCACCGTCAGCACAGGCACAGTCACGCTCAGCGGTGCGACGGTGAACATCGACATCGGCCTCATGAATGGTGAACTCGGGAATGGAACCTACACGCTCATCCAAGGTGCGGCGACGATGGCCGCGAACCCTGCCCCCACGCTGAATCTCGTCGGTCTGCCTGTTGGCGCACGGCAGACCTTCACGCTCGACCGCGCTGCGAATGGAGCCACGCCTGCGTTTGTGAACCTCGTCGTCAGCGGCACACCACCGGCCTCGCTCGTGTGGACTGGCAGCGGCGGCAGCGCGTGGGATTTGAACAGCACGAGCAACTTCAGCGGCGGACCGACGAGCACCTTCTTCAACTTCGACACCGTCACCTTCGACAACACCGGCACCACGGGCACGGTCACGTTGAGTGGCCCGTTGGCACCGAAGCAACTCATCGTTTCCGCGAACACACGCGCCTACACCTGGAGCGGCACGGGTAGCATCGGCGGCAGCACTTCGTTGAGCAAATCAGGCGCGGCATCGCTCACCATCACCCCCACCACGCTCAGCATCAGCACGACCACCAACGGCACGAACCAAGCAACCGTCAGTCCCGCTGATGCCGCATCGCTCAGCCTCGGCATGGCGGTCATCGGCGGCGGCTACGCCTATGGCACCTACATCACCGCCATCGACACCGTGACCGGCACCCTCACCTTCTCCCAGGCCACCGCCACCAGCGCCACGGCCGCACTCACGTATGAAACGCGTAACAGCTACACCGGCGGCACCATCCTCAGCGGCGGCAGCATCGTTTTGACCAACGGTGCGGCGAACCGTTGGGGACTCGGCACCGGAGCCGTTACTTTCAACGGCGGCACGCTCACCCTCGCAGGCGTCACCGGATCAAACGGCACGGACACCGGCACCTTCCCGAATGACCTCATCGTGCCCGCCGGACAAACCGGCACGCTGAACATGATGCAACGCGGACGCCAAAGCGGCAGCCTCACCGGCGGCGGCACGCTGAACCTCGTGGTGAAATACATCCGTGGCGACTTTTACGGTGACTGGTCGGACTTCACCGGCCAGCTCAACATCACCGCCGCACAAACCGGCAGCGAATTCCGCATCGCGGAAAATTACGCGCCCGATGGCTATCCCAACTGCGCTGTGAACCTCGGCTCCAACGTCATCTTCAAGCACACCGGTATCCTCAACAGCGGCGCAGGCACCACCATCAGCATCGGCGAGCTCAGTGGCGTGGCGGGCAGCACTTTGCAAGGCGGCGTCACCGGCGGACGGGCCCTCACCTATCGCATCGGCGGCAAAAACACCTCCGCCACCTTTGCCGGCAACATCACCGAGCAATCGGCGAGCACGCTCACGAACTACGTCAAAACCGGCAGCGGCATGTGGACCCTCAGCGGCACCAATGCGTGGGCAGGCGGCACCATCGTCGAGGCTGGCACGCTCTGCATCAGCGGCAGCACCACCAGCACCGGCGCGGTGAATGTTCAAAGCGGCGCGTCACTCTGCCTCACCGACGGCACTCTCACCACCGACGCCGTGAATCTCGCGGATGGCTCCACTTTGACCGGCAGCGGCACCATCGACGCCGACCTCAACATCAGCGGCAGCGCCAGCGTCACCAGCAGCAGCGGCGGCGCGCTCACCATCACTGGCGACATCGTCAACAACGGCACACTGCGCATCGTCGGGAGCACCACCTTCACCACCACCGGCACCCTGACCAACAACGGCGTGCTCGACCTTCTCACCAGCGCCTCCTCGCTGCCAGCGGGCTTCGTGAACAACGGCATCGTCATCGAAAACACCCAGCGCACCATCACCAGCGCCGCCAAAACCGGCAACGACTTCGCCTGTAGCGTCATGGGCTACAGCGGGCACAGTTATCAATTGCAGACCAGCACCACTTTGGTCGGTGGCTGGACAAACGTCGGCACAGCCGTGAACGGCACCGGCACCCCCATCAACTGGAACGTCACCAATGGCGGCGTGGGCACCGCGAAGTTTTACCGCGTGGTGGTGACGCCGTGAGCATCACGCTGGCCGCTTCGCCAGCGCATCGCGGATGATTTTCAGCACCTGCTCGCGCTCGGCTCCGGCGAGTGTGAGACGCGGCTCGCGGACCCACTCGGCACCGAGGCCGGTCTCCTGGCAGAGGAGCTTGATGTATTGCACGAAGTGGATGTGCGTATCGAGCTTCATGAGCGGCTGACTCCAGCGGTAGAGGGCGCGGCACTCGTCCCACTTGCCAGCTTTGGCGAGGTCCCAGAGCTGCTGATTTTCCTTCGGGAAAGCGATGCCGCTGCCGCAAACCCAGCCGTCGATGCCGAGGATGGCGGACTCGAGGAAGAGATCATCCACACCGGTGAAGATGCGGTAGCGGTCGCCGGTTTGATTGCGCAACTCCGTGATGCGGCGGGTGTTGGCGCTGCTTTCCTTGATGGCGAGCAGGTTCGGGATGTCGGCGAGCTCGACGAACATCTCCGGCGTCACATCGGTGTGGTAGCCGACGGGGTTGTTGTAGAGCATCCAGCTCAGAGGCGTGGCTTTGGCGAGCGTGCGGAACCAGTGCTGCGTCTCGCGTGCATCGCTTTTATAAACCATCGGCGGCATGATCATGAAACCGGATGCGCCGAGCTTTTCGCAGTCCTGCATGTAGCTCACGGCGCTGCGGGTATTCATCTCCGCCACGCCACTGATGACGGGCACGCGGCCAGCGGCCACTTCGACGGCGTGTTTCACCACCGCGCGCTTTTCATCCGGCTGGAGGCACTGATTTTCACCCAGAGAGCCGCAGACGATCAAACCGGACACACCGACGTCGATCTGTGCCTGCCAGTGCTTGGCCGAAGCCGCGAGATCGAGCGACTGATCCGGGTGGAGCTGCGTGAGGACGGCCGGAAAGACACCGGACCAAAAATTGGATTTCTGATTCATGAGTCCGCATTCATCCGTCACGAATCCAACAGGCTCTTGATTGCTTTTTGGCCGTGAACCTGCCATTTCAGCCAATTCATGGCCACCACCGACCTTTTCATGGATCACGCCGTCACGGAGGCGCTTTTCGATGCGCTGCCGGATGTCGTCTTTTTCATCAAAGACAGCTTTGGGCGCTATGTGGTCGTGAATCAGACCATGGCGGCCCGTTGCGCCGGTGGCGACAAAACGAAGCTCATCGGCAAAAAGCCCGCCGAGGTCTATCCGGCACCACTGGCGGCCAGTTATGCCCGACAGGACGAGCTGGTGCTGAAAACGGGCAAACGCGTGGAGCATCAGCTGGAACTGCACATCTATCCCGGTGGGAAAGCAGGCTGGTGTCTCACCACCAAGCATCCGCTTCGTGACGCCAAAGGCCACATCATCGGCGTGACAGGCATTTCGCGCGATTTGAACGCGCCCAGCGACAAAGCGACCGGCTTTGCCGAGCTGGCCTCAGCGCTGCGGCTGATGCAGACGCGCTTCACCGAAAGCCTGCGCATCGAGGACATCGCCACGAAGGCCGGGCTGAGCGTGTATCAGTTCGAGCAGCGTGTGCAGCGCCTCTTTCAAATGAGTCCACTGCAACTGCTGCACAAGCTCCGCCTCGACGAAGCCACGCGTATGCTTCGCGAGACCGACAAATCTCTCGCCGACATCGCGCTCGAGACCGGCTGGTGTGATCAGAGCGCGTTCACGAGACATTTTAGTCGCTACGCTGGCATGGCACCGGGGAAGTTCCGGGCGATGCGAGTCACGGCTATTTAATCAAATAGAGGTGGCCGTCGTAGATATGGTGGAATCTGGCTATTTAAGGGGCAGTTGCTTCTCCCAGAAGGTACGGAACCGCTCTCCGTAGGTGCATCGGGTGGCAGCCCACACTTTCTCGATCTCTTTGTTCATGCGCCAGATGCTGAAGAGCTGCATCCAGCCAACATTGTCAGGGTGCTCGTCGTGGTGGGCGAGGTCTAGGTCGAGGAAGACATTTTCCATGAGCTGAAGCATTTGCTGGATCACATAACGTTGCTCAGGTGGGGGCAGTTTAGATGCATCGACCGGTGGACATGTGCCCTGTGCGCCCTGACACACAAGATCGCAGCCAGCGGTCAACGCGCTGTCGAGTGCCCGCAGATCCTTGTTCCCCGCGACCTGCTTCCAAATATCCAGAAGGGTGTCGGCGTGGTTCACAAAGCTGGAAACATTAATCTTTGGCGGTGGTGCCCAGTAAGCTTGGAGTTGCTTTGCATAGTCTTGGATGCTGCCAGGCTTATTTCCTGGGGGATCGATATGTTTGGCAGGCTTGAAGACACATTGGCCGACATGGCGGCCAAGACGGCGGTAGCTCTCAAACTGGGCCTCACTGTAGAACTGGTCCCCTGTGGGCTCATGGGGGAAGAGCGGATTTTCGGCTCTGTATTGGAGGACATCCCGAGGCTCGTCACCGGTAAGGGCCGCCTTCACATAGATGAGGATGCCCTCAGCTTTGGCTTCTTTTGCTGACGCCGGGTAGCAGATTTTACCCACAGCGACATGCGCTTTGCTAAAACCAGTTTGCGGATCGGGGCGGAGCTGATCTGGATCAATCTCAATCTGTGTGCCGAAGTCAACGCGACAGCGCCGGATGGCCATGCCGAGTCCCTGGAAGGTGAAGCCGGGATCGCACTCTGCATCGCCGACGATGATGACGCGGCAACGTCGCCGCACGAGTTCATATAGGCCGAGATTTTCAAAATGACCGCCATCGGAGAGATAGACGAATTCGCTGTCCAGGGAGGCGGAGCCGGTCAGCTCCTGGAGGATGTATTTGAAGAATCCGAGCATGGATTCAGGGCGGGACTTGCGCCAGGATTTCAGCCTTGGGTGGGGCGTCCACCAGCCGAGGCGTGCATTGAAAAGAGTGAGCATGAAGGCGACCAGGGGAGAGGTGTGGTAGCCACTGTTCGGGCTGGCTGCCGCACCAGACACCGCCAATGCGCGACCCAGGGTCCAGCCTTCCTGGGCACCAAACTGGCTGGTGTCACGGTGGTAGATGCGTTTGACACCCTCCGGTGAGTTTGGCTGAGGGTAACCCAGTGCGCTGCGCCAGTGATCAAAGCCGGCACTTAGCGGTGTGAAGGTGAACGACTCGGCGCTCCGGTCCTGAACATCAAGGCCAGCACTGGCTCCCGAATTAATGGCTGTATTGATGATGAGAAACGGACCGCCAAACTTGACGGTGTCACCTTTGGTGGAGAGTTCCTTCATCAGAATATCGTCCCCAAGCTTACTGCCTAGATTTTGCTCCTCCGCCGTTCCGAAGTCGAATCCTGTGACGGGATGGGGGTTCCTATCGGCGGCAAAGCGCGAGCCGCCGAGGTAGCAGCGCTCGAGGCGGTTGCGGTAAAAGGGGTTCATGGAGAACTGGTTCAAGTCCACCCGCCAGGCGAGGATGAATGCCAGTACGACTAGTGAAATGAGCAGTGGGAACGATTCAGTGCAGATGCAGAGTTTGGAGTTCGCCAAATACTGAGCCAGCAAAAAGCTGCTGCCGATGTTATCAGGTGCCAGGACGGCGGCCACGACGATGCTGACAATCAGCAACAGGCCGACAAGAAAGATGAGGGGCAGGTTTGCTGCTAGCAGTTCAGCGAATCCGCCTTTGCCGGAGTCCTTCGTGTTTTTGCTTTTGCCTGCGAGTACCGCGATCAAGGCGGTGGCCACCCAGCCCATGACCATGCTGCTGCTCAGCCACCCGCTTAGAGCACCGCCGGAAAAAAATTGGGTGAGCCTAGGGCCAGCGATGCTGAGCAGAGTGGCGATGAGGTAGAGGACACAAGTCATGATCACCCAAGCACCCGCGCGGCCCCACCACTCCCGCACCCGCTCATGCATGTGGCGTCCGAGCACGCCGATGGAGAGCACCTGGGTGAGGCAGTATCCAGTGGCGATCATCAGAGGCCCCAGGATGGTGATCCATGAGATGGCTGCTCCATTCTTTTCGAGGCATCCACCAGCCAAGGCGACGAATGAGTGACGGACAAACTCTACCAATGCCATCCCTGCTACCCACTGCAGCGGCACTCCCAAACACCAGTTCCATAGGCGCACTGTCGAGGTGTCCTTTTTATGCAGGGATCCATTGATGAGCCATACACTCAATAAGGCGACCACACCCACCATTATGGAAACGACGGGAGAGAGACCCCAGGAGTCAGGCGTGAGCGAAGACTTATTGATGCTGTGTGGAAGTCCAGAATGCCTGAAGACGGTGTAGTTGTCCTGCGCCATTCGGTAAAGCTGAGTGCTAGCGAGGAATGAGCCGGCGAGCAGAAGCCCTGAGATAAGTGCCCAGCTTTTGTAGGCGCTTGCTCCCACCCCTGTGTTTGCCCCCTTGTTGACTGAATCGATGCCTCGTCGGCAGCCCCAGACAATGACGAGGAGAAAAGCCAGTTGTGCGAAAATGAGGGCGTACCAGGGCAGGTGGTTTGAAATCTGCCAGAACTCTTCCCAGGACTTTGGCGCAACGGCCCCTCCCACGATGCGATGGAAGATAAACGGCAGCAGATCGACCAGGACCACCAGAAGAGCGATGCACGAGATCACCATGGTCTGGATTAGCAGGGTATTGCGCAGCCAAATGGAGACCATCGTCCAAGTGTCACCACTTGTGATACCCGCCTTGGGGGCGAGGTAGCGGGAGTATTGCCGCAAATGGTGGATGAACGGCGAACCATGCTGTCCGTCTTCGTCGAGAAAGCCGTGGTCTTTTTCGAATGCAGCCGCCTTCGGGTCATTCTTTCGGGAGGCTAAGCGGCGGCAGGTGGCCGTGAACCATGAGCCGATGTATCCACCACCTGAAACGGTGGAGAGGTAGTCGATATGCCTCAGCACTCCTGCATCACGCAATCCTTGGAGCAGGCCGAGATTAAATGTGGCGCTGCGGATACCGCCGCCGGAGAAAGAGAGCCCGATGGCGTCCTTATTGACAGGAATTTCCTTATCCAAGTCGAGGCGGTTCTTTCTCTGCCAACCGATCTCTTCGGCTTCTGCCTTCAGGATGGCATCGGTCGTTCTGCGCAGCGTCTCCTCATGCTGCTCAATCTCGTTGGGTGTTGTGGGCATGGCGTCAGGTAAATGGGATTCAGGATTAGTGTAATCTCCCAAGGCTGGCATTGGGAAGGCCTAAATCCTTGCTTCCAGAATTTGATGGGAGAATTTTCGCTCTTGCGCGGCACTGTCCTCTCCCGAATACCTCACTCGCTCGCTTCTCATGAACCATATCTTCCTTCTACTTGCCGATGCCCCGACCGCTACCTCAGGCCTCGGAAAACTCGGAGAGTTCCTCGCCACGGGTGGCTATGTGATGCTCTTCATCGTGCTCTGTTCTTTCCTAGCCGTGACAGTCATCATCTCAGCCTGGCTCCGCCTGCGCGATCATCTGGTGCTCCCAGCCAGTGTCATGAGCCAACTCCGCTCTCTGCCAAACTATGCTGCCAAAGGTGACATCAAGCCGCTCCAGGAGTTTCTAGAACATAATGAATCTCTCCTCGCAAAACTGGGTGCACTGGCCATCAGCGGCACCTTTTCCTCGCGCCAGGAATGCGTGGATACTCTGACCGCCCGTGCCAAGGAGGAGCTGCACCACCTAGAGCGAGGCATCCCCATGCTGGAGGTCATGGTGACTGTAGCTCCCCTGCTCGGCTTGCTCGGCACCACGGCAGGCTTGGTCGGCATGTTCTCCGCTTTTGGCAGTGAGGCTGGTCCTGACACCACTGAGGTGGCAAAGGAGATCGGCGTGGCCCTGCGCTGCACCATTGCAGGTCTGTTCGTCGCGGTACCTTCTGTGGTAGCCCACACCTATTTCGTGCGTCGGCTGGATCAGGTGGCTGTGAGGTTGGAGTCCATCATGCATGAGACGATCCAGACCTTCTTCGCACACTTCGAAGTCCAACGCTCCTCTTCAAACCGGAACTGAGGTCAGCCAAGCCGCGCCATGCAACTCAATCTCCGCCCCCGCCGCCGTCCGGTGCCAGCGATCCCCATCGTGTCCATGATCGACATCATGGTGATCCTCCTCATCTTCTTCATCGCCACCACCACCTTCCGGGAAAAGAAAGTGCAGGTGAAGATCAACCTTCCGGAATCGAAGTCGATGGGCTCCGCGGCAGCGTCCGATGAAGTCCGGAAATCCATCACAGTGACGCCGGAGAAAGAACTCCTGCTCGATGGCAATCCCGTCGCAGTGGATCAGCTTGCTGCGGCCCTCACGAAGCTCAAACAGTCCGATCCTCAGGCCAAACTCGAACTCCAAGCCGATACGGAAACACCCCTCGGACTTCTTGTGCAAATCTGGGATGGCCTGCGTGCCGCGGGCTTCTCCATCAATGACGTGCCTGCCCGCATCCAGAGGCCGGGACAAAAATAGGATGGGTGGTTAGCTGAGCTCCGCTATTTCAGCGCCTGGAGTGCGGAGGTGTCGATGGTCGTCTCAAGGCCACGCAGGACCTTGTCGGTGAACTGCTGACCACGCAGCTTCACCTCGGGATGGCTCACGGAACTATGACCGCCATCGGTAATCGGCACAAAGAGCGAGGTCACACCGACTTTTTGCAACGCCGCGTGAATGGTCTCGGCATGGCGGAAAGCCACGCGCTGGTCCTTCGTGCCGTGGAAGGTGATGAAGGGCGGATCATCCTGGCTCACATAGGTCAAAGGCGAAGCCGCTTTGGCCTCGGCGGGTTTCTCCTGGGCATTTCCACCGAGCAGGCCGCTCACGGCATCATCCTTCCAGATGGGTTTGCCCTCCTTGTCGAACATGAGCGCCTGCGTGAAGTCCTCTGGACCGCAGAGATTCACCACGGCCTGCACGCGGCTGCTGAAACTCGTGTGCGGCCCCAGATTGCCCTCTAGCTCCTTCACATCACCACTCGTGCCGAGCAGCGACGAGAGATGACCGCCCGCCGAGCTGCCCCACACGGCGATTTTGTCGGCATCGAGGTTCAACTCCTTCGCATGCGCCCGAATCCAGCGGATGGCCGCTTTGCAATCATGCACCTGGGCAGGCCAGGCGGCTTCTTTGGTGAGGCGATAGCCCACCGTGACCGCCGCGTAGTCGCCAGTGCGGGCAAGTTGAATGGCTTGCGCCGCATAACCCAGCCGGTCGCCATTCACCCAGCCGCCGCCGTGGATCAAAGCGATCACCGGCAGCGGCTTCTCGCTGTTTCGTTTCTTCGGCAGATACACATCCACCATCTGCTTCGGGTTCTCATTGCCCGCGTAAGGCAGATCGAGCCGGAGATCGATCTGGTTGGTGGCGGCTGTATCGCGGACCTTTTGCTTCTGAGCGGCCAGATCCTGACCGAAGGCGGCGGAGACGAGGAAAACGAAAACAAGAATGTGCTTCATGGTGCGCACAAAACGCACCCGCCGCCTCGATCTGGCACTCAAGGCTGCCTTTGCACCTGCAAGCGCATGAAACGATGCGGCGTGGCACCGAGCGGCACGGTGTCGCGGGCGTAAACGACGTCGGAAACCACGGTGATCGCCGAACCGAAGCCACCACCCATGTAAAGGACCTGCTCATCGACAAAACCGGCGCCGGATGGTGGATTGCCAGGCGTGATGCTCATCACCGTCGTCCATGGGCCGAGCGGGCTGTCGGCCGCCTGCACCTCGTAGATCACATCGTAGGCATAGGGGTTGCGCGGGAAATTCAGGCCAAGGTAACGCGTGCCCGATACCTCGGTGACGACGGCGGGAGGTTGTGTGCCGGGCTGCGCGGGGTTCATCCACAGCGCATACTTCATGAGGTTCGTGATGCCATCACCAGCCGGGTTCGCATCGTCGGCGGCATTGCCGGAATTGGCCGTGGAGCCAAAGTGCTGCTGACGCCATGCCTCGACGGCCGAAGGTGTGGTGAAGGTGGCATCCGCCCCGGTGAACGGATTTCCATAGCTGTCCGTGAGGCGCAGGCGGAAGTGGTAGGTCTTCTGCGGCTGCACATTGATGGTGGAGGAGGGATTCACCGTGGGGTTGCCGCCGCCGATGAGAATGCCACCAGGGCCAATCACAATCAGCCCACCGGGGCTTGGCGACGCGGTGAGCCCGTAGAAGGTCGTCTCGCCGTAATCAAACACGGCCGTGTAGATGCCACCCCCCGTGTTAAAGGTTCCTTGAAGCGTCGCCAAGGCTGACTGCACATTGCTGGCGGCATTGGTGGTGACGGTGGGTAAAGCGGGCGTGGTGAAAGTGGTGTTCGGGCCGTTGCTGGTGCCTTCATTGTTCGTGGCGACGAGGCGATAGTGGTAGGTCGTTGAAGGTGTGAGGCCGCTGAGGACATCCGTGATCACCTCATACTGGCTCGTGCCCAGCGGCGTGCTGTGCGTGATCTGCGAGCCATACGCGGTGGTGGTGCCCCACTCAAAAACGAGCGTGGCCGGTGAGCTGCCCGCGCTCACATTCGCCTTCAAGGTCGCACCGTACGCCGAGAGTGAGATAGGCGTATTCGCCGTGACCACCGGTGGCGTGGCTGCTGCTGCGGTCGTG
Organism: Verrucomicrobiaceae bacterium; assembly: GCA_021151605.1. Taxonomy (GTDB): domain Bacteria; phylum Verrucomicrobiota; class Verrucomicrobiia; order Verrucomicrobiales; family Verrucomicrobiaceae; genus Prosthecobacter. Next base: position 39,472 of record JAGKWZ010000043.1, read on the forward strand.
AAGGTCATGTCGTTGCCGTTGAAGACATTGTTGTCCAGATCCCGCACGCAGAAACGGTAGTGATACAGCGTGCTGGGCAACAAACCAGTGGCGAGCGCATTCTTGGGCGTGCTGGAGGGCGAGCTGATGGCGTTTGGCAAGGGGGTGAAGGTCTGGCCATACGCCGTGGTGGTGCCGACCTCGAAGAAGCAGGTGAGGGCACCCGCCACCGCCGCCGCGCTGCCATTCAGCAAAGCGGAAAGGTCCGTGATGGATGTGGCAGCCGCCGTGACCGGCACGGGTCCGGTGGAAGTGGTGAATGTGCCGTCAGCGCTCGACGCACTGCCATCGGCGCTCGTGATGCGGCAGCGGTAGTGGTAGGTCGTGCCGGGTTGCAGGCCTTGCAGAAGCCCCGTGGCGGTTAGCGTTGCATCCGCGACCACGGCATCGCCCGGAGAGGTGCTTCCATAATCGGTGGTGAGGCCGTAGTCCCAGGTCGTCGAAGCTGGAGAGCTGCCCGCGGAGGCATTCAAGACCTGAACCGCCACCGCCGTCGTGCGCACGACGGTGGTGGAGATGGCACCGACGCTGGGCGGGGTCGTCGCCACGGTGGTAACGCTCTGGATCGGTGAGATCGCGGCTCCTTCGGCATTGATGGCCACGCAGCGGTAAAAGTACGTCGTGCCCGGCGTGAGGCCGGTGAGCGTCGTCGCACGCGTCAGCGGAACATTCAACGGCTGGGCTGACAAGTTGACCGTGAGGCCAAGAGCGTTCGTTTCGCCATACTCAAACTTCACACTCGTCTCCGAACTGCCGGAGCTCACGAACGCCGAAACCTGTGCCGAGCGGGTGAGGATGTTTGAGGAAGTCACGCTGGTCACCGTGGGCTGGGTGGCTGCGGCGGCGGTGGTGAAGGTGGCATCGGGGCCGTAAAACACCTCGGTCGGCTGCCAGTGATTCACCGCTTTGAGCCGGTAGTGATAGGTCGTGGCTGGCTGCAAGAAAGAGAGATTCACACTCACAGGCGCGGCGCTCGTGTTTTGCTGGTTAAGCGACACCCATTCTGAGGAGCCATAGGAAGTGCTGGTGCCGTATTCGAAGGACATTTCCAGCAGCAGCGAGTTCGTATTCACCGTGCCGCCCAAGATGGCCGCGAGATCGGTGATGCCAGTGGCGGCACCGGTCGTCAAAATGGGGCCAGCGGGCGTCGTGAAGGTTTTGTCATCGATGTATACGGTGCCTTGGGCGTTGACGGCTTTGCCACGGAAATGATACGTCGTGCCCGGTGTGAGGCCTGTGAGCTGCACGGGGGCCACATAGAGCTCCTCAAAGCGGTTCAACGGCCTCGGTGTGGGATGCACAGCCAAGCTGCCATAGCTCGTCGTGAGCCCGTATTCATAGCTCACCGTCGTCGCTGAGCTGCCGGTCTTCAGCCAAGTGAGATAAAGCTCCGAGCGCGTCGGCGTCTGCACATTCGCGGTCACACCATTCGCCTGCACCTCAGGCGGCGTATTGGCCGATGCGGTGGTGAAGGTCTGGTCGGCACCGTAGTAGGTGTTGTTGAAGATGTCGCTGGCGGCGATGCGGTAGTGGTAGGTCGTGCCGGGCAGCAGGTCCGTCGGGTTCACCGTGCATGGCCGGCTGCCGGTGCCAGAATTCCAGTCTCCGTTTCGAATCTGCCCATAGGCCGTCGTGGGACCGTATTGCGCGTAGATGATGAAATTGCCGCCCTTGGGATCAATGGTGCCATTGAGTATCGCGGCGAGGTCGGTGACCGATGTGGCAGCACCTGTCGTGATGATTGGCGCTTCCAGGGTCGTAAAGCTCGTGTCGTCACTGTAGCCCGTGCCCTCGTTGTTCACCGCCTTGAAGCGGTAATGGTAGGTCGTGCCGGGTTGCAGGCCGGTGATTTGCGCAAAGGTAGTCTGGTTGCGCGTGCTGATTGGCACGGTGGGGTTTTGCAGCGTAGCCGTGAAGCCATAGCCTTCGGTCGGTCCATACTCGACCGAAACCACCGCCTCAGAACTGCCGCTGCTCACCAGGCACTGGATTTGTACCAGGGTGGTGTAAATCGCACTCGTCGAAGCCATGCCAGCGCTCGGTGGAGTCGCAGGCGCACCCGTGGTGAAGGTCATGTCAGCGCCGTAGCGGGATGCCATTCCTGCCGGACTCGTCCCCATGCGAAAATGGTAAGTCGTGCTCGGCAGCAGACCCGTCAGCACCACGGATTCCGACACATTGGAGAAACCAGTGATGTCACTCGGCACCGCCTGAATGGCCTGCCCGTAGCTCGTGGTGGTGCCGTATTGAAAAAAAACCGAGTTGCTCACGCCATCGGGGTTCACCACGCCATTCAGCGTCGCTGAAAGATCACCGACACTCGTTGCCGCGTTCGTGGTCGCCGTCGGCGACTGGGCCCGCAGAGGCATGGCAAAGCCAACAAAAAGCAGTGCCCCGAGAGCAACACGGATGAAAGGGAAGGATGGAAAAGTCACTGGAAGCGCGGACGTGACTTACTTTGTTCATTTTGACCGATTTCCGGCAAGAAAAAACACAGGGAAAAACTCCATGGGAAAGGGTCACCGACCTTGCGATATAGATCGAATCGATGCCTCACGGCTCCGCTTCAGTCACCAAATGCACCACGGCGGCTGGATCTTTGATCCAAAATGCTGCCATGCCCTCTGGCAGCGCCTCCACCTCATCACAGCGCTCGACACCGTTTGCCGCGAGATGGGACGACGCAGCAGCAAGATCGTGAGTCGCGACCTCGAGCCACACCTCTGCTTTTGCGATCGTTTCCACGCGATCAATCCACAGGTGCTTGCCACCAAAGTCGATCACCACGCTTGATACATCGCGGCTTTCGACACGAAAACCGAGTGTCTCGGTATAAAACGCCACCGTGGCCTCAAATGCCACCACTGGCACTTTCACAGCAATGTTGGCACCAGGTCGGAACAGAGGCGTAGCGCTCATGGTCAGTCATGGTTGAACAGCAAAAGCCGCTCCCACGCCGCATCCACCCAGAAGAACTGGGAGTAGTAGAGCTTTGCGTAGTCGTAGTGAGCGATCACCTTCTCCACCTCGGCGCGGCGTTGTTTTAAAATCGATGCGTCAGGTGCCAGCGTGACGACCCACGCGGCAGCTGTGGGTTCGCGCACAAAGGCGGTCTCCTTCCCGCGACGCGGAGAGATCTTCATGAAGTTCTTGAGCTGTACATGCGCTAGGTCTTGCGCTTCCTGCTCCGTCTGCTGTGGCTTCCAGTCCTTATTCATCACACGCCAGTCCATCTCGAAGTAGCTCGTGTCGGCATTGTCGAACTGCTGCGCCATCGGCAGGTTCTTGAAAGCGAGATCTGCACTGGCTTGCAGACCTTTCGCATACGCGGCGCGGATGGTTTCATCCTTTTCCATCTCCCACAGCGCCCGCACGGCACTGACGCAGGTGCAGGAGGTCCAGGTGTGATATTTGGCATACTCGAAGACCATGCCATGCTCGCAGACCTCCAGCCGCGTGCGGTTCTCTTTGCCACCTCGCTCTACCAAGGCTTCGCGGTAAAGCTTGTCCCACTTCGCTTCGCCCGTGACGGCATGCAGCAGCTTGCAGACGAAAAGCATGCGCGGCGCACTGTCGAACGAGAAGCCGCCGAAACCGCCGCGCTTGCCAAACGGCTGCTCGGCAGGCATCGCCCACTTCATGGCCACGATGGCATCCGCCGTCGTAACGAGATGCTTCGTGATGCGTTGCTTCTCCTCCTCAGTGGCGAGACCCGACTCCCAGTAGCGCCACAGCCCAAGAAACCACGGCGACGACTGATCATTCGAGCCCATCGGGTAATGCGACTTTCCATCCGTGGTCACTCCACGTCCGATGAAGCCCTTCACCTCGCTGATGGAGTTTAGCAAAAGCAGTCCTTGCATCAGCTTCCGCGCCTTCTCCGCATCTTCCGCCGACTTCGTTCGCTTCCAGCGCAAGATCGCCGCGTCCATGTAGAGACCGTTGAACATCGCCCCATTCTCAATCGGTGCCCACCAGCCCAACGCATTGGGCTTTCCATCGCGCAGTTCCTCTGGCGTTGGTAGCGACACCTTCCCGTCCATGTCCGCGAAGTCGATCATGATCCCATACTTGTCGATGAAGCGACGCCAGATTTCGGAGTGGGCTTGCTCGGCTGCGGTTTTGACATCCGCAGCATGGAGAAAACATGCTGAGCAAGCTGCGATGAGGATCAGGTAAAGTCGTTTCATGGAGTGATCGGGGCGACAGGTGTCATAGAAGCTTCTCAAATCCAGCGAACTCTCCTTTGCGCATCATCGCCGTGCCTGTCGGGCGATAACCAAGGCGAGGATAGAGCGCCATAGCGGCTGGATTTTGCAGAAAGGTATCGAGTCGGATGCTGTGGCATCCTTTGGCACGTGCAACGACCTCCGCCTGAAGCATGAGTTGCTTCGCGAGGCCACGGCCTTGTTGCGATGGATGAACCATCAGCCGATGCACGGTAGCAGCGGGCTCGCTATCAGCACTCCAGTTCAGATCACGCCACATCGGGTCATCATTTTGATCCACCGTAATGCAGGCAACGATGACACCTCCGACTCTCAAAACATCCAGCGTGCTCGCTGCGATGTCGGCAGTGAGGTTGTCGGCGTTTGGATAGATCTCGTCCCACTGCTCAATGCCAGCAGCTCGCATCGCCGCCACGCAATCATTCACCAGGGTCAGCAGGTCCGGGACATCTTGGATCGTTGCTTTGGAAATGTCTGAATGGATCATGGGCGGCAGATGCTTGGACATTCGCACCACAGGCAGGGTCAATCCATCGCGCATGGGCACTTCGTAGCGTTTCTCAACAGAATAACCAAAGCGAGCATAAAGCGGCTCGCCAGCCAGCGTGGCGACCATGGTAATGTGGTCGAAGCCAGCGGCTCGGATCGCTTTCTCACATGCCCGAAGGATCGCACTTCCGACACCTCGCCGAGCCCAGTCTGGATGCACGAAGAAGGCGCGAATCCGTGCGGGTTCGGTTTGTGGGTCGATCAGCTCGCTCTCTCCCACGCGATCCTGATCGCCACCAAACACGGCCTTTCTCCGACTCCAACCGCCACAGCCGATGATCATGCTGTCACGTTCGATGACGAAGTAGGTCCCATCACGGATGAGCTGTCGATCCACGCCGAACACAGCGCCCATGGCGGCATCCATTTGTGCCAGGGAGTAGCAGTGCAGCTGCAGCTTTTGCACGGAGAGGTGGATCAGCCTTTCCAAAGCTGGAGCATCGGCTTCCGTGGCTAGGCGGATGTGATGCTTCTCCGTGTTCATGATCCATGAGGAATCGCGAGCACCTGCTTGTCGGCCAACAAGCGCTCCCGAAGCTTCGCGTAGTCCACGTTTTGCACGGAGGTGCCAGCTTCCAGCGCCATCGCGGCGGCGGTGGCGGCGGATTGGGCGGCGGCCATGAAGGTGAACTCGATGCGATAGGCACCGTAGGCCACGTAGCTCGATGACGGGCAGGTGGGGCTGAGGAGGTTGGTGCATTCGGCGGCTTTCGGCACGAGGCAGCGATAGGGGATGCCGCAGGGGATCCAGTCGGGCTCTTTGGAGACATTGAAGACCGCGCCTTCATTCCACACGCGACCGTCCTTCACGAGGCAGCGGGCGCTGTGAAAGTCCGGCGGCCACCAGATCATGCCGACGCTGTCGTTCACGGGCTCGGGGTTCGCTTGGCGGAGCTGCGCCTCGGTCAAAACGAAGTCGCCGACCATGCGGCGGCCGTTGCGGACATAAAAGGCACGCGGCCAGCCGCGGTTGTCGGTGAACTCATCTTGGCACAGACCCCAAGCGGCCCAAGCCTCGCGTTGCTTCGCAGGCACGGCGTCGTCATGCGCCATGAACCAATAGAGGCCCTGCATGTAATCGCGGCTCTCGTGTAGCATCGTTTCGCGCTCGGCGTAGCTGGCGATGGGGTAGCGATGGTTCCAGCCGGTGAAGTTCGAGGCCAGCGAGTGCCAGGTGCCGGGGTCGGTCTTGCCATTCGGCACCGCGGCATGCGGCGGGCTGATGACACCGCCAGCGGCGAGGTAACGACGCTGCATCTCGTAGTGCGCTGGATTGTAGGTGGTGGGTTTTTCGATGGGGAGGCGGTTCTTCGGGTCCTTCGTGAGACAGAGGCGAAAGCAGTAGCCCTGGACGCTCTCGTCCGCCGCGCCGTGCTCGCCGAGCGGTGCGTCCTGCACGCCAAAGATTAGGCCGCTCTTCGGATCGCCCGGCGTCACATAAGGGTCGATGGGTTTGTCGTGCTGCTTGTGCGTCGTGTCGGTGCGGATGCCGTTGTTCGTCTCGCCATACTTCGCATTGCCCTCGCGCCCCACGGCAAAGCTCAGGCCCGCGAACGCGAGCAGATCGCCCTCATAGGTCGCGTCGATAAACACCTGTGCCCGCACCTCGGCCCCATTGTCAAAATGCAGCGCCGTGATGCGCGTGCCGTCCTTCGTCACGCCTTTCGTTTCCTTCAAACGATGCCCGCGCAGCACGGTGACGCCCGATTCCTTCACCCACGCCTCCCAAACCGCTTCCGCCACATGCGGCTCGAATCGCCACAGCGACGTGTTCTTGCCCTTCGCCGCCAGCATCGCCTCAAACGCCTCCGACCGTCCATACTGCGCACTCACACGTCGATAAAACTCCAGCGCCAACCCGCCGACCGCCGGACTGTTTTGAAACGGTTGGTTGTCGATGTCCGTGCCGCCCAGTCCCTCCACGCTCATGCCGCCGAGATGCTGCCCCGCCTCCACCAGGACCACCTTCTTCCCCATCTTCGCCCCCTGCACCGCCGCGATCACTCCCGCGCTCGTGCCGCCGTAGATGCAGAGATCGGTTTCAAGCGGAGCTGCAGAGGCTGACAGCGTGAATGTGGCGAGGAGAACGAGGTGGAGAGACTTCATGCGTGTTCTTGGATAGGTGCCCAAAAGTCCGATTTGGACAACGAACTTGCTGCGCATGCCTCGCGAGCCATCAGCCGCGCCAGCAGAGTCGCCATCTCGCTCCGTCGAACCGACCGAAGGGAGATAGCCAGCCGTAGGCTGCTCGTAGGGTGGAGCGAAGCGACAGCAAATG
>JAGKWZ010000325.1 GCA_021151605.1 Verrucomicrobiaceae bacterium
GTCATCGCCACGCTCGCGCAGGCCGGAGTCGAGTGCGGCCAGGGCGCGTTCACGCCATTGCTCCAGCCGGTATATCTCGACCCCCAACTCGCGGGAGAGCGCATCGACGGATTCGCCGCGCAACAGGCGCAGCACGACTTCCTTCTTGCGATTGGCGGACCAGCGCTTGGTCGCCGCGCCGGGCTCGCTTCCAGTCGCGCTACGCGCTCCTTCCACCAAGCCCGGCGCAACTACTTTCTTCTTTCCTTCAGACATGAAAATCCCCTTTCTTCGGACAACGACCATTTACCCCAAAATCGTGTCCAAAAAAACCGGGGCCGGAGCACAAGTTCGTGTCCAAGCGCTTGGGCAGTCTGGAGTCCCTGTCGATGATCAAGCGTTATCGGATGGTAGGGCGTGGGTCGCGCGGGGCGCGTTGTGAGGTTGAAATTGATGGGGAAATGGTCTATCTCTTCGCCGGGCATCACTATACCCAAGTGGTGTGGACCAAGTACCGTAAGCTGTCGCCTGTTTCCCGGCGGCTTTATGATTACCTCGCATCACATAAAGAGCCTTACCCGCTGGCGCTGGATACATTCAACCGGATGTGTGCTTCGTTGTGCAATCGCCCGAAGAAGTGGGCTGAAATGGTTCGGGAGTCTTGTGAGGAGCTGAAACAGGCCGGGCTGGTGGATGCGGCCTGGGTGCATGAAGGGATGATTCGTGCCCAGCGTTAGAGTGAAGGGTTGTCAGAACTTTGACTTAACAAGCAAGAACGTTTTTCTTCTACCTTATCCTGGATAGATTGCCAATCATTCCGGATACCTGACCGCCCCTGCATGTTTCACCTCACCTCACCTCACCTCACCTCACCCGCCGACGTCGCCGTTGTGATAACGAACGTCCACAGAAAAGCCACCGATGCCGATAGGCGGCTTTGCTTATCTCATTGTGCAGGCACCGCACTGAGGGTGACGGGAATACGTTTTGGGAAAGAGAAGGTACATTCCCAGTCATAGGGGGGGATAATCGCCCCCCACCTGGAGGGCACATATGCCGCGCACTGGGGGGAGCAAGCACAACCCACCTGGGGGGATTGTTGCCTCACAAAGCATAGAGTATGAGCAAGGCATACCCAGTAACGCAGACGCATGGGTTAGCACACCAACATATACCCATAGGGTGGCGGGTGCGCGGGCCTCCCACTCCAGTCTGTCAAAGCATTGTGACACCGGTCGTCAGATCTCATAATGAGTAGGACAAATCAATGACGGAGGTGCTTGATGAGCACGCCCACGGTTAAGAAAGCCACTGCGTCAGATCGACTTCATGAAAATGAGCGCAAGTGGGGTAAAGCCTTAATAGACGCTGGCTGGACAGCTATTCCGAACATCATCCTCAAAAGGCAGATGCAACTAGGCTTGGATCCTCTGGATTTGAACATTATTCTGCACTTGATGTCGTACTGGTGGAAGGCGGGTGAGTTGCCGTACCCGAGCAAGAAGACGCTCGCCAAGCTGATGAGTGTCGATGAGTCCACGATCCGTCGCCGGATTGCAAAACTGGAAGCTGGTGGGCTGATCAAAAGAATCATCCGCCCTGTCGAGGGTGATCGCCACAAGCCGAATTTATACGATTTCAGCGGCTTGATTAAAGAAGTCACCCCTTTTGCAGAAGAGGAGTTGCGAGAAATAGAGGTTGCCAAGCAGCAAAAAGCGGCACGGCAGAGCCGGATGCGCCCGAAAAAACCGGCACTGACGGTGGTTGAAAAATGAAATGGCGAGCTTTTACGCTTGGAGAGACGACCTATGACTTAAGCCATCTCCACGATCAGGCCCTCGCATTTACCCAACCAGCGAAGGGTGACAATTCGGAAATCGTCTATGACGTGGCGGTCGAGTTTGGTCTCCACTGTTTTACACGAGGTCTGGAGAGTGGTGAGACTCTGGATCCCAAGGTCAGTTACTGCGATTCTAGGGAGTGCCGACACTTTGATGTTCATCGCTACGAATTATCGATGTTGCTGCCCGGCATTGTCGCGGACCTGCATCGCAGGCAGTGTTTTCACTCGGGGAAGGGGAACTTTTTCCTGGTGGAGCTGGTAGGCCCGACTGGTGCTGTCCAGCAGTACGAAATCTACTTTACTGTTTCGAGAGCCGGGGGTGGGAAAGGGGCGCTGAAATTGTTCGTGCAGAGTGCATATGTCAGGACGCGCGGCAATCAGCCACAGCGTAAGCCCATTGGATTTTGCATCCTATTGCACAACATCAAGAACAACAAACCCATTCGGATGCCAAAATAAAAAGCCCCTTAAAAGGGGCTTTTTTAAATCGGGCCTCTTGGATATCCCCACACTTGGGTGGAGACCGGATCACTCCGGCGGGATGGGCGCACAGCTTTCGCTGTTCCGTTCATACGTCCACGTGAGCATTCTAGCAATTTATGGCCATAAATGCCAGTAGCTGTCGGATGTGTGGTCAATCAGCCAACCATTTACGTCGTGATGCACTGTAAGGAAACACGACTCCAGCATCCGGGATGAGCAGGTGCTCTCCCTTATCCGGGCATTCAATTCGTCCTGCAAGATCCCGAATTACATTGAGTCTGGCTTGTTTCTTATTATCAGCTTTCACTATTATCCAAGGAGCCGCTTTATGATGAGTCTGCTTTAGCATGGCATCGCGCGCAACTGAATACTTGTGCCAATGGTGAAGGGCTTCCTCATCGATGGGGCTGACCTTCCATTGAGTCAGCGGATCCGTTCTGCGAGCTTCCAGCCGCCGTTCCTGTTCTGGGCGACTGATATCAAGGTAGTACTTGTAAAGCTGGATACCAGCATCAACTAGCATGCGTTCGAAGGGGACCACGGCGCGCATGAAGCTGTCGTACTCTGCTTCAGTGCAATAGCCCATCACACGCTCCACGCCAGCACGGTTATACCAACTGCGGTTGAACAGCACGAACTCGCCAGCGGCAGGAAGGTGGGGCGAATAGCGCTGAAAATACCATTGTCGTTGCTCCCTCTCGGAGGGTTTTGACAAGGCAACCACCCGGGTCTCCCGAGGGCTTAGGTGTTCTACAATCCGTTTGATCGTACCATCTTTGCCAGATGCATCGCGGCCTTCAAAGATGACCAGAACGCGATGTCCGTGTTTGATAATGTGCCGATGAACATTGACCAGGGCGATCTGGAGTTGGCGTAATTCCTTGGCATAGTCCTTTTTGAGAGCAGCTTTGCCGCTTTTGTCCTGAGTCATGACTACTCCGTGCCATCTGTCCTATCTGGTTGGGATTGCAACCAGATAGGAAAATGCTCTGGAACATCGGGGTTTTATTTTTTGCCACTCGCATCCGGCGTTGCCGGTGCATCGCTGGCCGGTGTTTCGTTGCTGTGATGGACGGGGATTTTTTTATCTTTCATCCCGCGCATGCCTTTGGCGTCGGCCGGCGAGTGGTCCATCATCATGTGGGCATCACCTTGCTCTTTCGGAAGAGGAGCCTCTTCAGCAACACCCGACAAAGGGAATATCGCTACGAGAAGTGTTGTAGAAAGCATGGTTTTCTTAAGCAGTGAGAGCATGGCTCGCCTCCTGTTTTGATTGGAAACTGGAATTACCGTACGTGCTGTTGTCCGCATGGCTCGAGTCTGGACCATCGACTGCATGAGGGCAAGACGGCCTAATGTCGGTCAATCACAGCGACGGCAGTTATCTGGACAATATCCCCCCAATGGGAAAGTCCGGTATTGCATGGCATAACACGCCGCCAGCGCTCGATTCAGGTCGCCCAACCGCCGATAAAGCGAAAGAGGTATTGAGCCGTCGCCAGCTTTTCATGCCACTAAACGTCAAGGGCAACCTGCCTACCGTGCGATGCTTGCTTGCCTGCACTGATTTGCATCAAAATGGGGCTTGATATCGGGATTTTCCCCATTTTGCACCAAAATAGACGGAAATTTTTGGTGGTGCAGGTACCCAGAAGGAAAGCGCAAGGAATGTGCCACCAGCCTGTCCTGAGCCATCATCATGTCTGCGCAATGACAAGAAGATGGCCTTGAAATTACATTTTTGTCATCTGATGGCATGTGTCTTTGGGATGTTTCGATCCCCTTTATACTCCACACAAGCCATGTGCCTTTGCCGGTATTGGACAAGGGGCGCAGGGCGATCCTGTGTATCCTTTTTACGGATGGAGTTCATCATGAAGACTCAAACGCTGCGTACGTCCCTGTCTCGTCGGTCATTCGCCTTTGCCCTGGCGGCCCTGTTGGGTGGATTGACCATAACCGCCCCCCTGCCGGCCTTCGCGGATGGTCCCGGGATTTATCACAAATGGATCATGCGCGGCCAGATCCTGTCCCTGGACGGCAATACCGGCCTGATCTGTGTTGGCAAGCGTGATAACGCGGAGGTCGGCCAAGTGTTGGAGGTGATCCGTCAGGTGCCGGTAACCACAGGTGGCCCACGTCGCAGCGGATTCCAGCCGGTGAATGTTGGTCAGGTGCGCATCGTCAAGATCACCAATGACCATTACTCCGAGATCGAGGTGGTGAAGGGTGATCTGAAGGTGAATGATACGGTTGAGCTGGAACGCAAATAACCAACCCTCGCGGGAGGCCCCATGTTCGATTTGCATCACAGGCATCGCACGGGGGGGCACCCGCCCTCCTCTGGCCGGTTCGGTGGCGGACACCCGTTCCGGCCATTAAGCCTGGTCTTGTTGTTGGTGGCCGGAAGCACCCAGGCGGGTGAGCCGGAGTTACTGCAACCCCTGCCTTTACACCAGGTCATCACCGTGGCTGGCGAACGCCGTGCTGAAATTGCCGCCGCCCGCGCCCGGCTTGCGGCTGCCAGGGAGCGCCCGGCGATCGTGTCGGCCCTGGAAGACCCGATGATCTCTCCGGCCATCGATCACAAGCCGGTTGATCCCATGATGGGGACTGACACCAGCATCACCATTGAGCAACGTTTTCCTCTTTCGCGGATTCTCACTCACAAGCGCCACGCAGCGGAAGCGGACGCCCGCAGGCTTGAGGCCGAGACTGACCGTACGGTGCTGTCTGTGGGTCAGGATGCTGCGGGAGCATTTCTGATGCTGGCCGAACGCCGTCAGATGCGAGGGGTGCTGATGCAGCAACAAGCCTTGGCGGTCCAGATTGTCGAGACCAGTGCCGCGCGCTATGCCTCGGGAGCCGGTACACAAGCCGATGTGCTGCGTGCCGAGACCGAGTCTGCGCGGTTGGCGGCGCGGTTGCTCGCGCTCACGGCAGAGATCCGGGGTGCCGAAATCATGTTGAATACAGCGATGGGGCGTGAGGCTGACCTGCCGATTCCGGAATTGGCACCCTTGGCCGAGCTGGATGGGATCCGCCTGCCGAGTCTGGCCAGTGCGGCGGAACAAGCCTGGAGCCGGCGTCCCGAGTCGGCAATCAGCCAGGCCGAGATCATGCGTACCCAAGCCGAGAGCCGTGCCATGCGCTCCATGTACTTGCCGATGGCCATGGTCAGGACAGGTATGGCAGACACTGCCGAGGCCGGGCGTGGGTACATGCTGATGGTTGGTATCAGTCTGCCTATTTGGGTTGGCAAGCTCACCTCCGGTGTTCGCGAGGCCAAGGCCATGGAAGAAATGGCCGTGGCCGATAGCGAGGCCATGCGGCGAATGGTGAATGGTGAGGCTGGAGCAGCCTTGGAGAGTCTCCGGGGGGCGCTGGATCGCTGGCGGGGGCTGCGTGATGACGTACAGCCGCGCGCCGAACGGATGCTGGCACCGGCGTTGTCCGCTTATGCGGCGGGGAAGCTACCGCTGAGCAGTGTGCTGGAAACGGCTCAGGCGCTCCGGTCAGTGCAGGAGGAGCGGATTTCAGCCGAATATGAGGCCGGGATGGCGCTGGTTCGCGTTCATGCCGCCCTAGGGGATTTGGGGGATGCGTTGTGAAAAAATTACCTGAGACGTGGAAGGCGTTCGGTTTGGGGGCGTTGGGGTCGGCGCTGTTGATGTCCTCTCTGTTGGCGCTCCAGCAGGGACGCCATGGCTGGCCCTTTACCAGTCCGTCGCCAGCCATGCCTGCCATGCCCGGCATGGCGGGTGGCAGTCACCCATCCCCGGCTCCGGCAGCCACCAGGACCGGGATCGCCCTCAGTGCCGGGCAGGCGCAGGCGATGGACATTCAGTCCAGCCGGGTGGAAAGGGGACTGATCGATGAGCAGGTGCGTGTTACCACGACGGTAGTGCCCGATGAATCCCGACTGGCGCATGTCCATACCCGCATTGCCGGCTGGATCGAACGCCTGCATGTCAGTAATACCGGCGAGCGTGTTCGCCGGGGGCAACCTCTGGTTGATATCTT
>JAGKWZ010000326.1 GCA_021151605.1 Verrucomicrobiaceae bacterium
CGCCCGCTCGCGGCGAAATGAAGCTCTCCGCTTTGCCACCGATGCCGAAAGTGCCCGCGCAAAGCTCCGGCCGCCTCGAATTCGCCCAATGGCTAACGCAGCCCACGCATCCGCTCACCTCTCGCGTGATGGTGAACCGCCTCTGGCAGCATCTTTTCGGCGAAGGCCTCGTGCGCACGCCCGATGACTTCGGCATCACCGGCGCCGATCCCACTCATCCCGAACTCCTCGACCATCTCGCCATCCGTTTCGTCGAAAACGGCTACAGCCTGAAGAAGATGATCCGCGCCATGATGCTGAGTCGCACCTATCGACTTTCGTCGGGAAATTCGGAATTCGGAATTCGGAGTGCGGAATCCCAATCAAGCACCGCTCCGGCGTCAGCATCTGCCATTCCGCATTCCGAACTCCGCACTTCGCATTCATCGCATCCGGACGCAGGCAACAAGCTCTATTGGCGGATGAACGCTAAACGTCTGGAGTTGGAGCCCCTGCGTGACACGCTGCTGCAACTCGCCGGACAACTTACCTTCGACCGCCCCGAAGGCATCCAAGTCGCCGGAAGCGGCGGCAAAGGCCGTCACGGCATCACGCGTGGTCTGCTCGGCATCGAAGAGCCGTATCGCACCATCTACCTCCCCGTCGTCCGCGACAACATCCCCGAACTCTTCAGCACCTTCGACTTCCCCGGCCCCACCCAAATCAAAGGCCAGCGCGATGTGACGACCGTCGCCCCGCAGGCCCTGTTCTTCATGAACAACCCCTTCGTGGAGGAAATCGCCGCTCAAATCGCCGAGAAGGCCGGAAAAGACACGAAAGTCATCTACCACCTCCTTTTGGGCCGCGAACCCACTTCCGAAGAAATCACCGACGCACGCGATTTGGACGACCAAACGCTCGTGCAGGCCCTGTTGGGCACCGCAGAGTTTCGATATGTATTCTAAGCACCCATTTTCCACCACAGAGTTCACAGAGAGACACAGAGATCAGAATTCAGAACCTCTGTGCTCCTCTGTGAACTCTGTGGTGAATCCGAATTAAACCTTATGACCACTCGTCGCGATCTTCTCCAATCCACCAGCGCAGGCTTTGGCTGGCTGGCGTTCAATGCGTTGCATCAGCAGTGGGCGAGTGCCGCGGCACCGCCGAAGACGATCAATCCGCTGGCACCCAAGGCCCCGCATTTCGCGGCGAAGGCCAAACGCGTGATCTTCATGTTCATGCAGGGCGGACCGAGCCATCTGGACACGTTTGATTACAAACCGGAGCTGGTGAAGGCGCAGGAGGCCAAAACGGCGAAGTACATGGGCACCGCGTTCGACTTCAAACCACGCGGCAAGAGTGGTCTCATGATCTCGGATGCGTTTCCCGAGCTTTCAAAGCACGCGGACGACCTTTGCCTCCTGAATGGCATGCAGACACGCACGAATGCGCATCAGATGGCCACGGTGGCGCTGCACATCGGCAGCGAGACGTTCGTGCGGCCTTCGATGGGTGCGTGGGTCGTCTATGGACTTGGCACCGAGGCCGAAGACCTGCCGGGCTTTGTCACGATCAATCCCGTGGCCGACACCGGCGGCGCGATGAATTACGGCAGCGCGTTTTTGCCCGCGAGCTTCCAGGGCACACGACTCAGCACCACCGGCGGTGGCGTCCCCGATCTCTCGAACGGCCGGCTCAGCGACGCGCAGCAGCGCAAACAGATCGAATTCATCCAAAAAGCCAATCGCAGGCTCCTCGCAGGCGATCCGGGCAATCCCGAACTCGAAGGCATCATCCAGAGCTACGAACTCGCCTACAAAATGCAGACCAGCGTGCCCGACGTGCTCGATCTCGACAAGGAGCCGCAGCACATCCGAGACATGTACGGCATCGACGATGGCGAAACCGAGCGCTTCGGCACGCAGTGCCTCATGGCGCGTCGTTTGGCAGAGAAAGGGGTGCGCTTCATCCAGCTCACCAGCACCGGCTGGGACCACCATCAGCAACTCCGCGAAGGCATCACGCGCCAAGCAGGCAGCATCGACAAACCCATCGCCGGCCTCATCGCCGACCTGAAGCAGCGCGACATGCTCAAAGACACCCTCATCCTCTGGGGCGGTGAATTTGGCCGTGGATCGAGCTACGACAACGAGCTCTACAACGGTCGCGGTCACAACGGCCGCGGCTACACCATGTGGATGGCCGGCGGTGGCGTGAAAGGCGGCTTCGCCTACGGCAGCACCAACGAAATGGGCGACACCGCCGAAACCGGCATCATCACGACTCACGATTTGCACGCCACCGTCCTCCATCTCCTCGGCATCAACCACGAACGCCTCACCTACCGCTACTCCGGCCGAAATTTCCGCCTCACCGACGTGCACGGCGAGGTAGCGAAGGACATTCTCGCTTGATGTGTTTGAGGCTTATTCGGGTGAGGGATGAATCCCCGTGATTACGAAGCTGATCCGCCTTTGGCAGCCTCTTCCCAGAGGCGACGATAGTGATCCATCCGCTCCTTGATCCTGCCTTCCAGACCGTTCGTTGTCGGTTCGTAATACTGGCTGCCACCTTCCAGACAACGCTGTGGGACAAAGCCGCCCTCGTAGTCGTGGGGATAGAGGTATCCCTCTCCGTGACCGAACTTCTTTGCTCCGGCATAGTGGCTGTCGCGCAGATGTTTTGGCACTGGCAGGGTGCGTCCACTTTTCACGTCGGCAAGGGCTGCGCCGATGGCTTTGGTGGCGCTGTTGCTCTTCGGTGCCGTGGCTAGATAGAGCACAGCATGAGAAAGGATGAGCTGCGCCTCAGGCATCCCGATGAACTCCACCGCCTGATGCGCGGCGACGGCCACACGGAGTGCATTGCTGTCAGCCAGTCCCACATCTTCACTCGCTGCGATGACGATTCGTCGCGAGATGAAGCGGATGTCTTCGCCAGCGTAGAGCATCTTTGCCAGCCAGTAGATCGCAGCATCAGGATCACTGGCTCGGATGGATTTGATGAAGGCGCTCGCCGTGTCGTAATGAGCGTCACCATCGCCATCATAGACCACGGTCTTTTGCTGCACGCTCTCTTCAGCGGCGTGGAGGTCGATCACGATTGCCCCGTCTGCACTCGGCGGTGTCGAGAGTACGGCGAGATCGAGGGCGTTCAGGCATTTGCGTGCATCGCCATCGCAGACGGTGGCCAGATGCTTTCGCGCCTCAGGAGTGATCGTGGCGTTGGAGTTGCCGAGCCCGCGCTCTGTATCGCCCAAAGCGCGGTCGATCAGTCCCTCCAGATCCTCTAAAGTCAGGGGCTCCAGGGTGAAGATCTGGGATCGGCTCACCAGCGGGCTGTTGACGTAGAAGTAGGGATTGTGGGTCGTCGCCCCGATGAATCGGATCGTCCCACGCTCCAGATGCGGCAGCAGCACGTCCTGCTGGGCTTTGTTGAAACGATGGATCTCATCCACAAACAGGATGGTGCCCTGGCCGTTGAGCTTGCGTTGAGCTGCCGCCGTCTCCGCCTCCTTGCGGATGTCTGCCACGCTGCTTTCGACTCCGCTCAGCGTCACGAACCTAGCCTTGGTCTCGTGCCCGATGATCGTCGCCAGTGTGGTCTTTCCCACGCCTGGAGGTCCGTAGAGGATGAGTGAAGAAAAACGGTCCGTCTGGATGGCCCGGCGCAGTAGTTTGCCTTCGCCGAGGATGTGGCTCTGGCCGGTGTACTCCGCCAGATTTCGTGGCCGCATACGAGCGGCCAAGGGTGCCCGTGGGTCCACCGATCCCGGCTGCGGCATCTCAGAGGGAGTGTGGGTGGCAAAGAGATCTTCGGGCATTGGAAAGGAGGCCATTAAGTGCCGTGAAACCCTCTCGCGGCAACTGAAGACGATCAGCGTCTCATTTTGAAATGAGATGCACTTTCGACCAAAGCCGTGGTCCCTTCGGCGATCTACGCCGCCGGGCCCCGCGTATAAATCGTCTATTGACGCTGCGTCATCCTGCGCCACCCAAGAACGACCACCATGAAGATCCTCCGCCACTCTGACACCGACTGGAAACAGACTCTCGCCGCTCTCGACCGCCGCGCTGAGGCCAGCGATGCCGTGCGCGAGGTCGTGTCTGGCGTGATCAAAGCCATCCGCGAACGCGGGGACGCGGCGCTGACCGATTACACGGCGAAGTTTGACGGCGCTCAACTCACGCCCGAGATGCTTCGAGTCACGGCAGATGAGATCGATGCGGCGTGGAATTCCGCCTCGCCAGAACTCCGTGCAGCGCTGGAAGCCAGCCACCGGAACGTCTTTGATTTCTCCCGCAAAAGCATGCGCCAGGACTGGCACGGCCTGAATGAACAGGGCGGTGAGGTCGGCGAGGTGTATCATCCCTTTGAGCGCGTCGGCTGCTATGTGCCCGGCGGCACCGCGCCTCTGGTTTCCACCGCGATGATGACGGTGACGCTGGCCGCTGCGGCAGGCGTGCCGGAGATCGTGGTCTGCACGCCCTGTGGCCGCGATGGCACGGTGAATCCCGGTTTGCTCGCGGCTCTGAAGCTCGCTGGGGCAACGGAGGTCTATAAAGTCGGCGGAGCCCAGGCCATCGCGGCGCTGGCTTACGGCACGGAAACGATTGCCCCGGTGGCGAAGATCGTCGGCCCTGGAAACAGCTATGTGGTGGAGGCAAAACGCCAGTGCCTCGGCGCGGTGTCGATCGATCTTTTGCCCGGTCCGAGCGAGGTGCTGATCCTCGCGGACAAGAGCGGCGATCCTCGCTTCATCGCGGCGGATATTTTGGCGCAGGCCGAGCACGGCAAAGACAGTCAGGCGGGCTTCATCACCGATGACGCGGCATTGCTCGATGCCGTGGTGGCTCAAGTGGACGCGCAGTGTGCGAGCCTGAGCCGACAGGCCCAGCTCGGCCCAGTGCTGGAAAAGGGCGTGTTCCTCATCCTCACCTCCACACTCGAAGAAGGCGCGCGGTTGGTGAATGCCTATGCGCCGGAGCATCTCTCTTTGATCACGGAACGCGAGAGCGACATCCTGCCGCTGATTCGCACAGCGGGGGCGATCTTTCTCGGCAATCATTCGCCGGTAGCGGTGGGGGATTTCCTCGCAGGTCCGAGCCACACGCTGCCGACAGGTGGTGCAGGCAAATCCTTCCCTGGTCTGACCGTGGACATGTTCCAGCGCCGCACCAGCATCATCCGCCTCAGCCGCGAGGCCTGTGCAAAGTCGGAACCTGTGGTCCGCGCCTTTGCCGAAGTGGAAGGGCTCGACGCTCACGGACGCTCGGTGAGCATCCGGGGCGAGTGATCGCTTACTTTAAACGGCGCGCGATCACGAAGGGCAGATTCAGCAGCGAGTAAAAGACCATGCTCAGCGCGATGAGGCTGCCGATGTACCATGGCCACGGCCCGAGGTGGTCCATGAGGCTGGCGTTCTCCGGCTTATGGCAGAGGAAGGCGTAGTTCGTGTGCAGCAGGGCATTCAGAGAGCCGATCACGGCAGCGTAAAGCATCGTCACCCCAAACATCCGCAGCACAGCTCCGGCACGCGGGGGGCATTTCATGGAGGTCACCACATGCAGCGAGGTCACCACGACTCCCGCGTGCAGGAGGAAGAAGGCAAAGAAGCGCGGATCGGGGAAGTCCACCTTCAGGTTTGGCGTGAGCAACCCCTGAAGCGTGCCTGCCAGACCAAAGAAATAAACGATCTCACAGGCCAGCCGATGCCTCGACCAAAGAGCTACCGCTCCACTGATCGATGCGATGTCGCAGTAGTGGAAAGGCAGGCCGTTGTTCAGATCCAGATCCCCAGCCTGCCTGTGAAACAAAGTCGCCGCAGGCCAGGAGAGCAGCAGCAGCGAGCCGAGCACACGCTCCAGAATCACCGCCACTCCAGGCCACCAGCGGCGAGCGGCGGCAAGGGTGAACCACAGGCAGACCGTGAGCAAAAGCACCGTCTGATGACTCGGGCTAAAGGCGACGAAGGGAGCGGACATGTAGGGCTTCTGGATCAGAGTTTCGGTTCGTTGCCTGGCTTCCACTTGATGCCACAGCCGCTGCTGGGCCGCTGCGGATCGATCGGCGGTTCGCCCGCCAGCATCCGACGCATCGCCTCACGCAAATCCGCACCCGTGACGGGCTGGGAGTTCCTCGGACGGGAGGAGTCAAACTGGCCGCAGTAGGCGAGCTTCAGCTCACCATCGAAGAGGTAGAAGTCCGGCGTGCAGGCGGCGACATAGGCATGAGCCACACTTTGATCTGCATCGACGAGGTAAGGGAAAGTCCAGCCATGCTGCGCGGCGAACTCGATCATCTTTTCCGGCGCATCCGCAGGATAGCGGGCTATGTCGTTGGAGTAGCAGAAGCGGACAAGCCTGGAAGTGGAAAGACGCGGACAAGCCACATTTGGCTTCGTTACCAATCTCGGCTTTTGCCTTGCCTCATTCAAAAGTTTAAGAGACATTAACCAACATGAAGTGCCCGCATTGCAGCCTCCCAATCGCGTCAGACCAGACGGCCTGCGCGGGTTGCGGCTTTTCGGCGTCGGCCATCCGGGCCTACCTCGGCGCGGACTGGGTGCGGCTGGAGCGGATCACGGATGTGGCTGGGCGGCTGAACCTGCGCGAGACACGCCATCTGGAAACCGTGCTGGATGAGTTCGAGCGGCGCTTCCCCCAGTGCTTCATGGCGGCCTACATCGGCGTGCTTCCGGACACTTTGACACTGACTGACCTTGGCTTCTGGCTGATCAATCACGGAGCCTTTCAGACTCACCAGATCTCCCGGCGCAATGACTTTGCCATCGTGCTGCTGATCGATCCCCTGCGCCAGCAGGCTGGTTTTACTGTGGGCTATGCCCTGGAGCAGGCGCTGCCAGAGCGGGTGCTTCTTTCGATCCTGAATAAGCTCAATCGTTCGCTGCACCAGGGGGCCTTTGGCACAGCCATCGAGCGTGCCAGCCATTTGGTCGATAAAGCCCTGCGCACCGCTGGGAAGCGAGAGCCACGACGGCCCGAAAGCGCACCGACGGTCGTGGGAGATGCCTCCGACCTGGGCCTCCAAAGCCTCCGACCTCCCACACGCCAACTGCCCCGCCCCCATGCAGGCCAAAAATCATGATCGCCCCCAGCGCCGCATGATTTTGCGGATGCTGCCGACCCTGCTGTGCCTCGGCACGGCGGCGGCTCAATCGATCGACGAGGAACTCCCCCTGCCTCGTTGGGAAAAGGAGCCGCCCGTCATGAAGTCGGAAGCAGGGGACCACTTTAACTCCCTGCTGCCACCAGATCCCCTCCTTCCCGCCTTGCCGGCTCCCCAGGGCCTTTTGCAAAGTGGTCCCCGTCTCGGGGATACCCAGCCGTCCCTCATGCCAGGTTATGGCGATCTCGGCCCCATGGATCTGTCTCTGTTTCTTCATGGCAGCATTCTTCAGCAGCAGAGCCAGCGCCCCGCACGCACGCCCACGCCAGCCCTCGCCCTGCGTGATCTACCCCAGGACATCGTCCATTCGCTCTTGGATGCTCCGGTCAATGAGCTGATCATCGATCCTCAAAACCTGATCCCCGAAATCGCTCGCGGCGATCTGGAACGCCTGCTCGCCTTCCATGCCAGCGAGTCCAGCATCCGACTTTACATGTTGGTAATCGATGCGGATCAGAAGCTGCCTGACACCTTGGACGTCAGCCGCCTGGCCCATGGAGCCCTGAGCCGCCAGCCCTCCTGTCTCGCCATTTATCCGCTCGGCGAGCCTTGGCGCACCCGGTTGCTCTTGTCACAGTCCGTGCATACCGCGGCCACATCCTCCGGACTCGCGGACATGGCTGCCGATTGTATCCGCGATGCCCAGCAGGCCGACGATGAGGCCGCGCAGATCCAGCGTTATGCCGTGAGACTCTCCACGCGGCTTTTTTGGCTGCAAAAGTCCCTCGTCCTGTCTCCAAACAAAGTCGCAGCCAGTGGCCCGCACTTGCTGGAAGTCGTCGGCCAGGACACAAGCTCAGAGCCACCCTCGGGTGCCATCGACTTGCGTCTTTGGCTGGCGCTGGCCGCCATAGCTGTGTCTCTGCTCGCCTTGATCGCGATCCTCCGGTTAAAGCGCCAGTCTGCCAGCAGCCGTAAGTCCACCCATTCACACACATGGATTCTGCTTGAACCCGAGACCAGCCCTCGGCTTGGAGGTGCTTTTTCTGGAGGAGCAGGGGCCGTCGTCTCGTTTAAGAGATGAACTCAGCCTGTTTTTTCCATGGGTTAGTTCGCAACACATCCATTTTGCGCTCGCCCACCCTAGATCCCCTCTGATAAGTAGCAGGCTCCGCCAACCTCCCCGCATGTCCAAAAATCTCAGCGCCCTCTCTTTCCGTAAAGGAGTCGAAAAAAATGTCTTCGAACGCATGGTCGATGCCGCCGAAAAACACGGCACCGCCGAAAAGAACGACCTCGTCCGCCAGATGGGCCAGGATCATCTCTTTGGCGATGCCATCACGCTCGGAGCCGTGAGCTTCTACGACTTCCTCAAAAAGGAAAACGAGGGCAAGAAGGTCTTTGTCTGCAACGGCAGCGCTTGCCTTTGCGCAGGAACGCAGGACAAGCTCCACCACACGCTGGAAGGCCATTTCGCCAAAGAAGAGATCGGCCACATCTGCTGCCTCGGTCGCTGCCATGAGGGCGCGGCGCTGCAATACCAAGGCATCGTCTCCCACCTCCAGCCCGCGATTTTGACCGCCAAATTTGAAGGCATCGAAGACTACTACGCGCCCTTCAAGAAGCTGATCACCGAAGGCACTCGCGACGCTCTCGCCACCGAATTGAAGGATAGCGGCCTGCGCGGACGCGGTGGCGCGGGTTTCCCGCTTTCCATCAAGTGGGCTGGCTGCCGTGCGGCCGAGGGCGCGGTGAAATACGTCGTCTGCAATGCCGACGAAGGCGATCCCGGTGCCTACATCGACAAATACCTCATGGAAAAGCAGCCGCACAGCGTGCTGCTCGGCATGATGGTCGCCGGATGGTTCGCGGGCGCTGAAACCGGCGTGCTCTACATCCGCGCCGAGTATCCCGATAGCGTCACCATCGTGAATCAAGCCATCGCCGACCTGCATGCGGCTGGTTTGCTCGGCCAAAACATCCTCGGCACGGGCTTCAACTTCGTTTTGAAGACCATCAAAGGCGCCGGCGCCTACATCTGCGGCGAGGAAACCGCGTTGCTCGCCAGCATCGAAGGCCTGCGCCCGGAAGTGCGCACGCGTCCGCCCTTCCCGGTGAATGAAGGTCTCTACCGCAAGCCCACCATCGTCAACAACGTCGAAACCTTCGCCAACCTCCGCGCCATCCTCACGCTCGGCGGCAAAGGCTACGCGCAAATCGGCACCCCGCAGTCCACCGGCCCGAAATTGCTCTCGCTCGACAGCCACTTTGTGAAGCCCGGCATCTACGAAGTCGCCATGGGCACGCCGCTGCAAACCGTCATCGACCTCGCCGGCGGCTTCAAATCGAAGATCAAAGCCATTCAAATCGGCGGCCCGCTCGGCGGCCTCATCCCGATGAGCCACATCGCCCAGCTCACCGTTGATTTCGAGAGCTTCAAGAAAGCCGGCTTCCTCCTCGGCCACGCCGGCGTCGTCAGCATCCCGGAGTCGATGCCGATGATCGAATACATCCAGCACCTCTTCCAATTCACCGCCGACGAAAGCTGCGGCAAATGCTTCCCCTGCCGCCTCGGCAGCACTCGCGGCAAGGAACTCATCGCCAAAGCCCGTGGCGACACCACCTTCAAAATCGACCGCGAACTCCTCACCGACCTGCTCGACACGATGGAGCAAACATCGCTCTGTGCCCTCGGCGGCGGCGTTCCGCTGCCGATCAAGAATGCCATCCAGCATTTCGAGGCAGAACTGAGCGGGTATTTCAATGCGTAGCTTTAACTGGCAGTTGAAGCACAACTGAATTCACAGCTTGGGTGGTGCAAGTTGGGCAATCTTCTCGCATATCTTTGTGAAGAGTTCCTTGGGTACATAGCCCTTGGCAGCAGGCACATGGAGGATTGGGAGTCCGGCTGCTTTTAAACTCTGATCCACAAAGGCATCACGCTCTTGCCTCTTGGCTTTTTGATGGCTTTGATCATCCAGTTCGATCACCAAACGAGGCTTCATTGTGGCCGTCTCGCAGAGCAAGAAGTCCACATGTTTCTGGTTGATTCGGTTCCGGGCACCTTGGTTTTTGTGCGGCTGCCGGACGAAGAGAATGTCCGAGAGACGGGGTTTAATGACGATAGTTACATCCGCTGCCAGCGTGCTGCGGAGCACATGGTAAAAGGAAATCTCCGCAGCTGAGAGAAAGTCGTCTCTGAGACCATATGGAAGAGGATCCTTTGCAGTAGCAGCTCCAGAAGCGCGGCCAAGCAAACCGAAGGTGAGGAGATTGAGGCAGCCGAGGTTCATGCTTCGGCAAAGTAATCCTCATCCGCCCGCTTCAGCACATACGTCTCGCGGGTGGAGACGCCGACGCCGTAGTCGATCATGAGTTCGGCGAGGCGCTGGCCGTTGATTAGGACAATCTTCTGCCCCACCGTTTTGACGTAAAGCTTCGCTGGCTCTGTAAAGTCGCTGGTGGTGATAAAGACGCCTTTGTGCGCTTTATGCTCGAGTAGGGCACCAGCAAAATTGCGCAGTTCTTCGGCTCCGACTTTGTCTTCCCAGCGCTTCGCCTGCACATAAACGGCATCCAGGCCGAGGCGGTCTTCATTGATCACGCCGTCGATGCCGCCGTCGCCGGAGGCTTTGGTGACGGTGCCAGCTTCGGCACGGGAGCCGCCGTAACCCATCGCCAGGAGGAGATCGACGACGAGTTTCTCAAAGAAGCCGGAGGGTTTCGCCATGATGCGCTCCAGCAGCTCGGCAGCGAGGTTGGCCCGCAGCGTGGCATAGCCGTTGGCGATGGCTTCTTCGGGTGAGGTTTCCTCGTCGGCTTCGACGACGGCCGGGATGGGCAAAGGAGCCGCATTCGAGACCGCCTTCCGCCAGGCCTGATACTTGGGGAACTGCATCAGCACGCTTTCGGAAAGGCTGGTGGGTTTCGTCGCCAGCAGCTTCTTGCCTTCCTCCGTGATGCGCAGAATGCCGCGCTTGGAGTCATCCACGAGGCCCGCCTTGCGCAGATGAAAGCCTGACCAGCCCGTGCGATGCCGCACCACTGGATAACCACTTGGCAGCACGGCGCTCCGTTCCTCCTCCGTAAGTTTGAAAACATCCGCCAATGCATTGGCAGCCTCATGCAGCGGTCGCTCCACGCCATCTCCGAGCAACTGGAGCAGTGGGACGCGGAAGTGGGTGACGGGTGGGATGGGCATGGAGGGTTATTGGCCTCGGTTAACTCGAATCAGCAGCCCCTCAAGGGACTCCACCGCTTGCAGTTGTTCATGCACCTTCGCCGCCAGGGCTGGAAAATCAGGATTGTCAGTGCAGACGATGATGCCTTCGTGTTCGGGATTCAGCCGATGCAGGCGGATGAAGTCCTGTCGATTGTGCGTCAGCACGGCCCGTTTCTCAGCGATGGCAAAGGCGAGCACTTCCTCGTCCGGGATGCCTTCATTGGCCTTGCCAGCGTCCCGTGTGGTCAGCACATCATGGCCTTTCATGCGCAGGGCTTCGACCACTGGCAGCGGAAAGTTCTCGTTGGAATACAGCCGCGCCGTCATGACTCATCTCCATTGGCGGCGATCTCCCGGTCCATTTCCTCCCGATGCGAACGTGCGTAGTTCCAAGCGTTGGCGAGGTCTTCGGCGTTGAGCGAAGGATAGGCCGCCAGCAGTTCTGCGTCTGTCTTGCCGCCCCGCCGCAGGGATTCCAGCAGCCAGACGGGAATCCGCGTGCGGATAACTCGGGCGGCCCCGCCGCAGACATTCTCCTGAAAGTCGATGCCAGGATGTGCATCCGCAACGTCCAGTGCCACAAGGGTGAGGATGCGCACTTGATCGCCCTTGGGCAGATGGAGCACGGCGTCACGGATAGAGTCAAAGGTGGCAGTCATGAACGGATTCTATCACAGAGTTCCGATTGGGCAGTCGTCTTTTCGATCCATCACACACTCGCCCCGTAGTGCGCATCCAGCTTCTCGTGGAGGGCGAGGATGCTGGCGATGCGGCGGACGTGGTGGGTGAATTGTTGGGCTTCGTCGGGGGTGAGGGGGCGGCCGAGGAGGGCGCTTTCGCGGTAGCTGAGCCACTTCTTGAGGACTTGGTAGCCGCCGAGGGTGTAGTTCCAGACGGGCTCGGGCACGTCTTTCCAGCGGGTGGTGGCGTTGAGGTGGATGTCGAGGTAGCCGTCGCCTCGGGTGCCTGGGGTGGTCTTGCCGGGGCCGGGCATGGTGACGCCGCCTTGGCCGGCGTAACCCCAGCGGGCGGCGATGGCGAGGTCGGGGGTGAGTGTGGTCCGCACAGTCCTCTGTGCGGTTTGTTTGCCGGGAGACTTTCGATCCGCCGCACAGGGGACTGTGCGGACCACTT
>JAGKWZ010000044.1 GCA_021151605.1 Verrucomicrobiaceae bacterium
CTCCCAAGAGTCATGCCCGCGAAAAAAAAAACCTGCGCCTAAAGCCCCGGCCAAACCCGCGAAAAAGGCTGCCGCCAAGCCAGCTGCGAAACCGGTGAAGGCTGCGAAGCCTGCCCCGAAAGCCCAAACTCCTGCGAGCAAGGTGGTGAAAAAACCCGCGCCCAAGAAATCCCCCCCCGTGAAAAATGCTCCCGTGAAAAAGTCAGCCCCGGCCAAGAAGGCCGCAGCTGAGAAAAAGCCAGCTCCTGCGAAGCCCGCCGCGAAAAAAGCAGCGGCTCCTGCGCCCAAGAAAGCTGAGCCAGCAAAGACGGTAGCACCAGTGAGTGCCCCAGCTCCAAAGCCCGAGCCCGCCAAGAAGGCGACCCCAGCACCCGCAGCCAAGGCTGCCCCTGCGGCGAAAGCACCGGCAAAGTCCAGCAACG
The DNA here is from genome assembly GCA_021151605.1 of Verrucomicrobiaceae bacterium. GTDB lineage: Bacteria > Verrucomicrobiota > Verrucomicrobiia > Verrucomicrobiales > Verrucomicrobiaceae > Prosthecobacter. The sequence goes on from JAGKWZ010000044.1 coordinate 423, forward strand.
GCCCCACCGTGAAGATCACGAACGTGAAACGCACTGTCAGCCCTATGGATGAAGGTATCACGATGGATGCCGCCCCGAGGAAGCCCGTGCTACCCGCCGCCTTCCTGAAGAAGCAGCGCCAGCGTCTCATGGAATTGCGCGACGTTTATCTGAACGCTGCTGAAGGAGTGACGAATGACAGTCTCCGCAACAACGAAGGCACCGAATCCGCCTTTGGCATGCATCAGGCAGATGCTGGTAGCGATGCCTATGACCGCGACTTCGCCCTCAGCCTACTGGCCAAGGAGCAGGACGCCATTTATGAAATCAACGAGGCGCTCAAACGCATCGACCAGGGCACTTACGGCATCTGCGAAATGTCTGGAGTGACCATCTCTGAAGAGCGGCTTGAAGCCCTGCCCTTCACCCGATTCACCGTCGCAAGTCAGGAAAAAATCGAGCGCGAGCAGCGCGGTGGCCGCTGGACCCGTCCTGTCCGCTCCCTCTTCGGTCTGGATGAATCCGCCGATGACGATGATGATGATGATGATGATGCGGCAGAAAGCAGCTCCACGACTAAGTCCGGTCAGGGAGCAAATGAGTCGCTTGACTTTAGCAAGGAGTAGCCTAGCCTCGCGACCCCAAAATTTATGGCACGAGAAATCATCATCCTGGAATGCACGGAGGCTAAGGCCGAGGGTAAACCCACGTCCCGCTACGTCAGCACCCGCAATAAAAAGAGCCCGAACACTCCCGGACGTCTCGAGAAGGTGAAGTTCAATCACTTCCTCAAACGCCGCACCCTCCACCGCGAGATTCGCTAATCTTTAACCGTCACCTTAATGCAACCGAAGACCACCGAACGTCTGATCTCCCTCCGCAAAAACAATCGCCGGATGCCGCGCCGCCGCGCAGACATCCCGATGGAGAAGCTCACCTACAGCCATCCCGAAATTCTTCAGCGTTTCCTCACCGAAACCGGCAAGCTTCAGCCACGCCGCGTGACAGGCCTTCCAGCTTGGCTCCACCGCAAGGTGACACGCGAAGTGAAGCGCGCTCGTGCTGTCAACCTGCTGCCCTGAGCCGCAGTTACCTTCCCTGACGGGACCTGATTTGCCTCATTCCCGCTGTTGCCAGCCGCAGCAGCGGGTTTTTTCGTCACCCACTCATGCCCACTCTCAAAGACACGCAAAATGAGCGCGATGAGCGCCGCCTGGCCATCGACCGCGTCGGTGTGAAGGATGTTCGTTTTCCACTGCGCATCCGGGACCGTGATCAGGCCACTCAGCACACCATCGCCACGGTGAACATGGCGGTGGACTTGCCCCATCAGTATAAGGGCACGCACATGAGTCGCTTCCTCGAGGTGCTCCACTCCCATGGTCGTGAACTCACCGTGGCCAGCATCGCCGCGATGCCACGCGAGCTTTTGACCCGGCTCCACGCTGAGAAAGCACATGTGGAGATGCGCTTCCCCTACTTCCGCGCCAAACGGGCGCCCGTGACCAAGGCGGAGGGACTGCTCGATTACGGCGTTATTTTTGAGGTAAACGCAGAGGGCGAACACATCGACTATGTCGTCACTGTCGAGGTGCCCGTGGCCACACTCTGCCCCTGCTCGAAGGCCATCAGTGATCGCGGTGCGCACAATCAGCGCGGGCTGGTGACCTTCTCCGTGAGATTTCGCCAGCCCATCTGGATCGAGGACCTCATCGAACTCGTCGAATCCAGTGCCAGTTGCGAGTTGTACAGCGTCCTGAAGCGACCTGATGAAAAAGCCGTCACTGAGCGCGCTTATGACAATCCCGTCTTTGTCGAAGACCTCGTGCGCAACGTCGCCGTGAAGGCAGGCAGTCACAAACTTATCAAATGGTTCCGAGTCGAAGCCGTGAACTACGAGTCCATTCACAATCACAACGCCTGGGCCGTGATCGAACGCCGAGTGACGCGTAGTGGTGAGCAAGAAGGTTGAGATCGGCGAAGATCCAGGGGGCTAGATGCGTTCCATCCTCCCATGAATCGGCACCTCTCTCTCTTTGTCGGCGTCATTCTCGCCGTAGCAAGCCTGTCGCCCGCCGTGGCGCGCCAGCCAAACTTTGTGCTCATCCTCGCGGATGATCTCGGTCCAGGGGATCTCGGGGCCTATGGGCAGACAAAGATCAGGACGCCGAATCTGGACCGCATGGCCGCTGAGGGCATGAAGCTCACCAGACACTACTGCGGGAACGCCGTTTGTGCTCCTTCGCGTTCTGTGCTGATGACAGGACTCCACCCCGGACACACTTACATCCGCGACAACCGGGGATTAGCGAGCAACAAGGTGAAAACCAAAGGCGGCATTCCTGAAGTGGAAGGCCAGCACCCCATCCCAGATGAAGCGGTCACTATAGCGGAGACAATGTCAGCCCTCGGCTATGCCACGGGTGGCTTTGGCAAATGGGGCCTCGGTGGACCTGACTCGACTGGTGCTCCGATGAAGCAGGGATTCCAACGATGGTTTGGCTACAACTGCCAAAGCGTGGCTCACAATTTTTATCCCGTTTACCTCTGGGATAATGACAAGACGATCCCTCTGAAAAATCGCGACTTCCCCGCGCATGACGCCTTCAAGCCTGGAGAAGACTCAAAAAGGGCAGAGAGTTACAAGCGCTTCCAAGGTGTCGAGTACTCACCCGACCTCATCGCGGAGCAAGCCCGCGCCTTTGTCCGCCAGCACAAAGATGAGCCCTTCTTTCTCTACTGGCCGACCACAGTGCCGCATGTGGCTCTTCAGGTGCCGGATGATTCACTTCGCGAATACGTCGGGCTCTGGGATGATCCACCCTATACCGGCGGCAAGGGCTACCTTCCGCACTTCAGCCCAAAGGCTGCCTATGCCGCTATGATCACGCGCATGGATCGCGAGATCGGCAGCCTCATGGCACTCGTGGCTGAACTTGGACTCGATGAAAACACCGTGTTCATCTTCATTTCTGACAACGGCCCGCTCAATGGCACCCACGCCAAGCTAGCTGGCACCGACTGCGATTTCTTTAATTCCAACCAGGGACTCCGAGATGGCAAGGGCACACTGTTCGAAGGTGGCATCCGTTCTCCCGGCATCGTTCGGTGGAAGGGCAAAATCAAGCCTGGCCGTGCATCAGATCGCTTGTCTGGTTTCGAAGATTGGCTGCCGACTCTGGTCGATCTCGCGGGTGCAAAAGATAAGCTTCCCGCAGGTGTCGATGGCATCAGTCTGGCTCCCACCTTGCTGGGCGAATCCCAGTCTGGGCGCGAGTTTCTCTACCGTGAATTTGCCGGATATGGTGGCCAGCTTTGCGTCCACATGGGCTCGTGGAAGCTCATCAAGACGGGCCTTTCTGGCCGAAAAACAAAAGTCGCCACCGCTGCGCCATCGATACTGCTCTTTGATCTCTCCAAGGACGAGAAAGAATCCACCAATGTCGCTGCAGATCATCCAGAGATCGTGGCGAAGATGGAGGTCATCATTCGGTCACAACACACTCGCAGCGCCGATTTCCCCATTGCAGCGCTAGACCGCTGAACCCGGAACCTCCCGATCATGAAAAGCAAGATCCCCTGGATCATACTCGCGCTTGCCGCGCTGGTGTTTTTGGTGGCTCACGTCACTTGGCTGCCCGGATTGCCCGAACGTCTGGCCACTCATTTCGATGCTGCCGGAAAGGCAAATGGCTGGATGACCAGGTCTCAGCACGGTCCCTTCATGCTGCTATTTGGACTCGGTGTCCCTGCCTTGTTCCTGATCCTGTGCTGGTCGTTGCGCTACTTTTCCCCATCCATGGTGAACTTGCCGATCGTTTGGCTGTTGCTCAGGTTTAAGCGGACTACAGCGCCGCCAATGTCGCTGTGAGTAGCTTCCAAAACTTCTGCACGGAGGAGATACTGCAGCACTCTTTCTCGGAATGCGCTTCGTGGATGTTCGGACCGAAGGAGATCATGTCGAGATCGGGATAGGCGATGCTGATGACTCCGCATTCGAGACCAGCATGGCAGGCGCTGACTTTGACATCGTGACCGAAAAGCTCGCGGTAGAGCGCTTTCATCTTCTCCAGGATCGGTGACTCTGCGCTGGGGCTCCAGCCTGGATAGCCTGCATCGTGGCGGACATCGGGCGTGTGCATCTCGTCCATGCCCATCATCTGAAAAGGTGCAGCAAAAGCTCGTGCCACATCCACCTTGCTCGACTCGACCGAGCTACGCTGAAGGCCGCTCCATTCGGCATGACCGTTGGCGAGTGAGATGAGCGAGAGATTCGATGAAGCCTCGACCAAACCGGGCACGACCGGACTCATCCTATACACGCCATTCACTACGGCCTGCAGGGCGAGGACGAAGGGCTTTTGCACATGATCGGCCATCGTCGGAATGAAGCCGTGCTCGGGCTTCACCGGCTGCGTGGTAATGCTCAGGTCCGGCTCGATGAGCCGGAACTCTTCGCGGATGCCTTCGACCTCTCTGGTGAAAATTTCGTCAAAGCGTGGCTGGTCGAGAATGACGACCTGTGCGGTGCATTGGGCCGGAATCGCATTTCTGGCACTCCCGCCACGCATGGTGGCGAGCGCCACAACCTCGACTCCGCAGGCACTAAGGATGCGGGCCATGAGCTTGATGGCGTTCGCGCGGCCTTCGTGGATTTGCAGGCCGGAGTGGCCTCCACGAAGTCCGGTGATGTGAATGGCTAGGTAAGGTTCGTCGGGGCCGTGGGCTGCTTCGCTATAGTTGAGGCTTGCCAGGGTATCGACGCCCCCCGCGCAGCCGATGGTGAAAGTGTCGTCTTCCTCGGAATCGAGATTGAGCATGGTTTTGCCCGTGAGCAGACCCGGTTGCAATCCCAGCGCTCCGCCCATGCCCTGTTCCTCATCCAGAGTAAAGAGCGCCTCAATCGGCGGATGTGAGAGTTCTTTGGAGGCCAGCACGGCGAGGATCGCGGCGACGCCGAGGCCATTGTCCGCGCCTAGCGTAGTGCCGCGAGCCCGCACCCAGTCACCGTCGACCCACATTTCGATGCCTTGGGTATCAAAGTCGAACTTCAGGCCGTCAGCCGCCTTGTGAACCATGTCCAGATGCGCCTGCATGATGACAGGTGGGCTGCCCTGCCTGTCCGACGACGCCGGCTTTTTGATGATCAGGTTGCCAGCGCTGTCGAGCACCGAGCTAAGACCATGCCGCTCTGCAAATGCCTGTACGAAGGCCACCACACGTTCCTCACGCTTCGAGGGCCGTGGCACGGCATTGAGATCAGCGAAGCAATTCCAGAGACTGCGAGGTTCGAGGGTGCGGAGGTCGGACATGACGAGCCCCTTATGCTACTTGATGCCCGCTCTGAAAAGCATTTCGTCCGATTCAATTGCTGTAGCTTTACTTCACAGCTTTGGCGAAGCCAGCCTCTGTGCGCTCGAGTTCGGCTTTCATCGCCTCGCGCAGCTTTGTGATGCGCCCAGCATGCGTCGGTTCAGCGATGAGGTTCTTGAGCTCTTCGGGATCGTTGGTGAGATCGTAGAGTTCCTCGCCGGAGTGACCATCGAGGTAATGCACAAGCTTGAAGTGATCCTGCACGAGTGCGGAGTAGAGCGGCACGCCTTGGAAGTTGTCCTGCTTACCTTGGGTAAGGATGGTCTGGCTGACTTTGGCGCCGTATTCGTTGCCCATGTGCTCGTAGTAGCAGGAGTGCGGCCAGACGGTGTCAGGCTTCTCTAGCAGCGGCGTGAGATCGCGACCGTGAACTGGCCATGGCACTTTGACGCCAGTCATGGCGAGAAAGGTGGCAGAGAGGTCGGTGGCGTTGACAGACGCCTCGCAGACTTTGCCGGTCGGGAATCGTGAAGGCATGCTCACGATGAGGGGGGAGCGATAGTTCGCGTCATAAGGCGCGAGCTTGGTGCGGAAACCGTGCTCGCCCATGCTGAAGCCCTGGTCGGCAGTGTAGATGATGAGCGTGTTGTCGTATTGGCCGGTTTCTTTGAGCGCGGCGATCAATTGACCGACACCTTCGTCGATGGCGGGGACGCATTCGTTCACCTGGCGGACCCAGTCGTCGAAGCGCTTGGCCTTCTTCGTTTCACCAAAAGCTTCGCCGCCTTTTTTGGCGATTGGATGACCGTCTTGGCCCTTGGCCCAGGCTTGCATCTTGTTGAGGTAATCAGGCTTGCCTTCGCGCGGCGGGAAGATTTCGGCAGGCACGGGCACTTTAGCGTCTTTGTAGCTGCCGAGATGGCGCTTCGCAGGCTTCGATGGGCCATGAACGCTGCCGTAGCAGAGCCAGAGATACCAGGGCTTTGAGGTGTCGCGCTTTTTACCACGGATGTAGTCGAGCGACCACTGGGTGTAATTGTCGGCGGGATAACCGTCCACTGTTTGCTCCTGGCCATCAATGCTGAGGATCTGCTTTTCGTAATAAGCACCGGCATTTTCGGGGTGCAGCGGGCGGTTCCACACGATCTGGTGATCCCAGTCACGTCCCCAGCCAGAATCGATCCCCGTGTGCCACTTGCCGATCTGCGCGGTGTGGTAGCCCTGCTGGCGCATCTGCGCGGGGATGAAGGGGCACTTCTTGGGGTCGTAAGTGCTGCCAGGATATTTTCCCTCCATCGACATCGACTCGATGCCATGCGGCTGGCGGCCGGTGAGCAATGTGGCGCGTGATGGCATACACCAGGAGCCGAGATAGGCGGCATGAAAGCGCACACCATTCTTTGCCAACGAGTCGATGTTTGGCGTCTTCACCCAGGGCCATGAGCCAGGATAGCAGCCGACGGTTTTGGTCGATTGATCGTCAGCGTAAATGAAGAGGATATTTGGGCGTTTTGAATCCGCTGCTGTGGCTTGGAGCGCAAAAATGCCGAGCAGGAGGAGAACGAATGCTTTCATGGTGGCGCGCTAGAACGTCGCACACAGCGGTATTGTAGCGGCAAAGATTCGAGCCCTGGTTTCATGGCAAGACCGGATGGAGTCGGGTGAAGTCGGACGTTGATATGAGTGACCATGAAAACATCCTTCCTCGTTTTTACCCTACTGACTTTGGCGACTGTGGCATCCACCCAAGCCCAGCAGACTTCTTTGCAGAAGAAAGATGTGGTCTTGGCTCCGCCGAAGAATCTCAAAACGAAGCTGGCCCCAGGCTACACGATCCCTGTCGTGGATATCAGCGGGGAAAATCAGCGGCAGGTGATCGTGGACCGTGAGGCCGGGCAGTATCTCGGTCATCCGACGGCGGTGCTGCTGGAGGATCAAAAGACGATGCTGACGGTCTATCCCAAGGGACATGGACGGGGTGCGATCGTGTACAAGCGCAGCAACGATGCCGGCCTGACATGGAGCGAGCGACTGCCGACTCCGAAATCCTGGGAGACTTCATTGGAGGTGCCGACCCTGCATCGCGTGGTAGATGCCGCGGGAAAGAAACGGCTGATCATGTTCAGCGGCCTGCACCCGATCCGCATGGCAGTGAGCGAGGACGATGGTGCGACATGGAGCGAACTGAAGCCCATCGGCGATTTCGGCGGAGTGGTGACGATGGGAACGGTGATCGATCTGAAAACGCCGGGGCATTACTTGGCGTTCTTCCATGACGATGGGCGCTTCATTCGTGGCGGCAGTGAAGAGAAATACCGCATCAAAAGCCCGCACGCGCCGGAGTACAGTTCATCGACAGCGAAGCCCTGGCGTTTCTGGGTTTACACGACGCTTTCCAAAGATGGCGGACTGACGTGGAGTGTGCCGGTGCCGATTGCGATGCTGCCTGATGCGAACCTGTGCGAGCCCGGCGCATTGAGGTCGCCCGATGGAAAACAGATCGCCGTGCTACTTCGGGAGAACTCGCGGAAGTACAACTCGTTTGTCATCTTCTCCAACGATGAAGGACTGACGTGGACGGAGCCGAAGGAGCTGCCCGCAGCTCTGACGGGTGATCGCCATGTGGCGAAATACACAAAGGATGGGCGGCTCTTCATCAGCTTCCGTGACACGACGCATGTGAGTGTAACGAAGGGGGACTGGGTCGGCTGGGTGGGAACTTATGACGACATCGTGAAAGGCGCCGAGGGGCAGTATCGCGTGCGGATCATGGACAACACGAAAGGCGCGGACTGCACCTATCCTGGCGTGGAAGTGCTGCCGGATGACACCATCGTGACGACGACGTACGGCCACTGGACAGAGAATGAACCCGCCTATGTGGTGAGCGTGCGCTTCAAGCTGAGCGAGCTGGATGCAAAGCTGAAGAAGTGATCAGACGAAGGGGATCTCTACCTTCTCACCATGCTGATCATGAGCGGGATTCAGGGCGCGTAGCTCGAGCGTGAGCTTCTCGGCTGTGGCTCGTGCGGTGACGAAGCCATTAGGCCGCTCTTTGCCAAAGACGTAAGCCACGGGCGGCAGATTGATGAGTTGGATGCCGGTGGCTTCGTGTTTTTTGTGCTCCCAGGTGTGGGTGTGACCATAGACGAAGGCTTTCACTTTTTTGTGCTTGGCCAGGATGGCGAACAAGGCGTCGCTATCGGCCATGCCGCTGGGCTTTTTGCCTTCAGGCACGGGGCCTTGAGGGTTGTGATGTGCCATGACGATGGTCGGTTTGTCTGGGCAGGAGGAGAGGGTGCGGGCGAGCCATCCGAGCTGGAGTTCACCTAGTTCGCCAGGAGTCTTGTTTACTTCGTGAAGTGAGTCGAGCAGCACCCAGTTCATGGTGGCAGAGCTGAGCACTTCGACATGCTTGCCTTCGAGGGGGCGCGGGTCCTGTGGGCTGGTCATAGCACCGATGAAGTGTTTGCGATCATCATGATTGCCGAGGGTGCAGTGCACCTGGATGGCAGACTCGCGCAGGGGCTCGATGAGCTTCACAAAGGTGTCATAGTCGGCCTGCTGGCCGTCGAGATAGGCGCAGTCTCCATTCAAGAGCACGCCAAAGGGCTTTTGGCCGATCTTCAGCACCTGATTGACGCAGCGCTGGAGATTTTCACCCATGACTGCACCACGAGCTTCGAGCTTCACATCTGCGGCGATATGGGTGTCTGAGAAGAGCACCCAGAGTTCGCCCTCTGGATCGCTGGCTGCATGGGCAAAGTGCGGTGCGAGGGCTGCTGCGAGGCTGCCTTTGATCCACTGGCGACGAGAGATGGGCGGGAAGGAGATGGGCATGGTTGCATCTATAACGCAGCCAGTCATTGGGGACTGTCCAGAGCTTTGATTTGGCGGTTATTGTGCTGAGCCCATCCCAAAAAATGAAGCCCGGCGCTTTGGCCGGGCTCCCATCTATTTTTAGCAGTCACACTGACTCACCAGCATGACGGGCCGTAACCCCAGCCCCGACCGAAACCATACATGGGAGAGTTGTAGCTGGAGACGAAGTAGTTGCTGCGATAGGGACCGCCATAGCCATAGTAAGGTGTGCGGCTGTAGCGGTAGGGTGAATAGGTGCGCTGATAGACTGGCTGACGGCGCACAGAGTAGCCTCGGTGGTAGTTGCTATAGTAGTAGCGAGAATCCCGGTTGGCTCCGATCTGCGTTCCAGCAAATGAACCGAGCAGGCCGCCAATAGCCGCGCCTTCCAGGGGCCGACCGCTCTGATTGCCAATGATGGCACCAAGCAATCCGCCACCAACTGCGCCTACAACGGCACCCTGACGCTCATTCGGTCCCGCATAAGGACTGACACAGGAGGATAATGTCAGCGCGATTCCGAGGGCACCGACCATGACCATGCGATGTGGTATTGATTTCATAGTGTTGAGTGAGTTCACGCTCATGATGAAATTCACGAGCGGTGGACTTTGACCACGTTTTTACCCGTTTCATTCAGACACAGAAGGACAAAACCAGCCCTTGTTTTCACTGAATCCAATGAACTGTGATATTTTCAGAAATTGCCGAAACGATCAACTCACCGAAGCCCACGAAGTTCAGCGCGCAGGCGCTCCACTTCCTCCAAAAGCTGGGTTAGGAGCTTCAAACCCGCGAGGTTCATCTCGCATGTCTCGCGCAGATGCTCGAGGCGGCGCAGGGCACGGATGGTTTCGTCATCAAGCGATGGCTGGATGAGACCGTGCTCCTGATATTGCACGATGGTTTGCGTGGAGACTCCGGTGAGTTCGGACACAATCTCCAGACTGTAGCTGGCATCAGGCATGGGTTCGTTCATGTCAGGCGCGTGGGTTGAAGGTGGAGGTGACGCGGAGTTGCTCCCAGAGCTTGCGTTCATCGTCGCTGACCTGGGTGGGCAGTACCACGTTGATGGTGACGAAGAAGTCGCCGCGCTCGCCGGTCTTGCCTTTGGGCAAGCCTTTGCCGCGAACGCGAAGCTGTTGGTGGTCTTCCGTGCCAGCTGGGATGCGCAGTTTGATGCTGCCATCGAGTGTGGGGACGATCACTTCCGCACCGAGCACGGCCTCCCATGGAGCTACGTCGAGTTCGTGATGCAGGTCGGCTTCACGCGTGGTGAAGTCGGGATGCGAGGCATGACGCACGCGCAGATACAGATCGCCAGCTTCGCCGCCATTGATGCCGGGCTCTCCCTGGCCGGGCACGCGGATACGGCGGCCATCGGTGGCACCTGGTGGGATGCGCACCTCAAAGGTGTGAGTGTTCACGGCTCCTGTCTGGCGGTTCATTGTTTGCAGGGAAAGGGGGCGCTGGGTGCCGTGCATGGCTTCCTCCAGCGTGACGAGAATGTCGCCCTCGATGTCATGACCACGTCGGGCGCGGGCTTGATGGGTGCGGGGGATGCCTTCGTCAAAGCCCTGCGGGAAGCCGTAGCGGCTGCCACCGCTGAAGTATTGCTCGAAGAAGTCGCTGAAGCCGGTGCCTCCGAAATGGACATCCTGCTCATGAGCGGCGGCCTCGGGCTCCTGCCAATTGGCACCGAGCGTGTCATACTTTTGGCGCTTCTCGGGATCGCCGAGCACTTCGTTGGCTTCGTTGATCTCTTTGAACTTCTCCTCGGCGGTTTTCTTGTCCTTCGCGGTATCAGGATGGTATTGGCGTGCGAGCTTGCGGAAAGCTTTCTTGATGTCGTCTGCGCTCGCATCCCGCGAGACGCCGAGCGTGGCGTAGTAATCTTTGAACTGGGCGGGCATGGGTGGACCATGAACGCGGGGATCATCCGTGTCGTTGCTATTCATGCAGCATTCTTTGTTGCCAATGCATGACCAGAGATTGGCAACAGCGGAGAAGGTTGCGGCGCAAACCAAGGGTATTAATCAGTCTATGAAATCCAACCCAAGCCCAATCGGTGCCGCGAAGAAAAAGAAGGCAGCTGCATCAGGCGTGACCGCCATCCTCAAGACGCCGAAGAAGCCTGTGACGGAGGCGATTCACAACGAGGAAAACCCAGGTGCCAGAGGAACCCACGGCAGCCCTGGACGCACGGAGATCCGCAAGACCACACATCGCGTCATGGGGTCTCGTCAGTCGCAGAAGCCGGTGGAGCGCAGCAATCAGGCACGCAAAAAACGCGGCTGATCATTCACGGCCAGAGAACCAATATCCCAACACCGCCAAGCAGGGCGATGCCGAGGCCGAAGAGTGCGGGCTTGATGAAAGCTCGCGCTCCGAGCACGACTACAAGCACGCCTTTGAAGACGATGTTTGCCAGTCCACCGACGAGGATCATGCGCCAGGCGGTGCTGGTTTCGAGACTGGCGGTGCTGACAAGGCGCGATGTGGATAGCGTGATGGCATCCATGTCGGTCAGGCCGGAGATGGCGGCGGCGATGTAGAGGCCGGAGTCGCCGAAATGCTCGCGTGCGGCAGCCACGACGATCAAAACGACGGCGTATAGCAGACCGAAGACGACAGCACTCTTTAGTTCGGACGGCGGCGATTCATCGGCGGTGTGTTTGCCTGACCTTTCCGAGATGCGATGAGCGATGGCTGCGACAAGTCCGAACCAAAACATCATCGCCAGCAGCGGGGGAAGCATCTCTTTCAAATGAGCAGGCGCGGCGATGGCGACCTCGAGCATGACACGCACGAAGACAATGGCGGAGGCGATGAGCGAGATGGCGGCGAGGCAGATGCCACAGGCTCCCTGATCATGGCTGCGGCGTGCTACACTCGCCGTGGTGGCGGTGCTGGAGATGAGCCCACCGAGGATGCCTGCGAGTGCCGCACCCCTCGTGCCGCCGAGGAATTTACCCGCAAGATAGGCCGCGAGGCTGATGCCGACGATGAGCACCACCATCAGCCAGATCGAAAAAGGATTCAGCACGCCGAGATAGCCCATCTCACGATTCGGCAGTGCGGGAAGGATCACCAGCCCGGCGAGCACGAGGCGGGCGATTTCACGCAGATCATCTTCGCCGATGCGGCGGACCATGTTGTGCAGCGGTTTCTTGCTTTGCAGCAGCACCATGACACTGCCAGCGATGATCACAGCGAGCAGTCGCTGACCTGAGACGGTGATGATGCCGGTGGTAAACATCACCAGCAGTGCCATCTCGGTCGTGAGGCCGGAGTCGGGTTCTTTGTGCTTCAGCTCTGCCAGATGGCCGAGCACCACGAGGCTCGCGAAAGCCACGAGTGCTGCGGCAATGACCCAGCCACCGTAGATAACTCCGAGCAATCCGCTCAGCGCACCAAAGACGCCGACGAGGGCGAAGGTGCGGATACCCGCGACACGATTCTGCTCCCACTCGCGCTGCAGGCCAACGAGCAATCCCAGCCCGAATGCAGTGCCGAAGGATAGCAGGAGCTCGCTGGTCTCTGGTAGGGCGGTTGGCATGGCAGCAATGTGACGAGTGACAGGGCTTTGCACAAGACGGGTCTGCATATGGATTGGCGTGACACTTGCGGCAGCGGTGGATTCAGCCGAGAAGACCCCGTGCCCGATCCTGCCCCAACTCTGAAGCCACGCCGCCGCTTTTGGCGGTGGGTGAAGCGACTGCTGATCAGCGGGTTCGTCCTGCTCGCGCTATTGGCAGTGTTTCACCGGCCTCTCATCCTGGCTCTGGTGCGCTGGGCTGGGCCCAAAGGCGCGGCCACTCAGGGATTGCCGCTGTCCTGGAAGGTGGATGGATCGCTGTGGAGTGATCTGGAGATCTCCGACCTCAAAACGGGCGGCGGTGAGCGGCACTGGCTGCCGCGTGCGAAGCTGGGGAAACTGGCGCTGAGCTACGATGTGCGGGCTGACTTGGAGCGCATCATCAAAGGAGTGACGCTGCATGATCTCGATGCGGAGGTGGACCTGCGCCACTTGCCAGCATCGACGGAGATCGAAGTGAAGGTGAAGAAGCCCGTGCAGCAGAAGGGCAAAGCGCCGCCGCTAGTGTGGCCGAGCTTCCTCGATCTGAAGAACCTCAACGCCACGGTGACTCTCTCTGATGGAAAGAGGATCGCGGTGCGTGGATTGACGATGCAAGTCGGCGAAGGCATGCCAGGCGTCTTCGAATGCCGCGAGCTGCGTGTGGAGCCGGACGGCCCGAACTTCGAGTCGCTGAGCGCGAAGATCGACTGGCAGCCGCGCCTCATCGTGATCCGCGATTTCGCACTGCCAAAGGATGTCGTGCTGGATGAACTGCGGCTCGATTTGAAGGAGTTCGAGGCGGGCAAGGTGGTAACTCAAGTGCTTGCTCATCTCGGTGCGGCGAAGATCAAAACGGATGCTCAAGTCGAGGGTGTCTTTGGCGAAAAGATGCGCGTGCTGGCTGATGTGCAGGTCAGTGATCTGCGTGCGGCAGAGCTGCAAACGCTAGGACTGCCGAAGGACGTGAACTTTGATGGCGGGAAGCTGGTCGTGCATGTGGAGGGCGATCCACTCGCGCCGCCGCAGTTGAAGGTGATGACGAACTTCGAGGTAGCGAACATCCGCGCTGCCGGGGCGATGATCGACAAAGTGGAGATGGCTCTCGCGGTCGCGGATTCCAAAGCGGAGGTCAAAACGCTGCGGGTCACACGTGGTAGCAATCGGGTCGATGTCACTGCGCAGGCGCAGTTGCCCGCGAAGCTCGATGAGTGGCCAAAGACGACTTGGACAGCCGTGGCAAAGGCCAGCATCGCCGATGTCTCGCAGCTCCTCGTGAAGCCGCCTCCAGTGAAGGGGCTCGTGACTCTGGATGCGAAGGCGGAAGGACTCGGTGCAACGCCGACGAAGGTCACTGGCAGCGTGAATGGCGACTCACTCGCCTTTGAAAACTATCGCCTGCCGAAGCTGGCGACGCTCTTTGCGCTCGATGGCAAAGAGGCACGGGTGGAGATTCCTGGGCTGGCACTAGGCGAAGGGAATCTGATCGCGCTCAAGGCCATGATGATGATGCAGGATGCGATGCCAGTGAAGGCCGAGTGGAGCGTGGTGATCCATGATCCCGCCAAGCTCATCGAGACCACAGGCTTGCCGAAACCTGAGAAGCCTGTGGCGGCAAAGCTGGACATCCAAGGCAAAGCCGATTTCGCCGTGAAGGATCTCAGCGCTGGAGCCCTGGAGAAGCTGCTGGCGAACCTCACGCTGAAGGTCAGCGAAGGCAAATTTGGCGACAGCGTGCTTCCGAGCATCGCGCTCGAAGTGCAGGCGAAGGACGGCAAAGCTCGCGTGGCACCTTGCTCGATCCGTTTTGATGAAGAGAACCATCTCGAACTCAGCGCCGATGTGGGAATGAAGGCTCCGTATGCCTTTGAGACCAAGGGCGGCATCATGATGCACGCTTTGGCGAAGCTGAATGCGCTGCTGGCAAGTGTCGGTGCGCCGGAGATCAAGACGGGCAGTGTTTTCAGCCAGCTCGATGCCCATGGTGACCTGCAACCCTGGAAGTGCGAGGGCAAGGCCAGCCTCACGGCAGCGAAGGTGCATCCAGCGACCTTGCCGGAGCCTGCGGATCTCACTCTGGATGCGACCTTTGCTGGGACGCGGGCAGATTTGAAGTCTCTCGAAGCCAAGCTCGGGCTTTGGAAACTTTCACTGACCGGCGTGGTGGATGAGAAGTCGGCGAACCTTTCCCAACTGCGTCTTTGGCAAAAAGACACGCTGATCATGGAAGGCCACGCGAGCGCTCCATTTGACGTGATGCAGGACTCAAAGGCCGACAGCATGCCCGTGGATGTGGTGCTGAAGGCGACGAACCTCAAAGTGAACGAGATCGCCGCTGTCGCCGGTGTGGAAGACGTGCCGCCGGGCATCCTGAATGCGGACATTGCGGTCAAAGGCCGACTCGAAACATTGGATGGCGTGGTGAAGCTGAACCTTCGTGAGGTGAAGGTGCCGAATGCTCCCAAAGCCTTTGGTTTGGCCACGCTGGATGTGGATACCACGCTGCGTGGTGGTCAGATGAAGTCGCTGGTGAAGCTCGTGCAGCCACCGCTGCAACCTCTGACCGTGGAGTCTGACATGCCGCTGGATGTCCATGCCGTTGTCTCGAATCCAAAGTTGCTGAATGACGCACCCTTGAAGGTCGCAGTGCGCATGGCGGAGAGCGATCTCGGTTTCCTTAATGAGTATGCGCCCGAGATGATCCGCAGTCTGCCGGCGAAGCTGAAGCTCAATGCCGATGTCGCCGGCACGGTGTCGAAGCCACTCATCAAAGCCGCCGTCGATCTGGATGTGAATGAAGTGTCGTGGGCAAAGGCTGACATGCCTTCTGTGCGTGATGTGAAGGTGCGGCTGCGAGTGAATGACCGCGTGCTCAATATCGAAGATGTGTCGCTGATGATGGCCGGTGGTCGCGTGAAGCTCGGCGGCACGGTCGATGCCAAGGACATGGCGAATCCAGCCATGAATCTGAAGGTGGAAGCCCGTGAGGCGCTCGTGTTTCGCGATCCGACGACCTCCCTCCGTGCCAATGCCGACATCACCTGCGTGGGCACTTTGAAACAAGCACGTGTGGCTGGCCTCGTGGAGGCGGTGCGTGGTCGCGTCTTCAAAGAGATCGACCTCATGCCCGTGCTGAAACTGCCCGCCGATGTGCCGCCGGTGCCGGAGAATACCCAGCGCAGCAGCGCCAAGCTGGAACTGCCGCCGATGCTCAAAGACTGGACCTTCGACCTGCGCGTGAAGACCCGTGACCCACTGCTGGTTTCGGGCAATCTCGTAAACGGTGCCATCTCAGCGGATGTCCTGCTCGGCGGCACGGGAGCTGCGCCACTGCTCACCGGAGGAGCGAACATCGACCGACTGCTTTTGAAGCTCCCCTTCAGTCTGGTGAAGATCACCAAAGGCGTGGTGACGATGAATCCGCAGAAGCCCTTTGATCCAGCGCTCGATATTCGCGGCGAGTCACGCATCGGCAGCAACGACATCACACTCTACATCTACGGCGCATCGACGAACCCGAAGACGCGCTTCACCAGCACGCCGCCGATGAGCGAGGCCGACATCGTGACGCTGCTCGGCACTGGCACGACCTTGAATGGCAGCGGCAGCGATCTCGCCGCCGAGGCTGCGAGCCGTGCCGCGTTCCTCTTTATCAGCGAGATGTATCGGAAAACCTTCAACAAGAAGAAAGTCGTCCGCGAGGAGCCACCACGCCTCAGCATGACCTTTAATCCCTCCGGTGCAGATCGTGGCAATGACAGCGTGCAGGCCGCCTACGACCTGACCGATCACTGGCGCGTGAGTGCTCGCTTCACTCAGACAGGGCGAATGAAAGCCCTGCTTGGCTGGGTGCTACGCTTCGGGAAAGCGGCACAAGCAGTGGGACAGCCTTGATGCTGCTCAGGAGGTCTTTACACGACACCCGCCTAGAGTTAGCCTATTGCCATGGAATCTGCCCTGCTCACCGCCATGCGCCCGAACTTCCTGAACTGATCCAGGAAGCTCAGCGGGCGCTGGGACGTGAACAAAAGCTCAGGCGGAAGTTTTATCAGGACATCACTCCCGAGCACAAATGGGAGTTCATCCAGGGGGAGGTGGTGATGCATTCACCAGCGCTGAACCGCCATCTCATGGCGAGTCAGTCGTTCTTCAAGTTGTTGGACGCGTATGTGTGCGTCCGCAAACTGGGCTTGGTGAGGCACGAGAAGGCCATGACGACCTTTCCACGCAATGACTACGAGCCAGACGTCATGTTCTTCGGCCCCGCGAAGACAGCCTTGATCGATCCAGATACCCTGAGGTTCCCCATCCCGGATTTGATTGTGGAGGTTGTCTCACCCTCCACCGAAAGTCGTGACCGGGGAGTGAAGTTTCACGATTACGGCATGCATGGAGTCGCGGAATATTGGATCATCGATCCCGTGACGGAGAGTGTGGAACTCCACCGCCTCGCAGGTTCGGCTTACGCTCCTGCTGAGCGACAAACGGAGGGCATCTTGAGCAGCGACGTCGTTCCAAGCTTCGAGATTCCTGTCCGAGCCATCTTTGATGAATCTGCCAATCTGGAAGCGCTGCGGCCCATTCTGGCCGGCAGCGCTCCCTGAGTAAATTCATTCCTTGATCGCATCCGCAGCCAGCGCAGCATTTCCGATGATGCCGGCTTCGTTGCTGAACTTGGCGGGCACGATTTGCAGGCGCTCCCAGACGACGGTGCTGAGCATGGACTGCACTTTCCGCTTCAGGGGATCGAAGATGAGGTCGCCCGCCTGGGCCACGCCACCGCCGATGACAAAGGCGTCGGGATTCAAAAGCCAGGCGATGCTGGAGATGGCGGTGCCGAGCCAGTCGGCGACTTCGTCCCAGACCTGCCGCGCGATGTCGTCGCCAGCTTTTGCGGCTTCAGCGATATGCTTGGGCGTGCATTCTTCGATCGTCTTCACGATGTGAGCCTCGGCGTAGCGGTGCACGGCGTGTTCGGCGATCTCTTTGTTGCCGGTGTATTTCTCCAGCGCGCCGAGATTGCCGTAGTGGCCGGCTTTGCCATCGCAGTCGATGCTCATCTGGCCGACCTCGCCCGCTGCGCAGCCACTGCCGCGATACATCTGGCCATTCAAAACAAGCCCGCCACCGATGCCGGTGCCCATGGTGAGGGCGACGACGTTTTGCAGTCCGCGGCCTGCTCCATAGCGGAACTCGGCCCAGGCCATGGCGTTCGCGTCATTTTCGACGACGACAGGCAGGCCGGTTTTCTCGCTGAGGATGGCTTTCAATGGCACATGCTTCCAGCCGGGGACGTTGGTGAGGATGTGGACGAATCCGTGCTCGAAATCCACGAGCCCCGGCACGCCGACGCCGATGGCGCAGATGTCGGGATAGGTCTGGCGCAGTTTCTCCACGCGAGCAGCCATCTCAGTGATGAGCGCGGCTGGGCCGGCAAAGTTGGCCGTTGGGATGGGTTCGTCAGTGGTAAGGAGTTCGCCATCACGGCAAACGCCTATTTTCACAGCGGTGCCGCCGAAATCGATGCCAACAGAGGTGCGGGGAGAATCAGACATGGGAGAGGGCCGCGAGATTGCCCACCAAGCGCAGTCCATGCAAGGTCAAATCTGGGTCCACAGCGATCTCTTCGCCGATGCCCGCAATGATCCACCCGGCATCGCCACCGGTAGCCACCACGTGGACGGGCTGGCCTTGCGGGAGTTCTTTTTTCAAAGCCTCCAAGATGCCACGAATCATGCCGCGATACCCAATGGCCGCCCCAGCCTGGATCGCCGCGACAGTCGATGTGCCGATGGCGCTGGCGGGCTCGCAAAGCTCGACCTGAGGCAATAGCGCCGTGCGTTCGTGCAGGTAGTCGGTCATTAGGCGCAGCCCTGGAGCGATCACGCCGCCTATGTAGTATTTGTCAGCCGAGAGAATGTCGAAAGTCACCGCCGTGCCGAAGTCGATCACGATCCCCGGCGCGCCGTGCAGGTGCGCCAGCGCGACAGCATTCGCGAGGCGGTCCTGGCCGATGCTCTCAGGTTTTGGGTAGCGGATACCTATGCCCATGGGCGTATCGTGGCGCAGTTCCAGCAGATCGGGAAAGGCCTGACGCCAGACCGGAACGACCGCTGGGACGACGCTGGCGATCACCGATCGGCGGAAATTCCACCCTGCCACAATCTGGCGAATTTCGTCCTGGCTGACCCCGTGCGTAGGCAGGTCGCGGCGGTCCAGGAGGGCATCTCGGGTGGCCAGGCCGAGCTTTGTGCGGCCATTGCCCACATCGATCAAAAGGTAGTCGGCTGTCATCGTTCGGGTTTATTGGCCGGAGTAGGTCTCGGCAGCAAGGACGGAAAAACCGTTTGCGAAAAAAGAGATCACCGCCACTATGCGCGCCCCTTGCCCGGTTCGGCCTCTTCAGGAAACCGTGTGGCGAGGGAATTTACCGACTGTTACCATGAGCAATATCATCACCAAAATCGAAGCCGAGCAACTCAAGAGCGATGTGACCGCCTTCCGCGTCGGCGATTCTGTGAAAGTTCACACCCGAGTCATCGAAGGTGATAAAGAGCGTATCCAGATCTTCGCTGGCATCGTCATCGCCCGCAAAGGAACAAGCTTGAACGAAGCTTTCACCGTGCGCAAAATTTCCTATGGCGAGGGCGTCGAGCGTGTCTTCCCCCTGCACAGCCCGAAAGTGGCCAAGGTTGAAGTCACCAAAGTGGGCCGCGTCCGCCGTGCCCGCCTCCATTATCTCCGCGACCGCAAGGGTAAAGACGCCATGACCGTGAAGGACGTCTTCCAGGACTCCAAATAAGAATTTCCGATGGCGGCAGGCCTGATAAGTCTGACTGTAGTTGGTTTGTTGATTAACGTTCAAAGCACCTCCGCGAGTTCACGTGGAGGTGTTTTGCGTTTGGGCCTGCATTTCAAGCCACCACCCTCTCGTAGTAGCGAAACTCCAGCGCGTCCGTCTTCTCGATCACCTCTTTCAGCGTGAAGAGATGCTCAAAGGCCGGGAGGAAGGTGTCTCCCTCATAAGCCTGCTCGATCCAGGTGAGGTAAAGCCCATCACACTGCGGTAAAAGATTGCCGTAAACCTGGGCTCCGCCAATGACGAAGACGGTGCTGTCCGCTGGGACATGCTGCGCAAGCTTTGAGACATCGCGGATGACCGTGATGCCCTCACGCGGCTCCATCGTCCTGCTCAGGACGATGTTTTGCCGTCCCGGCAATGGCCGCCCGATGGACTCAAACGTGGTCCGGCCCATGAGGATCGGGTGCCCGAGCGTGGTGCGTTTGAAGAATTTCAGATCCTCCGGGAAATGCCACGGCAGGGTGCCATCGCGCCCGATGACACGGTTGGAGGACATGGCGACGATGGCGATGAGGCGGGGCATGGTGATAGGTCTTTGCCCTTGAAGTAGTCCACCTCGTTGACTTCGAACACCTTCTTTTCGGTTTTAAGATCCATTTCCCCGAATCCGGAGCGTGGAGCACCTCCGCCTGCGGTGGGTCCGCAAGAGTCAGAGATGTCAGAACTTCAGACTCAGCTTTGCCCACCTTTGAGTTCTGCCCTGCTCCAGCGCAGGCCCTCCGAGGGAAATTTTGCCAAATGAGCATCCATGCCTTGCGGCGGGTCGTTTCTCACATAATTAGAATCATTCTAATTCTAAAATCCATGCCTCCTCCCACCCAGCGCCAACCTGCCAAACCGACCGGCCTCGACTGCCGTCTGGCCGTGCTCGGGAAAGATGCCCGGCTGACCCCGCATCGTCGTGAAGTCTTCGAGGTACTCGCCGCCTCCACGGATCATCCCACCGCCACGGACCTCTACACCCGGGTGAAGGACCGCAGCCCGCACATCTCCCTTGCTACGGTTTACAACTGTCTCGACCACCTCACCTCTGCCGGGCTCATCAAGCTCGTCCACCTTGAGCGCGGCCAGTCCCGCTACTGTGCCAATCTCCACGAGCACGTCCATTTCCACTGCGAAACCTGCGGCAAGGTCATCGACGCGCACCCCGCTACCGATTTCGACCCCGCCAAGTTCTGGAACCTCCCCAAAGGCACCCGCGTCACCCGCACCGACCTCGCCATCCACGGCACCTGCGATGCCTGCGCGGCCAAATAATCCCTCATCCCCCATATCTCATCCCTTTCCATGTCCCTCGAAATCAAAAACCTCCACGCCCAGATCCCCGGCCGCGAAATCCTCAAAGGCCTGAACCTCACCATCAACCCCGGTGAAGTCCACGCCATCATGGGCCCGAACGGCAGCGGCAAGAGCACGCTGAGCAAGGTCCTCTGCGGCCACGAAGACTACGAAGTCACCAGCGGCGAGGTCCTCCTCGATGGCGAAAACATCCTCGATCTGGCCGTCGATGCCCGCAGCCGAGCCGGACTCTTCCTTGCCTTCCAATACCCGCACGAGATCCCCGGCGTCAGCAACGCCAACTTCCTCCGCGCCGCTCTCAAAGCCCGCCTGCCCAAGGGCGAGGACATCGACGCCGTGAAGTTTTACAAGCAGCTCTATGCCCGCATGGACCAGCTCGAGATGGACCGCAGCTTCACCAGCCGCAGCGTTAATGAAGGCTTTTCCGGTGGTGAAAAGAAGCGCAACGAGATCCTCCAACTCATGATGTTGGAGCCGAAATACGCCATCCTCGACGAAACCGACTCCGGCCTCGACATCGACGCCCTCAAAATTGTCTCCCGCGGCGTAAACGCCATGCGCAGCGAGAACCGCGGCTTCCTCGTCATCACCCACTACCAGCGCCTCTTAAATTACATCCAACCCGACATCGTCCACGTCCTCAAAGACGGCCGCATCGTCAAAACCGGCGGCAAAGAGCTCTCCATCGAACTTGAAGAACGCGGCTACGACTGGGTCCATGAGGAGCCTTTGGCCGCGGCGGCATAGCTGAAACGATGAATCAAGGGATTACGGCAACCTTTATGCTTACCAATGCGGACATCGATACAGCGCTGCGATGGCACTGTCGCCGTTATTGGAAGCTGCGTCTTGCCTGTTTCCTTTGGCCCTTTGTTTTCGTGTTACTGAAGCTTGTGCAAGGTCTGATCAAAGAATGCCCCCAAGGAACAAGCATCGTCGTCTGGACAATGTTTATTGTCGGCACTTGTGGCTTGGGGCTTTGGTTAATTTCAGAGCCATTTATGCGGCGGCATATAACAAGCTGTTTGAGTCAGCAGCTCCTTCTTGGTCACAACCAGAAGTGGGCTTTCTCTGATGAGAAAGTCGTCTGTGAAGGAGATATCCAAACCATTCGCTTACCTTGGTCCAAAGCGGCTGGAAGCATTTGGACTCCTGATGGCGTGCTACTTTACTGCATAGCGAAGATCTTCTGGCTCCCCAAGCCAGCCTTCTCCTCTGAGGCCGACTACAGTCGCTTTCTCGACCTCCTCGCTGCTAAAACCAAGCACTCGAAGCTCAGCTAATTATGAAGACGATTTCTGAGATCGAAGACAATCCCCTCGAATTTGTTCGCTGGTCACGCGGCCAAATCATGACCGAATGCGGCTACAATCTTGACCGCTTCAACGCCCACATGCGCGAAGTCGGCGAGCGTCTCAAACAAGAAGGCTGGGTCTTTGTCGACCGCCCCATCGTCCGCCGCAAACCCGTCACCTACGAGGCCGGCACAACCGAATCCTTCGTCGTCCGCGAGGATCCACCCGCCTCCACCGAGCGCTGACTTCTCAAATCATAAATCCTAAATCATAAATCCCCATGGTCTCCGCCCCCGACTCCACCCTCGACGTCCCACCGGCCGTCGAAAACGACATCTCCGACATCCGCGTCGATAGCGTCGGCGATTTCACCTTCCCCGAGCGCAACAAGTTCGACTCCGGCTTCGGCATCACGTCGAAGACCGTCGATTACATCAGCGATGTGAAGGGCGATCCCGATTGGATCCGCGAGTTCCGTCACAAGGCGCTCAAAGTCTTCCAGGACAAGCCCATGCCCACGCATTGGGCCACGAAGGACCTCGAAAACATCCACTTCGACGAATTCCGCTACTACCTCAGCGACGGCCAGAAGCCGAAGCGCTCCTGGGACGACGTGCCTGAGGACGTGAAGAAGACTTTCGATCGCCTCGGCATCCCCGAGCAAGAGCGTAAATTCCTCGCCGGCGTCGAGGCGCAGTATGACAGCGAGGCCGCCTACTCGAACATCAAAGCCGCCGTCGAGGAGCAGGGCGTCATCTTCGTCAACAGCACCGAAGGCCTGCACAAACACCCCGAGATCTTCAAGAAGTGGTTCGGCAAGGTCATCCCCACCGGCGACAACAAATTCTCCGCGCTCAACAGCGCCGTCTTCAGCGGCGGCTCCTTCATTTACGTCCCGCCCGGCGTGAAGGTGAAGCATCCGCTCCAGGCCTACTTCCGCATCAACAGCGAGCAGTTCGGCCAGTTCGAGCGCACGCTCATCATCGCCGATGAAGGCGCGGAGGTCATGTACATGGAAGGCTGCACCGCGCCGAAGTTTGAGACCGCCACGCTGCACAGCGCCGTCGTCGAACTCGTCGCCATGAAAGGCGCGAAGATCCAGTATGTCACCGTGCAGAACTGGAGCAGCAACGTCTTCAACCTCGTTACCAAGCGCGGCATCGCCCACGAAGACGCCGAAGTGCGCTGGATCGACTGCAACATCGGCAGCCGCCTCACCATGAAATACCCCGGCGTCATCATGAAGGGCAAACGCGCCCGTGGCGAAGTCATCAGCATTGCCTTGGCGAACAGCGGCCAGCATCAGGACACCGGCGCAAAGATGGTCCACGCCGCCGACGAGACCACCAGCAACGTCATCAGCAAATCCATCTCCATCGGCGAAGGCCGCGCCACCTACCGCGGCCTCGTCCACATCCCGAAGCACCTCAAAGGCTGCAAAAACAACACCGAGTGCGACGCCCTGCTCATCAACCCCAACAGCCGCACCGACACCTACCCCGCCATCAGCGTCCGCGGCAACCAGCATGCCACCCAGCACGAAGCCAGCGTCAGCCAGGTCAGCGCCGACCAAATCTTCTACCTGATGCAACGCGGCCTCACCGAAGCCGAAGCCATGAGCTTGAGCGTCAACGGCTTCATCAACGACCTCGTGAAGGAGTTCCCGATGGAATACAGCGTGGAGCTGAAACGGCTGATTGACCTCGAAATGGAAGGCAGCGTTGGTTGACGGCAAATCATGAATGCGGACACCCTCGTCCGCTTGGAGTCATGCTGGAACCTTTTCCCATCACCAGAGAGCAATTCTTGAGGCGTTGTAATGACGCTCAACCGGAATTGTTGCGGCTGGGTTTGCTCAGCGCAGCGGGCATGTTCGCATGTTTCATCGCTTTACCGATCATTGAAGTGCTAAAGGCTTCTGAATGGTGGTTTGGAGTGGCGGCTTCGTTGGGCGTCTTGGCTATCTCTTGGTTCTTGTTCACACGAAAGGCGATTGTCGAAAAACACGGCATCGGTTGCCCCAATTGCCGAATTTTTCATCGAGGGCCGCCACTTAAGCAGCTACTCGATTCTGGAAACTGCTTTGGCTGCGGTTGCCAGATGCTGAAATCACAGAACATGGAGGATGTCCGATGACCGTGCTCGACACCGTTCACCGCGTAGTCCGGGGCAGGTTCAGGAACATCTTTCGGACTCTTGAGGAATCCTCACGAATTCAAAGCGAGACCGTAGTTGCGTCAGCGTCGACACCGCTTTCGAGCTTCGTTTGCCTTTCGTTAGTTCTTTCCACCAACGCTCCAAGGATTCACCGTGGAAATGTCTTTGGGGAAATCGGACCTGTTGCGAGTGGTGATCGACAAGCCGTGGTGGTTGGAAGTGGCAGCCAGAAGACTGTCGAGCACATCACGCATTGTTCCTTTGTAAGTAGGCTTGGAATACATCTTCGCCCAAGTGCGCATAACAGGGACATCCACAGGCAAGGTGCGTTCCTCAAACTCAGTCCTGACTCTTTCCAGCCAAGCGAGCAGGTTCTTTTTTCTCCGCCCCTCGTTCAGAAGCAGAATTCCGCGTTCGATCTCTCCAAAGGTAATGACCGAAACCCAGAGATCATCCTTCTGCTGGCTAGCGAACCAGTCGAGCAAGGCACGCTCAGGCACTGGCTTGGTCAGTTCCGAAAGAATATTGGTATCCAGGAGATAGCTCATAAGGCTCTTTCTCTGACTGGACGGCGAATGTCGGCTCGATTCTTCTCAAGCATCTCGCAGAGTAAATCGCCATCTGGGCAGGACTGTAGCAAGGACAGTAAATCCACCGTTCCTTTATCCTTTTTCGGCGGAGCCAGTTTCCGGAACTCCTCCTGCGACATCACCACCACGACAGGCTTTCCATGCCGCGTGATCGTCTGGGTGCCATCCGTGATCGCACGGTTCACCACTTCGCTGAAGCGGTTCTTCGCCGTCTGGAGCTGCCACTCAGATTTTTTCACTGCTTTCATATCGCCAAGACTAACCGCCCAGTTCTAGCCAGTCTAGCCAGATTTTTCACTCCACATGCCCTCTGACACTCCCACCGGCCTCCTCGCCATCGCCCCGACTGCTACTTCCGTCGCTCCCAACTGGTTCACCGCCCGTTCCACCGCCGCATGGACCGAATTCCAGTCCTTGCCGCTTCCCGGCCTCAAAGACGAAAACTGGCGCTACTCGAACGCGAAGAAGATCGAGCTCGCCGACCACGCACCGGCCAAAGCACCGACTGTCGAGCAGTCCAAAGCCGCTCTCGCAGCCACCGAAGGCCTCAAGGAACGCGCCGCACGCTTTGTCTTCGTGAACGACACGCTCGTCGAATCCGACACGAACGGCCTTCCCGCCGGTGTGGTCTGTGTGAGCTTCGAAGAAGCCCTGAAATCCCACGAAGCCGCCCTCCAGCAGCATTTCATGAAGGGTGAGCAAGCTCTCGGCTCGAATAAATTCGCCGCGCTGCATCTCGCACATGTCAAAGCGGGCACCGTCATCATCGTGCCGAAGAACGTTGTCATCGAAAAGCCTGTCGAAATCTTCCATTGGGTCGTCGGCGATCACGCGGCCATCTTTCCGCACACGCTGATCGTCACGGGTGATCACGCCGAGGTCAGCGTCGTCGATCATTACCGCAGTCTCGAAGGGGAAGGCGGCCTTAGCATTGCCATCGCCGATCTCGTCGGCGGCAGCGGCAGCAAGATCACTTATGCCGCCTGCCAGGAACTGGCCGATGACGCCCAGGCGCTGCATCTTTCCAGCATCACCGCCGGACGCGATGCCAGCGTGAAAAGCTTCCAGGTGCAGCTCGGTGCCGCCTTCAGCCGCAGCGAGAGCGTCAGCGACCTCGTCGGCCAAGGTGCCCGCAGCGACATGCTCAGCGTCAGCTTGCCCATTGGCGAGCAGATCGTCGATCAACGTACTTTGCAGCGCCACAAAGCCCCACACGCCACGAGCGACCTCCTCTACAAAAACGCCCTCTACGGCCAGTCCCGCAGCATTTTCAGTGGCCTCATCATCGTCGATGAAGGCGCGCACTACACCGACGCCTACCAGACCTGCCGCAACCTGCTCAACAGCAACGAAGCCGAAGCCACCAGCCTCCCCGGCCTCGAAATCAACGCCGACCAGGTCAAATGCAGCCATGGTGCCACCAGCGGCCCCATCAGCGACGAAGAACTCTTCTACCTCAAAGCCCGCGGCATCAGCGACAGCGAAAGCCGCAAGCTCATCATCGAAGGCTTCCTCGCCGGCGTGGTGGAGCGCTTTGGCAACAGCGAGCTGCTCGATGCCCTCGTCGCCCGCATCGACGAAAAGCTGGAGCGGGCGGTGTGATCTAAATTAGCGCTCCATTCTTTAGTGGGTCAGCGTCTTCACGAAAGTGGTGACGCCAAAGATCATGCGAGACATGAAGGGATGTTTTTGATAACAACTCCCCCATGCCCCTGCTCACCGACCGCAAAACCCAGCCTCAATACGATGTCATCGTCGTCGGATCAGGTGCCGGAGGTGGGATGGCAGCGCTCATTTTGGCGCTGCATGGCGTGAAGGTGCTGATGGTCGAGGCCGGGCGTAACTACGAGCCTGCGACAGAGACGGCCATGTTTAACACGCCCGAGATGGCCCCTCTGCGTGCCGAGCGGAACCCGGACAAGCCTTTCGGCTTCTACGATGCCAGTGTCGGCGGCTGGCAGGTGCCGGGGGAACCCTACACAAACAAAGACGGCACCGAGGGAGCCTTCTGGTGGTGGCGGGCGAGGATGCTCGGCGGTCGCACGAACCACTGGGGCCGCATTTCCCTGCGTTTCGGCGAGTTCGACTTCAAACCCAAGTCGCGAGACGGGCTCGGCGTCGATTGGCCGATCAATTATGAAGACATCTCGCCG
Organism: Verrucomicrobiaceae bacterium; assembly: GCA_021151605.1. Taxonomy (GTDB): domain Bacteria; phylum Verrucomicrobiota; class Verrucomicrobiia; order Verrucomicrobiales; family Verrucomicrobiaceae; genus Prosthecobacter. The sequence goes on from JAGKWZ010000044.1 coordinate 27,509, forward strand.
TGGTATGATCGAGTGGAGCAGCTCATCGGCGTTTATGGTGAAAACGATGGCATCCCCAACGCGCCGAACTCCTCCCCCGGAGTGCTTTTACCACCGCCAAAGCCGCGTCTGGGCGAGTTGATGGCGAAGAAGTCGGGCAAAAAGATCGGCGTGCCCATCGTGGCCGCGCATCGTGCCGTGCTCAGCCAGCCGCTGGACTGGAAAAAACTGCCGAAGCAGCTCTTCCCGAACAACCCGAAGGCTCAGGAGATCATCGGCAAGGACATGATGATGCGTGCCCCGTGCTTCTGGGCCACCGACTGCCTCCGCGGGTGCAGCATCCGGGCGAATTTCCAAAGCACGACCGTCCTCCTGCCCGCCGCGCTGGCGGCCAA